>NZ_JBQDBE010000026.1:0-43360 GCF_052090685.1 Gulosibacter sp. | reverse complement strand
GAAGAACTCGGGGTGCTCGCGCAGCGCCGTGTCGGTGTCCATGAAGATGACACCCTGTTTTTCGAGTTCCTCGTTGATCTGGTGGTACACCACCTCAGATTCGTACTGGGCAGCGACACCAGCAACGAGACGCTGACGTTCAGCCTCGGGGATACCGAGCTTCTCGTAGGTGTTCCGGATGTCGTCCGGGAGATCTTCCCAAGTCTGGGCCTGCTTCTCCGAGGCACGGACAAAGTACTTAATGTTGTCGAAGTCAATTCCCGACAGGTCCGCACCCCACGTGGGCATGGGCTTGCGGTCGAACATCTGCAGACCCTTGAGGCGACGCTCAAGCATCCATTCCGGTTCATTCTTGATCCGCGAGATATCGCGAACGACCTCTTCACTTAGGCCGCGTTTCGCAACGGCTCCCGCTTCGTCTGGGTCTGACCAACCAAACTCGTAATGACCGAGGTCATTTAGCTCGGGGCGGTCGATGAGCACGTCTGACATCGCTACCTCTCTTCTTCGTCTCGATGGTTCGTTGCCACCATCACGCGGAAAGCGCACATAGAATGGAACGACCACGAGCATTGGTTTGTTCCCAACCACTCGCGGTTCTGGTTGTGGCCCGCTGGCAATGAACAGCGTTCTCTAGTCTAAGCCACCTACCAGGATGAGCTAAATGTCATTGAGAGGTACCTGTGTCCGTCGCCAAAACCCTGATGCCCGACCACGTCACGCGCTGGACTCGGCTCATCGCCTGGGTGAATCTTGTGGTCAATATCGGCATCGTCGCCACCGGTGGCCTCGTGCGGCTCACCGGCTCCGGGCTCGGCTGCCCGACATGGCCCTTGTGCACGGATGATTCACTCGTACCGACACAGGAAATGGGCATCCACGGGATTATCGAGTTTGGTAACCGCACCCTCACAGGTGTGGTCGCAATTGCGGCGCTGCTCGCCTTCCTCGCCGTACTCAATACCCGGCACAGCCGAATGGGGCTAGTCGCGCCATCGGTGTGGGTTGGCGTACTTGTCATTGTGCAAGCAGGGGTTGGTGGCATCACCGTGCTGGTCGAGCTCGATCCGCGAGTGGTTGGCCTGCACTTCCTCTTATCCGCCCTCAATGTTGCGATTGCCGCACTCCTACTGCAGCGCGTGCGACTCGCCGAGCCCCTGCCAGACGCGGGGGCCACCAAGGGCGCTCCCGCGCTGTGGATCACAGCCGTGACGGTTGCCGTCCTGACCTGGATCACGGAAATCGTGGGCGTCCTCACCACGGGAGCTGGCCCGCACGCGGGTGACTCGGCCGCCGCAAGAAACGGTTTGGACCCGGCTATCATGCAGCACGTGCACGCATGGCCCGGCTACGCACTCGCCGTCGCGCTCGTGGTGTTCTTGTTCCTTGCCTATCGGGGCAACTACCCTCGCACCAGGCCAGTGGCAGTCGCGCTCTTTATCTCGGTAGTGGTGCAGATTGGCTTCGGCGTGTACCAGGCACGTACCGGGCTTCCGATTTGGTCGGTGGTCATCCACATGGCGCTCGCCGTTGTTGCGCTCGCAATTCTCACTGCGGTGCTCGTCAATGTTCGCCGCGATGGTGCCGATCGACTCCAGGGCAAGGCACCGGGTGAAAAGAAGCCCGACGTTCATATTCCGGTTGCTTCGGCCTGAGATCCTCTGAGGCTATGGCGAACTTTGACTCACACATCCTGAGCCTTCCCGAACTTGACGCGCAGCTTCGCAAACTGCTGCGCGAAGTCGAAGCTGCGGAACTTGCGGCCGCTGAACTCATCGCGGCTGTGCTCGAAGAGCACCGTGAATCAGCGCGAAACCTCGTCCACTATGTCGCAGTACGTCAACATGATCTGCGACCCATCCAGCGCTCGCTTTCGGCGTATGGGTTGTCGAGTCTCGGGCGAATGGAGTCAATCGTTCGGTCTTGGCTCCTCACGGTGCTTGAAACCGTAAATTCGCTGGTTGAGGGGCGTCGCCGGCGTGAGATCTGGGGTCCACTCGATGAGGGACGAGACGTTCTGCGACGCAATCGGGATGAGGTCTTGGGCTCGGTGCACGGAGGTGGCCGAACCACTCGGGTAATGGTGACGATGCCTTCGGAGGCGGCCCATGAACCGGCCCTGGTGAAACGGATGGGCGCCGCAGGCATGGATATCGCCCGTGTCAATTGCGCACACGACTCAGAGACAGAGTGGGCGTCGATGATCGAATCGGTGCGCGGACTGCAAGACGGTGTCCTAGTAGCCATGGATCTCGGCGGTCCCAAGCTACGCACCGGTCCGCTGGAGCCCGGTCCGCAGGTGATCAAGGTCAAACCGCTTCGAAATGATTCGGGTGAAGTGAGTGAACTCGCACGGATTATTTTTATCGAGGCAAGTGAACTGCCGACCGAGCTCGACTTTGATGCCGAGCCAACTCCGATTCCGGTGACCGGATTGGCAACATTGGGATTGCGTATCGGTGACAAGCTCAAGGGTGAGGATGCTCGCGGGCGCTGGCGGAAGTTCACCGTGACCGATCTTTCCCCCGGTCGCGTAGAAGTCTCCTGCAAGCGCACGACGTACTTTGTCACCGGCATGGAGCTCGACACGAAGTCGGGCAATACGATTACTGTCGGTGAGCTACCGCCAGTTCGTCAGCACCTCTTCGTCCGTGTCGGCGATGAGATCCGACTCCAGCGCGATATGGCGCCACAACCGGCGACGCTCGTGAGCCCGCACCGAATTGGCTGCTCCCTCGAGAATGCCTTCTCAGACGCAAAAGCGGGACAACGCATCCTCTTTGACGATGGCAAAATTGGTGGCGTCGTCCTCGACGTGACCGATGAGGAAATTATCGTCGAGGTGACCCGTGCCGGCGTCGACGGTGTGAAGCTCCGCGCGGAGAAGGGAATTAATCTTCCCGATACCACGCTGCGAATTCCGGCGCTCACCGAAGAGGATCGATCACACCTGCCGTTCGTCGCAAAGCATGCGGACACAGTGAATCTCTCCTTCGTGCGCTCGCACGAGGACGTTGCCGACCTCATCCACGAGCTCGAGGCGCTTGATGCTCGTGAAATTGGCATCACGCTCAAGATTGAAACGCAGCAGGCCTTTCGCTCCCTCCCCCGCATGCTGCTTGAAGCGATGCGCTGGGGCGGTGTGGGCGTGATGATTGCCCGCGGTGATCTCGCTGTGGAACTCGGCTTTGAACGCCTTGCGGAAGTGCAAGAAGAGATTCTGTGGCTCTGTGAGGCCGCGCACGTGCCTGTCATTTGGGCCACTCAGGTGCTCGACACACTAGCGCGCACGGGGCTGCCTTCTCGTGCGGAAGTCACGGATGCCGCGATGGGTCGGCGCGCTGAAGCGGTCATGCTCAATAAGGGACCGTTCATAGTCGAGGCGATCGAGGCACTCACCTCCATCCTGGACCGGATGGGTGGGCACGTGTCGAAGAAGCGCTCACTGCTTCGACCGCTCGAATCCTTTGACCTCGAGGATCTCCACCCGGCTCGGGCCCGCTAGACACACACCGAACGCGCAGACTGAGTCCCTGCCCAGCATCCCAATGAGTGGCCGCTGGGCAGGTCGTTAGGCGAACTGAACGCTAACCACCGAACGGCATGAGTGGCAGGTACAGGATCGGGTCGAGCCCGACTGCCACGAACACGAGCGTGAGATACGTGATCGAAAGGTGGAACACGCGCATGGGTTTCGCTTCGCCATTGCCCTTGACCACGTTGTAGTAGAGCCGGTGTGCTTCTGCGACGAACCAGGCGCCCGCCCCCACTGCGGCAATCGTGTAGAGCCATCCCATTGGTGCGACCGGGATGAGCAGCAAACTCGCGATCATGGTTGCCCATGCATAGATTACTGACTGGAGCGCAACCGCGCCCTCACCCATCGTGACCGAAAGCATCGGCACATCCGCGTTCTCGTAGTCATCCGCGTACTTCACGCTCAACGGCCAGTAGTGCGCCGGAGTCCACAGGAAGATGATGAGGAACAGAATCAGCGGTTCCCACGAAAGACTGTTGGTGACTGAAGCCCAACCGATCAGCACCGGCATGCAGCCCGCAACGCCGCCCCAGACAATGTTCTGGTCGGTCCGGCGCTTGAGGATCATGGTGTAGAGCACCACGTAGAGCAGGATTGCCCCGACGCTGAGCGCCGCGGTGAGCGGGTTAGCAACGAGCCACAACACCACAGTGGATGCAATCCCCAGTAGCCACGCGAACACAAGCGATTCACGTTCAGAGACTTCACCGGTGACGAGCGGGCGCTTTTCGGTGCGACGCATCAGCCGATCAATGTCACGGTCGAGGTAGCAGTTGAACACGTTCGCGCTTGCCGCCGACATCGTGCCACCGAGCAACACGCCCAGCCCGAGCCACGGTGAGAAGAATCCGCCTGCCGCAAGGAACATGGTGGGCAGCGTCGTAACTAGCAGCAACTCAATAATGCGCGGCTTGGTCAGCGAAATGTATGCCGCGAGCTTCCGCTTAAAGTTCGAGCGTTCCGGAACACCAGTTTGCGCATCGGTCGTTGCAGCGCTGGTTTGCTGCGAAGCACCCGTAATTTCGTGGATCGACACTGTCACCATTCCTTATAACCCGTATCCCCACTAGCCTACCGTCCTTCAACAGATCTGTTTAGTCAGCTCACCGTCGACAGCAGACTAGAGCGTTGTAGGCTAATCGGCGGTGCTACCTGAGCACGCACGCCCATCCCCCTCAAAGGAGTCGATGTGACAAGTATTGAATGGACCGAACTCGACCAGCGAGCAGCCGACACGGCTCGCCTCCTGGCCGCAGATGCCGTGGAAAAGGCCAAGGGTGGTCACCCGGGAACGGCTATGAGCCTGGCGCCAGTTGCCACATTGCTGTACCAGCACATTATGCGCGTCGACCCCAGCGATCCGGACTGGCTCGGTCGGGACCGCTTCATTCTTTCCAACGGTCACACCTCGCTCACTCAGTACACGCAGCTTTTCCTCGGCGGTTTCGGTCTGGAAATCGACGACATCAAGAACATCCGTTCCTGGGGTTCTCCGACTGCTGGCCACCCAGAATATGGCCACGTCAAGCACGTCGAAATGACCACCGGACCGCTCGGCCAGGGTCTCGCATCCGCCGTCGGTTTCGCCTACTCGCAGCGCTTTGAGCGCGGACTCTTCGACCCGGAAGCTCCGGAGGGGGAAAGCCCCTTCGACCACCACGTCTATGTCCTCGCGGGAGACGGGTGCCTGCAGGAGGGCATCACCTCCGAAGCATCATCGCTCGCCGGTCACCAGCAGCTCGGCAATCTCGTCGTGATCTACGACTCGAACCAGATCTCGATCGAAGATGACACCGACATTGCCTTCACCGAGGATGTGGCCAAGCGCTACGAGTCCTACGGCTGGGATGTCAGCACCGTGGACTGGACCCAGGGCAACACCGAAGTGCAGGAAGATGTCCCCGCGCTCGCCGAGGCGATTGCAGCGGCAAAGGCCGAAACCACCAAGCCTTCGCTCATCATCCTGAAGAACTTCATCGGCTACCCCGCACCGACCGCGCAGAACACAGGCGCATCGCACGGTGCCGCACTCGGCGCCGAGGAAATCCGTGCGACCAAGGAGATCCTCGGTTTCAACCCTGACGAGGACTTCATCGTTGAGGACAACGTGCTCGAGTACACCCGCGGTCTCGCCGACCGCGTGCGTCCAGTTCGGGAAACCTGGCAAGCAGCCTTCGATGCGTGGGCCGCTCGTGAGCCCGAGCGTAAGGCGCTCTTTGACCGACTCGAGGCAGGCGAGCTGCCCGAGGGTATTGAGGATGCGCTGCCGAGCTTCGAGGGTGTCGAGAAGGTGTCGACACGCAAGGCTTCGGGAAAAACCATCAACGCTCTCGCTCAGCAGCTGCCGGAGCTCTGGGGTGGATCGGCAGACCTCGCCGGTTCGAACAACACGACCATTGAGAACGCAAACTCCTTCGCTCCGGCAGAGTTCTCGACCAAGAGCTGGACTGCGGACAAGCACGGCCGTGTCTTGCACTTCGGTATCCGCGAGCACGCCATGGCGGCCATCATCAACGGCATTACTCTCTCGGGTCGCACACGCGCGTTCGGCGGCACGTTCCTTATCTTCAGCGACTACATGCGGCCATCGCTCCGACTCGCTGCCCTGATGAACATCCCGAGCCTGTTCGTGTGGACGCACGACTCGCTCGCACTCGGCGGTGACGGCCCGACGCACCAGCCCGTGGAAACGCTCACCACGCTCCGCGCGATTCCAAACTTCACGATTGTTCGCCCGGCGGACGCTAACGAAACCACGCAGGCTTGGCTCGAGACACTCCGCCGTCACAACGGCCCGGTCGGACTCGTCTTCTCTCGCCAGGACCTCCCAGTGCTGCAGCGCGGTACTGGTGACGCATCCGGTGACGAGCTTGCTTCCGCAACGCTCACCAGCCGCGGTGGCTACGTCCTCGCCGAAGCACGCAACGGTGCACCCGAACTCATTCTGATCGCAACCGGCTCGGAAGTGCAGCTTGCTCTCGCCGCACGCGAAACCCTGGAATCGGAGGGTGTGGCCACTCGCGTCGTATCTATGCCGAGCCAGGAATGGTTCGCCGAGCAGTCCGAGGAATACCGCGAACAGGTTCTGCCTGCCGCAGTGACCGCACGCGTCTCGGTGGAAGCTGGGCTTGCATTGACATGGGCGCCGTATCTTGGTGCTCGTGGTCGTTCGGTATCGGTCGAAGACTTTGGCGCGTCGGCAGACGGCATGGAGTTGCTCGAGCGTTACGGCATCACCACTGATGCGGTCATCGCAGCAGCCCGCGAATCCCTCGCAGCACACTAAGCACTCTTTCGGGCCTGGCCCACATCAACTTTTCGAGGAGACACTATGACCAACGAAAACACCGCCGCGCTTGCTGGCGTCGGCGTCAGCATTTGGCTGGACGACCTTTCCCGTGAGCGCCTTGATGGTGACTCACTCACCAACCTCATCGCTGATCGCAATGTTGTTGGGGTGACCACGAACCCTTCCATCTTCTCCAATGCGCTTGCGAAGGGCGAAGCGTACGCGGGCCAGGTCAAGGAGCTCGCCGGGGCAAACACGAGCGTGGACGACGCCATCATCGAAATCACCACCGAAGACGTACGTCGTGCCTGCGATGTCTTCCGTCCCCAGTACGACGCGACTGACGGTGTCGACGGTCGCGTTTCGATCGAGGTGTCGCCGCTGCTCGCGAATGACACCGAGGGCACCATCGCCGAGGCGAAGCTGCTGTGGGACAAGGTCGACCGCGAGAACGTCATGATCAAGATCCCCGCAACCGAGGCAGGCCTGCCCGCAATTACCGAAGCAATCGCATCCGGTATTTCGGTGAACGTGACCCTGATCTTCTCGCTCCCCCGCTACCGCGAGGTGATCAACGCCTACCTGACCGGTCTCGAGCAGGCGCTCGAACGCGGCGTTGATATCTCGAACATTCACTCCGTCGCGTCATTCTTCGTGTCGCGTGTTGACGTGGAGATTGACAAGCGCCTGGATGCGATCGGGACTGACGAAGCAAAGGCACTCAAGGGTCGCGCGGGTGTGGCAAATGCTCGACTCGCGTACCAGGTCTTTGAAGAGGCATTCCAGTCAGAGCGAGCAAAGACTCTGCGCACTTCGGGTGCGCAGCTCCAGCGTCCGCTTTGGGCATCTACCGGGGTGAAGGACCCGTCCCTGCCCGACACCCTCTACGTGGTTGAACTCGCCGTTGCTGACGTCGTGAACACCATGCCCGAGAAGACGTTGGAAGCGGTTGCCGACCATGGAGAAATCCGCGGTGATGTCGTCTCGGATTCCTACCACGACGCCAATAAACTGCTCGACGCCATCGACAAGCAGGGCATCTCGTACTCCGAGGTAACCCAGCAGCTTGAGGATGAGGGCGTCGAGAAGTTCATCTCCGCTTGGAGCGAGCTCAAAGAGGCCGTGTCCGGTCAGCTCGAGCAGTCCCGCTAACGAAATAATCGAGAAAGCAGACATTATGGGCATCAAAGTCTCCACATCGGGGAACGCCACAGAAGCCGCGCAACGACACCTCGATCGACTCGTCGAAGAGCAATTCGCGAGTCGCCTCTTTGCCGAAGACGGTACCCTCTGGGGCCCAGCTGCCGAAGAGGAGTCCTCGAAGCGACTCGGCTGGACCAAGGCCGCCGCGGTCTCGGAACCGCTGGTCCCCGAAATCCTCGCACTCAAGGACACCCTCAACGCCAAGGGCGTTGACCGCATCGTGCTATGCGGTATGGGTGGTTCCTCCTTGGCTCCTGAAGTGATGACGCGGACCGCCGGCATCGCACTGGAGGTGCTCGACTCGACGAACCCCACCCAGGTGCGCAACACTGTTGGACAGGACATTGAGCGCACTGCGGTCGTGGTGTCCTCGAAATCAGGGTCTACCGTCGAGACTGACTCCCAGCGACGCGCATTCGTGGCCGAGTTTGAAAAGGCCGGAATTGACCCAGCTGAGCGCATCATCATCGTCACCGACCCGGGTTCACCGCTCGAAAAGGCATCACGTGAGGCGGGCTACTCGGTCTTCCTCGCCGACCCCACGGTGGGTGGCCGCTTCTCGGCACTGACCGCCTTCGGACTGGTACCAGCCGGCCTCGCTGGTCTCGACATTGCCGCGTTCCTGAACGAGGCAGCATCGGTTACGGCTGAATTGGCGCAGGACTCCGCGAGCAACCCGGGCCTGCTACTCGGCGCGGCAATCTCCGGGGCCGAGCCGGTGAATACCTACCTCGGTGTGATTGCCGATGGCACCAACATCGTCGGTTTCGGTGACTGGGCTGAACAGCTCATTGCGGAATCCACCGGTAAAGAGGGCAAGGGTCTGCTCCCGGTCGTGCTCGACAAGGAAGCCCCCGAAGTCGGGCTGCCGATTCCCGACCTGCAGGTTGTGCGGCTCGTTGCGGATGCGGCGGACACGCCCGCCGTCGGCAATGAGATCACTGTCTCAGGTGGCCTTGCCGAGCAAATGATGCTGTGGGAAGTTGCCGTCTCAGTCGCCGGTAAGGTGCTTGGCATTAACCCCTTCGATCAGCCTGACGTTGAGTCGGCCAAGGCCGCTGCGCGCGAGCTTCTCGACGCCACCCCAGAACCCGAAGCGGCCGTCTTTGAGGACGGCAATATCGCCGTTCGCGGCACTGCTTCGGTGGTTGAGGGTCAGGATGCGTTGGCTGGCGCCATCGAATCCTTGCTTTCGAAATTGCCGGAGCGCGGCTACGTGGCCATCCAGGCTTATGCCGACCGCATCGGTCAGCCGGAACTGGCAGAGATCCGCGACCTCGTCGCGCACCGTGCACGTCGCCCGGTCACTTTCGGTTGGGCACCGCGGTTCCTGCACTCCACCGGCCAGTTCCACAAGGGTGGACCTCGGGTAGGCGTATTCCTGCAGATCACGACCGCTGAGGATGTCGACCTTGAGATTTCTGAACGGCCCTTCACCTTTGGTGAGCTTATTCAAGCGCAGGCCGCCGGAGACGCATCCGTGCTCGAAGGTCACGGGATGCCGGTGCTTCGTCTGGAGCTCAAGGACCCGATTTCCGGTGCGGAGCAGTTGATCTCAACGCTCCGTTCCATCTAACTCAATTCCAGAATCTGACCCGCTGCGGGGTGGGAGCCGGTGGCTTCCACCCCGCAGGCAGTAAAGGTGAATCAGTGTCAGTGAACATTGCCCCCGGGATCAACCCACTTCGTCCTCGAGGCGAGCGTCGCCTCGACCGCATTGCCGGTCCCTCAAGCGTTGTCCTTTTCGGTGTAACCGGCGACCTCAGCCGCAAGAAACTCCTCCCCGCCATCTACGACCTCGGCAACCGAGGCTTACTCTCCCCATCCTTTGGAATCGTTGGCTTCGGACGACGTGACTGGTCCGACGATGACTTCCGCGAGTTTGTCCGCGAGAATGCGCGCAAGCACGCGCGTACCGAATGGAGCGAGGATGCGTGGAAACAGCTTTCCGCGGGCCTGCGGTTCGTTCAGGGTGAGTTCGATGACGATGCCGCCTTCGACACACTCAGCGAAACGCTTCGGGAATTAAAGGAGAGCCACGGAACACGCGGCAACCACGCGTTCTATCTCTCGATCCCTCCTCGCGATTTCGCGATCGTCACCGATCAGCTGCGCCGCTCAGGACTCGCGAACGACACGAATGATTCCTGGCGTCGAGTCATTATTGAAAAGCCATTTGGGCACGATCTCGAGTCTGCTCGTGAGCTGAACGACATCGTCGAGTCGGTTTTCCCCAGCGACGCGATCTTTAGAATCGACCACTATCTCGGTAAAGAAACCGTGCAGAACATTTTGGCGTTGCGATTTGCCAACACCATGTACGAGCCGCTGTGGAATGCAAACTGGGTTGACCACGTTCAGATCACCATGGCAGAAGACATTGGTGTCTCCGGCCGCGCGGGATACTACGACGGTGTCGGCGCCGCGCGGGACGTCATTCAGAACCACCTGCTCCAGCTGCTCGCGCTCACCGCAATGGAAGAGCCGCTCACCTTTGGCGCGAAGGATCTCCGCACCGAGAAAGAGAAGGTCCTTGCAGCCGTCCGCCTCGGCGATGATCTCGGCGCCTCTACCGCACGCGGTCAGTATTCGAGTGGCTGGCAAGGTGGTGAGTACGTTCGCGGTTTCCTTGATGAAGACGGCATGAATCCGAATTCCACAACGGAAACCTACGCCGCACTCCGGCTCGAAATTGATAACCGCCGGTGGATGGGTGTGCCCTTCTATCTCCGTGCCGGCAAGCGCCTCGGCCGTCGAGTTACAGAAATTGCGATCACCTTCAAGGACGCACCCGAGTACCTTTTCGCTCCGGCTGAGCGTGCCTCGCTCGGCCCGAACGCACTCGTCATTCGTGTCCAGCCGGATGAGGGTGTCACGATTCGTTTCGGTTCCAAGGTTCCGGGTGTCGGAATGCAGGTGCGCGACGTCACCATGGACATGGGCTACGGTCATGCCTTCACCGAAGACAGCCCCGAGGCCTACGAACGACTGATCCTCGACGTCTTGCTCGGAGATCCGCCGCTCTTCCCCCGTCACGAGGAGGTCGAACTGTCTTGGCGCATCCTCGACCCGGTCGAAGAATACTGGGCAAGTCACGGCGCGCCGGAACAGTACAAGCCCGGTTCCTGGGGTCCCGATTCCGCAAATGAACTGCTTCACCGCGATGGCCGAACCTGGAGGCGCCCGTGATCACGAAACTACACAACACCACCACCTCCGAGGTCGCCCGCGAGCTCGTTCGCATCCGTGAGGAAGGTGGCGCAGTTGCCCTCGGCCGGGTGCTCACGCTGATCCTGGTTTCGGGCGAACGCGTCAACGAAGAAGGCATCCGTGCCGCAAACCGTGCCTCGGGCGAACACCCGATGCGTGTGATCGTGCTGCACACCTACCCAAACGGTGGCGAAGCCCGAGTGGATGCGGAGATTCGTGTGGGTTCGGACGCTGGCGCAAGCGAAGTCGTCATCCTGCACGCGACCGGTGATGCCGCGAATGACCCGGAGACGCTTGTGCAAGCGCTGCTGCTCCCGGATGCTCCAGTGGTGGCATGGTGGCCCGGTTCGGACTGCGAGTCGCCTTCACAGTCGCCGCTGGGGCGGATTGCTCAGTTGCGGATTGTCGACACCCACGACGACCCTGACGGCATCGAGTCGATTCGCCGCCTTCGCGATGGCTATCACGAAGGCGACACGAATCTCGCGTGGACTCGCCTCACTCGCTGGCGCGCACAGCTTGCCGCGGTCCTCGACCAACCGCCATACGAGCCAGTGCTCTCCGTTGAGCTCGTCGGTGGCCGAGTGTCGAGTGGTGTCCTGCTCATGGCCGGTTGGCTCAAACACTATCTGCAGGTGCCGGTGGAGATCACCATCGAGGAGGACAACCTCCCGGGTAACCTCCGCACCGTTCGATTGATCCGAGAATCTGGCACTATTGAACTTGAGCGACTCGCTCTTGAGAATGCACGTCTGCGGCAATCTGGTCAGCCAGATCAGATCGTACCGCTCCGGCTGCGTGATCGATTTGATGTACTTGCCGAGGAGCTTCGCTCGCTCGCTCACGATCCGGTCTATGAGGCTGCACTCTTGGAAGGTTCCGCCGAGCTCCAACTCGACAAGCTGAAGTGATTGAGAGGAGTCCAATGGATTTCACCACTGCCCGTCTCGTGCACGGCGATTCAGCTGAACAGCTCGATTCTGTCCTGGCCGAAGAGACGACCGCGTACCTCCGGGAACGGGTTCGGGAGGCAAACCAGGTTCACCTCGCACTCTCGGGAGGTTCACTCGCCGATCGGGCTCTCCCCCAGATAATTCGAGTGGCGAATGAGCACGGACTGGACTGGTCCAATGTTCACATTTGGTTTGCTGACGAACGCTTCGTGCCACGCGGCAGCGATGAGCGAAATGCGACCCAGATTGTCGCCGCACTGCGCGAAGCGAACGGCTTTCAGGCAGAAAACCTGCACATTCCAGCTTCGAGTGATTCGGGAATCTCTCTCGATGACGCGGCAGTTGAATACGGCGAGGTACTCAATCGGGTCATTGGTATCTCGAGCCGCAATCGCTTCCCGATTATCGACCTGGTGCTGCTTGGTATGGGACCAGACGGTCACACTGCATCCCTGTTCCCCGGACACGAGGGCGTGGAAGTCGCGGATGAGCCGGTGATTTCGGTGCGCAACTCCCCGAAGCCGCCGCCCGAACGCATCTCGCTCTCGTTCCCAATGCTCGCGTCAGCGCGACGCTGCTGGGTGTATGCAACCGGTGCAAGCAAGCGGGATGCGCTTGCACTTGCGCGCAGCGGCTCAGCTTCACGCACGGATTCCCCGGTGGCTCACGTGAGTGCGACAGACGAGGTCGCCCTCTTCGCAGACGCGGATGCGCTGGGCTAGCTCCCGCAGACAAGTCTCGTTCGGATAGGTATCCGCTTCTAGACGATACAAAGCCCCGACTCGAATGGAATTATTCGAGTCGGGGCTTTGTTCTTGCCAGCGCGGTGCGATCTAGTGCGATCAAACCCGCCTAGCTTTTCGGACTAGTACATCCCAGGCGTGGCAAAACGGCTCAGTACGCCCATAAGGACGATAGCGAGGACCCAGATCACGAGAGTCCACGTTGTCATTCTGTTGAGGTTCTTTTCCGCGACACCCGAGGAGGAAGCACTGGAGGTCACCCCACCGCCGAACATGTCACTCAAGCCACCGCCCTTACCACGGTGCAGCAGGATGAACAGAATGAGGAGCACGCTGGTGATTGCGAGCACCACCTGCAGGATGACGAGGAGAATATCCACGAGGGCCTTTCAGCGGGAAAACAAGAGGACGGGGCCTTTCGACCCCGTCCGAGTATAGGCGATATTGCTGAATCTACGTGCCGACGTGCGAGTGGTAGCGAATGATTGACGCGAAGTCATCAATGCTGAGGCTTGCGCCACCGACGAGAGCACCGTCAATATCCGGCTCGCGCATGATGCTGGCAACATTTGCCGGCTTCACCGAACCGCCGTAGAGAATCCTGGTCTGCGCGGCTGACTCTTCACCGAGCAGTTCGCCTAGGGCACCCCGGATGGCCGCACACACTTCCTGTGCTTGCTCAGCTGTGGCGACCTTCCCGGTACCGATTGCCCACACGGGCTCATAGGCGATGACGATGTCCGTACCCGGCTTCACATCGGCAAGTGCCGCTTTGAGCTGAGCGATCGAAACATCCGCTGGGTTATCAGAGCTTTCACGCTCTTCAAGGCTCTCGCCAACACACAGCACCGGCACCAGGCCATGACGGATGGCCGCATCCACCTTGGCCTTGCACACCTCGTCGCTCTCGCCGTGGATGGTTCGGCGTTCGGAGTGGCCGACCAGCACGTAGCGTGCTCCGAGTTGGGCGATGAACTCTCCAGAAATATCGCCGGTATAGGCGCCGGAGTCATGCTCGGAAAGATCCTGTGCACCGTATTCGATGTCGAGCTTGTCGGCTTGCACGATGGTCTGGACGCTGCGGAGATCAGTGAACGGCGGGAACACCGCGACTTCAACCTGCTCATACTCGTGCTTCGCGTCTTTCAAGGTCCAAGCGAGCTTCTGCACGAATGCGATCGCCTGAAGATGATTGAAGTTCATCTTCCAGTTTCCCGCCATGAGCGGGGTACGTGTGGTTACCATCCAAGGACCTCCAGTCCCGGCAGACGCTTGCCCTCGATGAGTTCGAGGCTCGCACCGCCACCAGTTGAAACGTGGCCGAATTCGTCATCGGCAAATCCAAGCGTGCGGATCGCCGCCGCGGAGTCGCCACCGCCAACGACCGAAAGACCGTCCACTGCGGTGAGTGCCTGGGCGACTTCTGCGGTTCCCGAAGCGAACTCGGGGAACTCAAACACACCCATTGGACCGTTCCAGAATACCGTCTTGGAGGAACGAATTGCTTCGGCGTATGCCTTTTCAGTTTCTGGACCGATGTCGAGACCGATCCCCTCGGAACCGAATGATGAGCCTTCGATATTGTCGGCGGCCACGACTTCATGCGCCGCGTCGGCGGCGAATCGCTCCGCCACAACGATGTCCGTAGGAAGAAGCAGCTCGACGCCGCGCTCCTCGGCTTCCGAAATGTAGCCCTTCACGGTCTCGAGCTGCTCAGTCTCCAGCAGCGATTTCGCGACTTTGTGTCCCTTGGCGGCGAGGAAGGTGAAGAGCATTCCGCCGCCAATAATGAGACGGTCAACGCGGGGAAGCAGATTCTGGATTACACCGAGCTTGTCGGACACCTTGGAACCACCAAGAACCACCGTGAACGGCTTTTCGGGGTTGGTGACCACGCGGTCGAGCTTCTCAACCTCGTTCGCGACGAGCGTGCCAGCGGCAGAAGGCAGGAGCTTCGCGAGCTCGTAGACCGAGGCCTGTTTGCGATGTACGACACCGAATCCATCCGAGACATAGGCATCACCAAACTCGGCCAGCTGCTGGGCGAATGCCGCTCGTTCGGCCTCATCCTTGCTGGTCTCACCGGGGTTGAAGCGAAGGTTCTCGAGTACGACGACCTCGCCATCCTGCAGCCCTGAAACGAGCTGACGCGCGCTTTCTCCAACGGTATCCGCGGCCAGCGCGACGTCCTGATCAAGCAGCTGCCCGAGACGAGCCGCCGCAGGAGCGAGTGAGAATTCAGGGTTAGGTTCGCCCTTAGGACGACCAAGGTGGGAGATCACAATCACCTTGGCGTTTTGTTCAATCAGTGCGCTCAGAGTAGGCAACGAGGCCCGCGCACGACCGTCGTCAGTGATTTCCCCATCATTGAGGGGCATGTTCAGATCGCATCGTACGATCACGCGCTTTCCAGAAAGCTCATCAAGAGACTCAAGCGTACGCAGTGCCATTCGTTGCTCCTACCGTGTGTGTTGTATCAATCGTGGTTGGTGTGGATCTAGATGCGGTCCGCGACGTATGCGGAAAAGTCCATGAGTCGCTCGGTGTAGCCCCACTCATTGTCATACCAAGCCGAGAGCTTTACGAGCTTGCCCTGGACGCGCGTCAGTGGTGCGTCAAAAATCGAGGAGTGGTGTTCACCGATGATGTCGCGCGAGACAATCGGGTCCTCGTTGTACTTGAGGATTCCCTTGAACTCACCCTCGGCCGCTTCCTTGTACGCCTCGTTGATCTCATCAACCGTAAGCTCGCGGTCGGTGTGCACCGTGAGGTCGGTGATCGAGC
Organism: Gulosibacter sp.; assembly: GCF_052090685.1. Taxonomy (NCBI): domain Bacteria; kingdom Bacillati; phylum Actinomycetota; class Actinomycetes; order Micrococcales; family Microbacteriaceae; genus Gulosibacter; species Gulosibacter sp. Next base: position 27,640 of record NZ_JBQDBE010000026.1, on the reverse strand, counting down.
CGGTCTCTACCGGTACGCGAAGCGCAAAACCGTCAAGCTTGCCAGCGAGTTCCGGCATCACCAGCGAGACGGCCTTTGCTGCACCGGTGGTGGTCGGAATAATGCTCAGCGCTGCCGCACGAGCACGACGAAGGTCCTTGTGCGGAGAATCCTGCAGACGCTGGTCGGAGGTGTAGGCGTGAATCGTTGTCATGAGTCCGGAGTTGATGCCGAACCGGTCCTGGAATACCTTTGCGAGCGGCGCGAGGCAGTTCGTGGTGCAGGATGCGTTGGAGATGACGTGATCGGTGTCGGGGTTGTAGTCCGTGTGATTGACACCGTAGACAAACGTCGGAGCCGGTCCCTTCGCAGGCGCAGACAGGAGCACCTTCTTCGCGCCGGCCGAGATGTGGGCCTGCGCCTTGCTGGGGTCGTTGAACCGCCCCGTGCACTCAAGTACAAGTTCCACACCGAGGTCTGCCCAGGGGAGCTTGGCCGGGTCGGGCTCTGCGAGCGCGTGCACCTGTCGCTCATCCACGTAGATGTTGTCATCGTCGTGGGTGATTCGATTCGGCAGCACGCCAGAAGTCGAGTCGTACTTCAGCAGGTGTGCCAGCGTGAGGTTGTCGGTGAGGTCATTGATTGCAACCAATTCGAGGTTGGGGTGGCTGTTGTCGAGCAGCGCACGTGCAAAGCTACGTCCGATGCGACCAAATCCATTAATGGCGATCTTCGTCAAGGGGTACTCCTTTTAGGAAGTGCGACTGCGAAAAGGTTCAGGATGGACCAATCGCGGGAGTTTCCTCCGAGACCTACGGTACTCACATTCGGTTACGGGATTCCTCGAAACTACTAAGTCCTTTCCCGTCACCGTGGACGCCGATTCCCCAAGAATTAGTCGATTTCTTCACCTTCAGGTACGCCCGACATCGTGCCGGGAATCCCCCGCTCACTCGCGCTGCGATCCGCAAGCGACAGCAACCGGCGCACCCGGCCAGCCACCGCGTCCTTCGTCATGGGCGGGTCAGCGCGCTGACCCAGTTCATCGAGCGAGGCCTCGCGGAACTGGAGCCGCAGCTCGCCGGCATACCGCAGGTGGTCTGGAACATCGTCCCCGAGGATTTCAAAGGCGCGTTCAACTCGGGCACAGGCGGTGACCGCCGCGCGCGCCGAGCGGCGCAGGTTGGCGTCATCAAAGTTGACAAGACGATTCGCCGTGGCACGCGTCTCGCGCCGCTGGCGCAGTTTCTCCCATTCACCCAGAACTTGCTTGGCACCAATCGTCGAAAGCATCTCGTTGATGGCCTCAACGTCACGAAGCACCACGCGGTTTACACCGCGCACCTCACGCGCTTTCGCGCTAATGGTCAAGCGTCCGGCAGCGCCGACCAGGGCCATCGCCGTCTCTCGGTTAGGGCAGGTGATCTCAAGCGAAGCCGATCGACCCGGCTCCGAGAGCGTTCCGGCGCCGATGAATGCGCCGCGCCACGTGGCTGCGAGCAGATCTGCGGTTCCGAGGGTGAGTCGATTCGGTAAGCCACGAACAATGCGTCCCCGACCATCCATGAGCCCGGTTTGGCGTGCGAGGGTGTCGCCCTGTTCGATGACGCGAACGAAGTAACTTGCTTGCCCCTGGGCGCCTCCCGAAGAGCGGCCAAGCCGTGCACGGATGCCGTAAAGGGCCCCGATCTCACGACCGAGTCGAAGCGCGAGTTCTTCCGATTCCAGTTCCGCTTCAATGATGTAGCGATGCGAGATCATCTGCAAGGCGCCGGTGAATCGAAGGATGCTCGTGACCTGAGCAGCACGAGCCTGATTTGTCCCCGGACTCACTCCCGCGATTTCCTGTTTCACCTGCGCCGTAAGCGACAATTTTCCTCCACATCGGGGTGCTCTCGTTCGAGCGACCTAAATTCTCCCGAGCTGAATTTCTCAGGGTCAAGCCTTCGATTCTACTCGCGTCCGAGGTCTCGGTGTCGCACCGACACCGTCACGTCCTCGCGGCCACGGAGTTCATTGGCCAATCGCTCGGTCATTGCTACCGAACGGTGTTTTCCGCCCGTGCAACCAATCGCAATCAGCGCATGGCGCTTGTTTTCGCGGAGATACCCTTCCACGACCGGCGCAATCAGTCCGTCGAAGTGCTTAATAAACTCGTCAGCGCCCTCTTGCTCAAGCACATATTCACTCACGCGCTTATCGCGGCCGTTGAAGGGACGCAGCTCGGGGTTCCAAAACGGGTTCGGCAAGAATCGCATGTCCAGCACCATGTCAGCGTCCGTCGGAGTGCCGTATTTGAATCCGAAGCTCATCACCGTGATTTGGACTCGCTGGTGGTCGGGTTCGCCGAATCGTTCAGTCACTCGCTGACTGAGTTGGTGAACGTTCAATTCCGAGGTGTCGAATACGACGTCCGCAAGGCTGCGCAGTTCACGCACGCGATTTCTCTCGGTAGCGATGGCGTCCACCACGGTGCCATCTTGTTGGAGCGGGTGCGGTCGGCGGGACTGTTCGTACCGGCGGACGAGTGATTCGTCACTCGCGTCGAGGAACAGCACTTGCACGTCGTAGGTGTGTCGCAGTTCTTCGATGAGGGCGTTGAAGTGTTCGAGGAGCCTGCCGCCGCGGATGTCGATCGCCACTGCGAGCTTGGGCAGCGAATCCCGAGCCTTACTCGCAACGTCAATGAGCGGTCGGATCATTTGCGGTGGCAGGTTATCGACAACAAACCAGTCCAGATCCTCAAAAGCCTTACATGCGGTCGATCGCCCAGCGCCTGACATCCCCGTCACGATGACGAGTTGCTGACGCTCTCCTTCTTCCAGTGTCGGAGTTGTTTCATCCGTTGAGTACATCCCCACCCCTGACTTCGCGCAACGACCATAGCCTAGTCACTCTTCTTTTCGATGGTACGCACTATGACTTTCGCAGTCTCCAGCCCAATGCCAGGTACCGCCATTATTTCCTCGGCGGTGGCCTCACGCAACCGCTTCACCGAGCCGAAATGACGCAGGAGTGCTTTGGTTCGCGAAGGTCCGATGCCAGGGATCTCGCCCAATTGCGTACGAATGTCGGTCTTTCGTGACTTTCGTTGCGCTTGAATCGCAAACCGGTGTGCTTCATCACGGATGCGTTGTACGAGGAAAAGCGCTTCCGAAGAGCGCGGCAAAATCACCGGGTACGGGTCATCCGGGAGCCACAGCTCTTCAAGTCGCTTCGCAATACCCACGATCGAAATCTGATCCCGCACCCCGCTATCGCGAAGAGCTCTCGCTGCTGCCGCCACCTGCGGCTGCCCGCCATCGATCAGCAGCAGTTGCGGTCGATAGGCAAATTTACGCGTTTGCACCACCGGAGTGTCGGCCGTCTCAATGGCCTCTTGTGTGTCCTCGAGGACTTCCTCCTCCTCATCGAGGCGCGCGAGGCGCCGCATAAGTGTTTGATAAATGGAGTCGGTGTCATCCCTCGAGTCCGCAATATTGAAACGCCGATAATCACGCTTCTTCGGCAGGCCATCGTCAAAAACCACCATGGATGCGACGATGCCCGTGCCCTGCAGGTGGGAGACGTCATAGCACTCGATCCGAAGCGGTGCCTCAGTCATTCCGAGCGCATCCCGAAGATCATTGAGGGCATCGGTACGAGCCACAAAGTCAGCCGTGCGTCGTAACTTGTACTGTTTGAGCGCCTCCATTGCGTTGATACCGGCGGTACGGAGCAGCTCCGCTTTCGGGCCACGCTGTGCCGTGCGGAGTTGCACCTTGCTCCCGCGGATTTCCGAGAGAACTTCTGCAAGTGCCTCGGCATCTTCGGGCAGCGTGGGCACGATAATCTCGCGCGCGGGTCGCTGATTCTGTTCGCCGTACACATCCTGCAGAATTTGCTGTACCAGTGTTCCCTTGGCGACATCAATTTCTTTATCGAGTACCCAGCCGCGAACCCCGCGAACTCGACCGTGTCGAACCGCGAATAACTGCACCGCGGCGGAGAGTTCGTCCTGAATGATTCCGTAGACATCCGCATCTGCGGAGTCAGGGAGGACGACAACGGATTTCTCCAGCAGGGTATCGAGCGCTTGCACACGGTCGCGAAGATTGGCCGCATCTTCATATCGAAACTCGGCTGCGGCCTCATTCATTTCACGGGTGAGTTGATCGGCAACCGAGCGGTCGTATGTCTCCATAAAATGGACAAACTTATCGACGACTTTTCGATGTTCAGCAATCGTGACTTTTTGCGAACAGGGCCCACCACACTTCCCGATTTGCCCCGCGAAGCAGGGCTTACCCGTTTGCATGGCACGTCGATAGTTTGTGTTGTTGCACGTGCGGATTGGGAAAATCTGCAGCATGAGATTCATGGCTTCGGTGACGGCATACACCTTCGGAAACGGACCGAAATAACGCGCACCCTTGATTTTCCGATTCCGAGTCATCATCACTCTTGGTGATTCATCGCCAAGCGTGACCACCATGTATGGATAGGACTTATCGTCCTTGAGGCGCACGTTATACGGGGGTGAATACTCCTGAATCCAGGTGTATTCCAGTTGCAGCGCCTCGCGCTCCGTATTGACAACCGTCCACGTCACGTCGACGGCGCTCGTGACCATTCGACGCGTTCGCTCGTTCAGGGTCTCGAGCGGTGCGAAATAATTCGTGAGCCGAGCGCGAAGGTTTTTCGCTTTACCTACGTAGAGGAGTCGACCGTTCTCACCGAGCCACCGATACACTCCGGGGCTGGTTGGAATGTCGCTCGCTTTCGGCCGCCATTCCAGATAGGTCCTCACGATGTGCTCGCAAGCTCCTTCGGCAGTAGGGCTTCCGCAAGAAATTCACCGGTGGCGCTCTCCACAACCTTCGCGACGTCTTCCGGCCTACCGGTGGCCACTACCGTGCCGCCGCCAGAACCGCCCTCCGGGCCCATGTCAATGATCCAGTCTGCGTTCTTGATTACCTCGAGGTTGTGCTCGATGACGATCACGGTATTGCCCTTGTCAACCAGGCCATCCAGCACGAGCATGAGCTTGCGCACGTCTTCAAAGTGCAGCCCCGTGGTGGGCTCATCAAGAACATAAACTGTCCGCCCATTCGTTCGCCGTTGCAGCTCGGTGGCAAGCTTCACGCGTTGCGCCTCACCACCCGAGAGCGTCGTTGCAGACTGGCCCAATCGAACATACCCGAGCCCAACATCCACGAGTGTTGCGAGGTATCGGTGAATTGCGGTGATCGGCTCAAAAAACTCTGCCGCCTCGGAAATCGGCATATTCAGCACATCCGCAATGGTCTTGCCCTTGTAGTGCACCTGCAGAGTGTCGCGGTTGTACCGCTGGCCGTCACAGGTTTCACACTTCACATACACGTCGGGAAGGAAGTTCATCTCAATCTTGATCGTGCCATCACCGCGGCATTCCTCGCACCGTCCGCCCTTGACGTTGAAGGAAAATCGTCCAGCCTGATATCCGCGAACTTTCGCTTCCGGTGTTTCGGCAAAGAGATTACGGATGCGGTCAAAGACGCCGGTATATGTGGCCGGGTTTGACCGCGGCGTTCGACCAATCGGAGCCTGGTCGACGTGGACCACCTTGTCGAGCTGATCGATGCCGGTAATCCGCGTGTGCTTGCCCGCTACTCCCCGTGCCCCGTTGAGTTGGTTAGCGAGCGTTCGCTCGAGCACGTCGTTGACGAGCGATGATTTCCCCGACCCTGAGATTCCGGTGACGACGGTGAGGACACCGAGGGGGAAATCAACGGTCACGTTCTGCAGGTTGTTTTCACGGGCACCGACCACAGTGAGCTTGCGTTTCTTATCGATCTTCCGCCGCTTGCTCGGCATTGGAATTGTCCGCCGGCCAGCGAGGTAGTCGCCCGTGATTGAGCGCTCGTTGTCAAGCAGCCCTTCATAGCTTCCTGAATGGACGACTTCGCCGCCGTGCTCCCCCGCTCCCGGACCAATGTCGACGATCCAGTCCGCCGTACGAATGGTGTCCTCGTCGTGTTCCACCACGATGAGTGTGTTGCCAAGATCCCGAAGGTTTTCGAGGGTGGCGATAAGTCGTCGGTTATCACGCTGATGGAGTCCAATCGACGGCTCATCCAGCACGTAGAGCACTCCCGTGAGCCCGGCACCGATCTGTGTGGCGAGCCGAATGCGCTGCGCCTCGCCGCCGGAGAGACTTCCCGCGGCACGGGCAAGGGTGAGGTAGCTCAAACCGACCTGGGTAAGGAAGCTGAGTCGCGAGCGAAGCTCGCGAAGTACCTGTGCCGCCACTGTGGCTTCACGCTCGGTGAGGTCGATGTCTTCAAAGAAGGTCTGGCTGTCCTGCAGTGACATGAAGGTGACGTCCGCGATGGACTTGCCCTTCACCGTGACGGAGAGCACTTCGGGGCGCAACCGCGCCCCACCACAGCTCTTACACGGAATCTCGCGAAGATACTGCACCCAGCGTTCGCGCTTCGCATCACTCTCCGCTTCCGCGTGCTGGCGTTCGATATAGGGAACGACGCCTTCAAAACCCGATGCGTAGGTAACCTGACGACCAAAACGGTTCCGATACCGGACGCGAACCTTGTAGTCCTTGCCGTGGAGCAGCGTTTGCTGGACTTGCTTCGGGAGTTTTCGCCAGGGTGTATTGAGGTCAAAGCCGAGTTCGTCTGCGAGACCCGAGAGCAAGCGTTCGTAATACTGGTAAAGCGATTTGCCCTGGGTCGACCACGGCAGAATGGCCCCTTCCGCGATCGACGCGTCGGGGTCGCCAATCATGAGGTCCTCGTCAACCGCCATCCGGATGCCGAGACCATCGCAAGTGGGGCAGGCTCCGAAAGGCGCGTTAAAGGAGAAGGTGCGCGGTTCAATTTCGCTCAGTTCAAGCTGGTGACCGTTGGGGCAGGACAGCTGCTCTGAGAACCCGCGATACTCGTCATCGCCTTCGCGATCCACAAACTGGACCAGCATCCGACCGTTTGCGAGGCCGAGCGCTGTCTCTGCCGAGTCGGTGAGCCGACCGAGCAGATCCTCACTCGCGACAAGACGGTCGACGATTACGGAAATATCGTGCTTATAGGACTTCTTGAGTTTCGGCGGATTGCTCAGCTGGATGCGTTCGCCATCGACGAGTGCACGCGAAAAGCCCTGCTGTGACAGTGAGGAGAAGAGGTCAACAAACTCACCCTTCTTCTGCTGCACCACCGGAGCCAGCAGCTGATAGCGAGTGCCTTCTGGAAGCTCCATGAGCTCATCAGCAATCTGTTGCACAGTCGATGCTGTGATTCGCTCACCACAGGTCGGGCAATGTGCAATACCGATGCGAGCCCACAGCAAACGCATGTAGTCGTAGATCTCGGTGATGGTGCCGACCGTGGAGCGCGGGTTGCGGTTCGTGGATTTCTGATCGATTGAAACCGCCGGGCTCAGGCCCTCAATGAAATCAACGTCGGGCCGGTCGACCTGGCCGAGGAACTGCCGTGCGTATGAGGAAAGTGACTCAACGTAGCGGCGCTGGCCTTCGGCGAAAATTGTGTCGAACGCCAAGGATGATTTGCCCGACCCGGAAAGCCCCGTAAACACCACTAACTTGTCTCGCGGAATCTCAAGATCAACGTTCTTGAGATTGTGGACGCGCGCATGTTGCACACGCAGCATGGACTTGGCGATATCTTGGTTCGAAGCTTGTGGGTTCACTCCGCTAGGGTACTCCGAGCCACCGACAGGTTCGCCCAATCTCTCAAGCAGCGAACAGCCATGATCGGGTCCGTTCGCCGATCACCAGCTCCCCTGAGTTGCCTTGTGTCTGAGCACCGGAATGAGGTGATCCGCGGTTTGCAAGAGGCCGGCCATCGTCGGTACCCGACCGATGCGATTCTTATTCGCGATAATGACCAAGAGCGTACCAAGAAGCTCAAAGTCATGGTCTTGCCCATAATCGGAGAACACCTGCATGACGTCGGGGGTCATGAATTCCAGCATGTCCCGCTCAGTATCTGCCGGTACCCAGGTGGTGAAATGCGAAGGAAAATCACCCTCGAGTTCATACCGCACCATCCCGTTGATATTTATTCGGCGGCCGTCACGCTGAGCATCAAGAACGAGCTTCGGGGCTCTCGCGCCCAGGTTGATTGCCACATAGGCGAATTCCGATACCGTGTGCTGGCTCTTGCGGCGATTGCGTCCCCGGCTCTCCACTGTGGCCTTGAAGTCACCAAATTCAACTTTATGGTCGCCGATAGATCCGGTCACCACATTCAAGTGTCGGCGAGAATCGGCGCTCGGGAGAAATACCCGCGCTTGATAACGCGCACCACTGCTCGCACCAATAAAACGAAAGCCATTCTTCTTGGCAAACTCTTGCATCCGCTGAGTCTCGAATTGACCGCGAAAGTACGACACAAAGATGTATATTCCGAGACTGAATACGATCGCGCCCATGATGCCGAGGCCAATCCCGGCGACCAAATTCCCCAGCACCTGAACCGAAGCAGCAGCATTTCCCGAGGTTGAGCCACCGAAAAAAGTAATCCAGTTGTACACCGAACCGAATAGAAGAGCACCGCCGATCAGCAGCAGCAGTCCTCCGATAACGCTTCGAAAGAGTGCGCTCCCCGGCTCGTCACGAATTGCGCGGAAAACATTCCCGCCACCGTGCAGCGATTCGATATTGATTCGTCCGAATAATTGGTCCTGCATCCCTACTTCCCTGCGTGACCGGCGGTTGTGATGGCACGGAGGTCTTTCTTGAGGTCCCCCAGTTCATCGCGAAGACGCGCTGCGAGCTCGAATTTGAGTTCTCCAGCCGCGGCAAGCATTTGCTCGTTAAGGTCCGCGATGAGCGCTTCAAGCGTTTCAGCACCTTCCGCGCCGATACCTTCACGCTGAAGGCGTGGTGTGGGTGTCCGCTTATTGCCCGAGTCGGACAAGAGTGCTTCGGTGTCCTGGCCTTCGCGGATGAGCACTGCCGTGATGTCGTTGATTTTCTTCCGCAGCGGTTGCGGATCAATGCCGTGCTCCGTGTTGTACGCGATTTGCTTTTCGCGACGCCGATCCGTTTCGTCGATCGCCTGCTTCATTGCCGCTGTCACCTTATCGGCGTACATGTGCACCTCACCCGATACATTTCGCGCGGCTCGACCGATGGTCTGAATCAGCGAAGTTGAGGAGCGCAGGAAACCCTCCTTGTCCGCATCCAATATCGCCACGAGCGATACCTCTGGCAAGTCGAGTCCCTCGCGAAGCAAGTTGATACCGACCAGCACATCGTAAGCGCCAGCACGAAGTTCGCTGAGCAGCTCCACCCGTTTGAGCGTGTCCACGTCCGAATGGAGATAGCGTACGCGCACGCCGTGCTCCCCAAGGAAGTCAGTAAGGTCCTCGGCCATCCGCTTCGTCAGCGTCGTGACCAGGATGCGCTCATTCTTGTCCACGCGCGTGCGTACCTCTTCGAGGAGGTCGTCGATCTGTCCCTTCGACGGTTTGACGATCACTCTTGGATCGACAAGTCCCGTCGGACGAATGATCTGTTCCACGACACCGTCAGCTTGCGACAACTCATATTTCGCCGGAGTCGCCGAGAGATACACGGTCTGACCTATTCGTTCGCGGAACTCGTCCCAAGTCAGTGGCCGGTTGTCCAATGCCGAGGGAAGGCGGAAGCCGAAGTCCACCAGCGTGCGCTTCCTCGACGCATCCCCTTCGTACATCGCACCGATCTGGGGCACCGTCACGTGCGACTCGTCAATGACCAGGAGAAAGTCATCGGGGAAGTAATCCAATAGGCAGTGCGGTGGCTCCCCCTGCTTTCGACCATCCATGTGCCGGGAATAGTTTTCGATCCCCGAGCAGAAGCCGAGCTGTTCCATCATTTCTAGGTCGAAGGTCGTACGCATTTCGAGACGCTGCGCCTCAAGCAGCTTGTTCTCGCTCTTGAGTTGTTGCAGCCGCCACTGCAGCTCATCGCGGATATCGCGCATTGAACGTTGCATCACATCATCGCTCGCGACGTAGTGGGACGCGGGAAACACACTCACGGCGTCCGCTTCCCGCACCACATCACCCGTGAGTGGGTTGAGCATGCTGATCGCATCCACCTCATCACCGAAGAGTTCGATTCGGACCGAGAGTTCTTCGTATACGGGGATAATCTCAATCGTGTCCCCTTTGACGCGAAAGGTGCCGCGCTCAAATGCCACGTCATTGCGTTTATATTGCATGGCTACAAATTTTCGAATCAGATCCTGCCGCGAAATAATGTCGCCGACATGCAGGCCCAGCATGGAGTCGTAGTATTCCTCGGGCTTACCCAGGCCGTAAATGCAGGACACTGTCGAAACCACCACTACGTCCCGACGCGACAGCAGGGAATTCGTCGTGGAATACCGCAGTCGCTCCACCTCATCGTTGATCGAGGAGTCTTTCTCAATGAACGTATCGGTCTGCGGGACATACGCTTCGGGCTGGTAGTAGTCGTAATAGGAGACGAAGTACTCGACGGCATTATTTGGCAGCAGTTGCCGGAACTCGTTGGCCAGTTGCGCTGCAAGCGTCTTATTGTGTGCCATCACCAGCGTGGGCCGTTGCACCTGTTCGATCAACCACGCGGTGGTTGCGGACTTACCGGTACCGGTCGCACCCAGCAACACGACGTCCGTTTCACCGGCGTTGATTCGCTGTGTGAGTTCGGCAATCGCCTTCGGCTGATCACCGGCGGGCTGATACTCACTGACGACCTCAAACGGTCGGACGATTCGTGTTGGTTCCATTCCACTAGCCTAGGCACGGATGCTCCGGCCGCGCATCCGAGACTGCTTATTCCTCCCAGACGGGTGGGTAAACAACAGCGGGCGATTTGCTGCTGGTTGCTGCTACGAGCATTCCGCCCACTACGAACGGGGAGTTGCTCGTCGACAGACCACCGATAGCGAGTTCGTTTCCCTCCTGATCGAAAAGTTGCGCGGTGGTGGTGGTTCCCTTGACGAGTACGGCCGTGCCATCAGCAGTTGCGGCGCTTGTCGCGTCAAAAGATGCTCGGATATCAAGGGTCCTTGAGTCATCTGCACCAGCAAGCACCACCGTGCCATCCTCATCCACGGTCGCCACGGTGTTTCCTGCGGCATCCGTCGCGAACACTGAATTGCCATCAAGTTGCGAAAGCGACACGAACGAGGTTGGCAACAGTTGGGACGAGTTCGGCACGCCACCGAATTCGATGGGGTCGAGTTCGTTCCCGTCAAAGTCGAAGGCAGGCAGAGGTTCCGTAAAGTTCGTGAGTGCGACAAATCCGTCAGTCGCCCAGGCCACCTGGAGTGCGCTGTCCGGAAGCATCATTGACTCAAGCGTGGGCTCGCCGGTTTCTGCGTCAAGAACCGTAACGACTGCACCCTCGGTGCTGGTGGTGTTGCAACCGATTTGCTCACCGAGCAATTCGCATACGGTCGGGGTCGCGCCATCGCTGCCGACCGGTTCCTGCCAAAGCACTTCGCCATCGTGAATGGCGAACACCTCGCTACCGTCGCCTTCGTTCACCGTGAGGAAGAAGGTGTCATCCAGCTCACCGAACGCCTCTTCGACGTGAAGATTCTCGTCGGCCGTGTGCACGTCCTGTTGTTCACCCGATTCGATATCGACTTGGGTCAGCGTATATTCCGAATCCTCGCCTTCGACCTCGATAAACACCGAGCCACCGATACCAGCAAAATAACTGCAAGAGCCTTCGTCGATAGTCCACAGCGTCTCATCTGTCCGCATATCAATGCCGGAGATTTCATAGACCTTGTTGCCCTGCATGAAGCCGACCACCGCGATTGATCCGGAGATGCCGCAAATATCGCTATCCTCCGAACCTGGGCTCCAAGCGGCAGCGATGCCGTTCGCATACTCGGGTTGCAGCCAAGTATCTGCGTGACCGAACACTTCGATGCAGCCATCCTGGCTGGTGTCGCAGGAATCTACTTCGCTGCCATTCCCAGTCAGATCTTCAACGACGCTGCAGCCGGAGAGCGCTACAACCGATGCCAGTGCGGCAGCTGATACGACAAGTTTCAACTTCGACGACAGTGTCCGAGTCATTGCGTACTGGCCTCCTTTGTAATGCGTGTGAACGCAAAAGAAACTAACACGGACGCAAAAACAATGTAGACGCGAAAACGGGGCGGCAGACCGTTCCCGGCCTATCGCCCCGTATTCCGGTGAAGCGTTTAGCGTTCGAGGTGTGCGCGCATGAACCACTGGAACTTCTCGAGTTCCGCGGTGTGGCCAATCAGGATGTCTTCACTAATCGGGTCTACCTCGCCCGTCATTGCAATCGACTCGCGGTAGCTCTCAATGACTCGCGTATACACGTCGTCGAGTGCGGAAAGGTGGTCGATCGTGGAGGCGAAACCAAGTGCGTAGTCCTCGTGGTTGCGGTTCTTCACGATTGCACCGGGAACACCGACTGCCGCAACACCGAGCGCAACAATTCGCTCAGCGATCTCGTCTGCGTACCCGCGAACGAGCTCGATCTGCGGGTCAAGCATCTCGTGTACGCCGATGAAGTTGGGGCCTTCAACATTCCAGTGAGCGTGCTTCAGTGTCAGGTGCAGCTCGTTGAGGTCATGCAGCTGCTTCTGAAGCTGCTCAGCAATCTTGTGCCCAGTCGACACTTCGAGGCCGGGGACGGTGTAGTCCTTGGCGTTCTGGCCTGCACGAAAATCAACATTGTGAGTAACGGTCATTGCGATTGTCCTCTCGTCGGTTTGCTTACCACTCTGACTGGTTAGCTTGTAGATCTGCTGATGGAAAAAAATCCGCACCCTAACCGGTCATCAATTAAGGCAACACAGTTCGCCGCCGTTTTATGCCCGTTCGTAACGGCTTTCTCAAAATTTTGCATAGACTCGACACCATGTCAGATCTCACGCAAGCCACGCGATACGGGGTCTTGCAACGAGACATTGAGCATGAAATCGAGATCAAACGCTCACGATTCATTTGCTATCTGTCACGCGTGGAGACCGAGACTCAGGCGCGCGAGTTCGTCGATCTAATTCGTGCCGAGCACCGCCTTGCGCGTCACCACTGCACGGCGTTTGTGCTGGGTGCTGATCGGATGGTCCGCCGTTCGAATGACGATGGTGAGCCCTCGGGTACCGCTGGCTTACCGATGCTGGAAGCGTTGACGCTCTTCACCCGCCCCGCCGGATCTACCGCGGATTTGTCGGACACGATTGCCGTCGTTGTTCGCTATTTTGGTGGGGTCCTCCTCGGCGCCGGTGGGCTCGTGCGCGCATATTCAGATTCAGTTTCCCAGGCACTCACGCAAGCGCGGTTCTATACGCGTCAGCGGATGCGGTTGCTCACCTTGCCAGCACCGCATGCCGCTGCGGGACGTTGGGAGAACGAGATTCGTGCCGCGGGCATTGAAGTGCTCGGAACCGCGTATGAAACGGACCACGCGGCCATTCGGCTCGCCGTTCAGGACCGTCCAGAAACGGTAACTGGAGCACAGCGGCGTATCGCGGCACTCACGCAGGGAGCAGCGCAAGCGACTGATGCCGGGGTGTCATGGGTCGACCTGCAGTAGTTCGCGCCACCTATGTTTCAGTGCTGCGCTCTTCAACCGGAATTGTTACGGGAGCCGTGTCGTACCGAACCTGCTCCCCCGAGTCCACTTCGCTGAGGTCAAGCCGCATGAACAGTTGGTCGACTTCATCCAGCGTTTCTGGGATCGCTCTGGTGGTGTCAATCACCACATCGGCAATCATTCGACGCTCTTCATCACTCACCTGTGCATCGATGCGAGCCTGAGCTTCCTCAGCGCTCATGCCTCGATCCTCCATGAGTCGTTCCTTGCGAGTCTCCGCGGGTGAATCGGCAACCCAGATGAAGTCGTAATCGTAGTTTGAACGGTTCTCGGCCAGCAGTGGAATATCGTGCACAAAAATCGTGTTCGGCTCTTCCGCGCTCACTTCGGCGATGATCTGTTGAGTCATCTCTCGGATCGCCGGGTGCGTAATGTCGTTGAGCGCGTGCAGTTCGTCGTCATCATTGAAGACAATCTCGGCGAGCGCTTTCCGATTCAGAGTGCCATCTTCGTTCATGACCCCGTCACCGAATCGCTGCGCAATCTGGAGCAGCGCCTGCTGTCCCGGTTCGACCACTTTTCGCGCGAGCTCATCCGCATCGATAATGACCGCGCCAAGTTCGCGCAGTCGGTTTGAAATGGTGGTTTTTCCCGAAGCAATACCTCCGGTCAAAGCGATCGTGATCACTTTCGGTACCTCCAATCCGGGACTCCCGCAGCAGTGCGGAAGTGCGTGTGCCTATCACCCAAGACTACCCAGGTCCGAGGCACAATTTGCTGCAAGTCCCGGTAATTCGTGAAATGGCAGCAAAAGGCGATGGCTGCTCCGGGAAGATCCCGGAGCAGCCATCGCCTTGAGTGCGTCTAACTACCCTGTGGCTTAGTTGCCGGAGAGCTTTGCGCGCAGTGCTGCAAGCCACTCGTCGTCGGCGAGAGTACCGCCACCGTCGGTCGATTCGCTCGAGAAGCTCGAGGATGCGGAAGGAGCCTGAGCTTCCTCGACCGGAGCGTTTGCTTCGGCTTCGAGGATGGTGCGGACCTGTTCCTTGTGTGCTTCCCAACGCGTCTGAGCCTGGGCGTACTCCTGCTCCCATGCCTCGCGCTGTGCTTCGAAGCCTTCCATCCACTCGTTGGTGTCTGGGTTGAAGCCCTCGGGGTACTTGTAATTGCCCTGCTCGTCGTACTCGGCGAGCATCCCATAGGTTGCGGGATCGAACTCGGTACCGTCGGGGTCGACGCCCTCGTTACCCTGCTTGAGCGAAAGCGAGATGCGGCGACGCTCGAGGTCGATGTCGATGATCTTGACGAAGAGCTCCTGGCCGACCGAAACGACCTGGTCGGCGGTCTCGATGTGCTGGTGCGAGAGCTCCGAGATGTGCACGAGACCTTCGATGCCATCGACGACGCGAACAAAGGCACCGAACGGAACGAGCTTGGTGACCTTGCCGAGAACGATCTGACCGATCGCGTGGGTACGAGCAAGCACCTGCCAGGGGTCTTCCTGCGTTGCCTTGAGCGAGAGCGAAACCCGCTCGCGGTCGAGGTCTACCTCGAGTACCTCAACGGTGACTTCCTGGCCAACTTCGACAACCTCGGAGGCGTGGTCGATGTGCTTCCAGCTGAGCTCCGAAACGTGGACGAGGCCGTCAACGCCGCCGAGATCAACGAACGCACCGAAGTTGACGATCGAGGAAACGACACCCTTGCGGACCTGTCCCTTCTGGAGGTCTGCGAGGAAGTTGGCGCGAGTCTCGGACTGCGTCTGCTCGAGGAGTGCACGACGCGAAAGCACCACGTTGTTGCGGTTCTTGTCGAGTTCGAGAATCTTCGCCTCGATCTCCTGACCGAGGTACGGGGTGAGGTCGCGGACGCGACGAAGCTCAATAAGCGAAGCAGGAAGGAATCCGCGCAGTCCGATGTCGACGATCAGACCGCCCTTGACGACCTCGATCACCGTACCGGTAACCACGCCGTCTTCTTCCTTGACCTTCTCCACATCGCCCCAGGCACGCTCGTACTGAGCGCGCTTCTTCGAAAGGAGCAGTCGACCCTCTTTGTCTTCCTTCTGGATGACAAGTGCCTCAACCTCGTCGCCGAGCTCAACCACCTCGTTGGGGTCGACGTCGTGCTTAATGGAAAGTTCGCGAGAGGGTACAACACCCTCAGTCTTGTAACCAACGTCGAGGAGTACCTCGTCGCGGTCGATGCGAACGACGGTACCGGTGATCAGGTCACCGTCGTTGAAGTACTTCATCGTCTCTTCGACCGCGGCGAGGAAGTCCTCTGCAGTGCCAATGTCGTTGACGGCGATCTGCTTTGTTGCCGATTCGGTCGTGGTGTTCGTCATGTAGGTAGTGCTCCAGCTGGATTGGGATATCGGCCCGGCCAGAGGCTCGAAGCGAATAACGACAGAGCACACCGTCCGGGAATACGGATAGGTATAGCGCACAAAAGTGCTCGTTTAGCCTACCTGAAGAATTCCCTAATCTCCACCGAGGCCCCACGCGGGCCGACGGTGCTGCTTAGTCCGACATCAGCGTCGAACGAATCAAGAATCGCTTACCCGTTGGGCCCTCGAGCGAAAAGCCCGATCCGCGTCCTTTGACCACGTCAACGAGGAGTCGAGTATGGCGCCAATATTCAAACTGTTCCTTCGACATCCAGAATTCTAGTTCGCTTGCGGCCGTCTCGCCTCTTGCCGGCAACTCAAATGTGCCCAGCAGAACATCGGCGCCACCAGTCATGAATTCTCCAGCCGGATAACACATTGGCGATGATCCGTCGCAGCAGCCGCCAGACTGGTGAAACATGAGCGGACCATTGCGGTCGGCGAGGTCCTGCAGGAGTTCTACTGCCGCTGCGGTCATCGCGACTCGCGGCTCGGTTTCGCCCGCAATTTCGGGGCGAGATTGCAAGGCTGCCTCGGGGATCACTTCCTCAACATCAGCCATGATCATTCCCTTTCCTATATGCGGTGGTGCTCGATCACACCACCCGAGTACGCTGGGTCGCGGCGAGGTACAGCCCGCCGCAACCCAGCGCAGCCATCTTGCTAGAGGTAGAAACCTGCGGGGTTCTCGTCGTAGCTGACGAGCAGGTTCTTTGTGTTCTGGTAGTGCTCGAGCATCATGAGGTGGTTTTCACGACCGATACCGGAGGACTTATAGCCACCAAACGCCGAGTGCGCGGGGTACGTGTGGTATTGATTCACCCACACGCGACCGGTCTGAATGGCCCGACCTGCGCGGTAGGCGGTGTTCTGCAGGCGCGACCAGACGCCAGCGCCGAGCCCGTATAGCGTGTCGTTTGCTTGCCCGATCGCATCGTCGAAGTCCGAGAATTTACCGACCGAAACAACCGGTCCGAAGATCTCCTCCTGGAAGATGCGCATCTTGTTCTGACCCTCGAAGATCGTGGGATTCACGTAGTAGCCGCCCTCGAGGTCGCCGCCGAGTTCTGCGCGCGAGCCACCGAGACGAACATTGGCGCCCTCCTGTTTTCCGATGTCGATGTAGCTCAGGATCTTCTCGAGCTGGTCGTTGGATGCTTGCGCACCGATCATCGTGTTCGTGTCCAGTGGGTTGCCCTGGGTGACTCGCTTGGTGCGTTCGGTCACTGCATCCATAAAATCGTCGTAGATCGACTCCTGTACGAGCGCGCGGGAAGGACAAGTGCAAACTTCGCCCTGGTTGAGGGCGAACATTGTGAACCCTTCCTGGGTTTTATTCCAATAGGCGTCATCGTGCATCATGACGTCCTCAAAGAAAATGTTCGGCGATTTTCCGCCCAGCTCAAGCGTCACCGGGATGATGTTCTGCGAGGCGTACTGCATGATGAGTCGGCCGGTGGTCGTCTCACCCGTGAATGCCACCTTTGAGATGCGTGGATTCGATGCAAGTGGCTTGCCGCACTCCACACCAAAGCCGTTGACGATATTCAGCACGCCTGCCGGGAGCAAATCGCCAATGACTTCCATGAGATAGAGGATGGATGCGGGTGTCTGTTCCGCAGGCTTCAAGACAATGCAGTTTCCCGCAGCAAGCGCGGGGGCGATCTTCCACGTGGCCATCAGGATCGGGAAGTTCCACGGAATGATCTGACCGACGACGCCGAGTGGCTCGTGGAAGTGGTAGGCCGTCGTGTTGTCATCCAACTGCGAGAGTGTGCCTTCCTGGGCACGAATCACGCCGGCGAAGTAGCGGAAGTGATCGATGGCGAGTGGGATGTCGGCGGCGAGAGTCTCGCGGACCGCCTTTCCGTTTTCCCAGGTCTCCGCAACTGCGATCTTCTCGAGGTTTTCTTCCATCCGGTCTGCGATCTTGTTCAGAATCACAGCACGCTCGGCAACCGACGTCTTGCCCCAAGCACCCTTTGCCGCATGCGCTGCGTCGAGTGCGGCTTCGATATCCTCTTCGGTACCGCGACCGACCTCGCAATAAACCTGCCCGGTAATCGGCGTCACATTCTCAAAGTATTCGCCCTTGACCGGAGCCACCCACTCGCCACCGATGTAGTGGTCGTAGCGGCTGCGGTAGTTCATGACGGCACCTTCGGTACCGGGATTGGCGTAGACAGTCATTCTGCTCCCCTTGACTTCGTTGTCATGTTCGGTGTGGTCGGCCGGAACGGTATTCCTGGCGACTCGACGACGCGAATTAACGCGTGTCACACATCTAACGCCAAAACCTTCCAAATGGGCTGCGATTCAAAGGAGCGTGCTCGGCAGCCCCTGCATGGGTACGCGACCGGTGAGTTGACGGACGAGATCGAGCCCAACTCCCCTAATGCTCGCGAGGCTCGTCACGATCGAAAGTGTCTGCGACAGCGCATTGGCCGGAGCCGTGTATGGCTGACCGCTCGCGACCGCGAGGTCACTCGAGTGCACCACAAGCTCGAAAGTGCGTGTCGGCAGGTACGCGTGGAGCCGCATGCCACCGGCAGCCGTGTCTATGATCGGGTCGGTCCCACGGACTTCTGCCAGTGCCGCACGGGCCTGCCCAAGCGCCTTTTGCACCGCTACGGCCGGGTCGGAGCCAAGTGTCTGTCCCGTCTCCACGCCGCGCTGGGCGATCGCGGTGTGGTCGCTCCTGTCACGCATTGCCGCGAAGTACTCAGCCGCAGATTCACATCTGGCTTCCGTCGAAGGGCGGCCGAGATAGATCGGAACCGTCAGCAGTGACCGGCAGGTATGTCCGGTCAGTCCGCGAAGATCCCATTCCCCGAGGCCCGGGTCACCGAACGAGGTCACAGGGATTCGGTCGACAAGTTCAACAAATGCCTCGCCCGCCGCCAGGAACGCCACCTCGGTGTCGAGTATTGACTGCGCTGGCATGGCTTTCCTCTCGCCTGCTCGGATATTAACCGGGTCTAATGACCGGCCGTCTGCCAGTTCCCACCCCGGCCGACCGAGACATCGAGTGGGACTCGCAGGTCGGCGGCATTCGCCATTTCCGCACGAACGAGTGACTCGAGATCGTCGAACTCCCCGTCGACCACCTCGAACACAAGCTCATCGTGTACCTGCAAGAGCATCCGCGATTGCATTGCCGCTTCGCGCATCCGTTCGTCAACCTTGATCATTGCGATCTTGATGATGTCCGCTGCCGAACCTTGAATTGGCGCGTTGAGCGCAGCGCGTTCGGCATTCTGGCGCGCAACACGGTTCGTGGAGTTGAGGTCCGGGAAGGGCCGACGACGCCCGAAAATGGTTTCGGTGTACCCGTCTTCTTTGGCCTTCGCGACGGAATCGCGAAGGTAGTCGCGCACTTTACCGAATCGCTCGAAGTAGCCCGTCATGAGATCTTTCGCTTCACCCTGCGAAATACCGAGCTGCTTCGAGAGCCCGAACGCCGACAAGCCGTACACGAGGCCGTAGGACATCGCCTTGACCTTGGTTCGCATTTCTGGACTGACATCCTCGGGGTCGACGCCGAACACTTGCGAGCCGACATAGCGGTGCGTGTCTTCGCCGCGGTTGAAGGCATCAATCAGCGAATCGTCACCCGAGAGGTGCGCCATAATGCGCATTTCAATCTGCGAATAGTCAGCGGTAAGCAGCTCAACGTATTCGCCACGGGTAATGAACGCCTCGCGAATGCGCTGCCCCTCGGGGGAACGAATTGGGATGTTCTGCAGGTTCGGGTCTGTGGATGCGAGCCGACCGGTGGCTGCCGCAGTCTGTTGATAGGTGGTGTGGATGCGCTCGTCCTCGGTGATTGCTTTGAGGAGCGACTCCATCATTTGCTTGAGCTTCGTGGCATCGCGGTGGTGCCGCAGCGCACCGAGGAAGGGGTGGGGATTCTTGAGTTCGAGGTCTTCGAGCGCCTGCGCGTCAGTGGAGTAACCCGTCTTGGTCCGTCGCGTTTTCGGCATGTCGAGCTGTTCGAACAGTACGGTCTGCAATTGTTTTGGCGAACCAAGATTGAACTTCTCGCCGCCAACGGCGTCAAAGGCTTCCTTTTCATACTTCGCGATGAGTTCGCCCTGCGCCGCAGAAAGCTCTTGCAGGAGCGCACGATCCATCGCGATGCCCGCGTGCTCCATGTCACCGAGAATAGAAAGCAGCGGAATCTCGATATCGAACAGCACGGGCTTCGTCACCTCGGGAAGGCGATCAATGGCCGCCTGTGCCGAGCGCTTCACGAACCACGCATCCGAAGCGATGAAGTTAGTTTCTTCGCCTTCGAGGGAGACCAGCTGATTGGGGTCCGCTTCCGGCAGCGTCTCCCCCAAGTACTGCTGCGCAATTTCTGCGAGCCGCTTCGGCACCCCGGTGGGGTTGACGAGAAATGCCGCCAGCTTCGCGTCGATGATCGGACCACCGAGCGTGAGTCCGGCAGTCAGCGCCGTGCGAAACACAGCTTTGCCGTCAAACATGATTTTCGGTGAGTCGCTCGCGAGCCATTCGGTGAAGGATGCGATATCCCCGCTCGCAAGGATTCGAACCGCCTCGGTCTTGCTAGCCACGCCAGCCTCGGAGAGCTGTCCTTCCGTGAATTCAAGGACGAGCCCGAGTCCTTCGGGAGCATCGCCGGTCGCTTTACTCAGCCAGGATTCGAGTTCTTTACCTTCAAGACCGTCATGGATGGAGAGTGAGTCGAGGACACTCGTGGTGTCGGCGGTCACCACCGCACCGTCGCGCTCCGTCGCGAGCTTCAGCACGCGGTCCTGCAGCGTGCGGAACTGGAGGCGGGTAAATACCTCCCGCACATCGTCCACATTGATTGGCCGAATGGTGAGGTCATTGGGCTCGTGTTCCAGCTCAACATCGGTGAGGAGGCGATTGAGTTTCCGGTTTCGAATCGCGTTCTCGCGGTGTTCGCGGAAAGACTCACCCACCTTCCCGGTGAGTTCATCCTGCCGCTCGAGAATCTCGTCAAGAGAACCAAACTGCGCAATCCATTTGGCTGCCGTCTTCGGTCCAACCTTCGGAATGCCGGGAAGGTTATCGGCCTTCTCCCCCACCATGGCAGCAAGTTCCGGATACTGCTGCGGATAGACACCGTATTTTTCAAAGACGGCTTCGGGTGTGTAGCGAGTGAGTTTCGATACTCCCTGCACGGATGGATAGAGCAGCGTGGTCTCCTCATTGACGAGTTGGATCGCATCCCGGTCCCCCGAAACGACAAGCACGTCATATCCGTCCCGTTCACCCTCGTGCGCGAGCGTGGCAAGAATATCGTCTGCCTCGAAGTCCTCTTTCTGCATCCAAGTGATGCCCATCGCATCGAGCGACTCTTGCAGGAGCCCAATCTGTCCCTTGAACTCGGGCGGAGTCTCATCGCGTCCGCCCTTGTACTCTTCGAACTCACGGTTACGGAATGACTTTGACCCGGCATCGAACGCCACGGCGATGTGGCTCGGGTTGTGGTCGCGCAGCAGGCTCAACAGCATGGAGATGAATCCGTGAATGGCGTTGGTGTGCTGGCCTTCGGAGTTCACAAAACTGTCCGTCGGCAGTGCGAAGAATGCACGGAACGCAAGGGAGTGGCCATCAATGACCATGAGGGTAGGCTTTGGCTGATTCGCAGTCACCCCGACAGCCTACGCCGGGTGATCGTGCGATACGTGAGCATCGGCTTGTCGCGGTGCTGCTGAGTGACTAAGGAGTCTCAATGTCGATCACCGAAGTGCCCACCGAAATCAATGGTCTAAGCATCCCCGACCAGGACACGATTACCTTTGGCGCCGGCCGAGGGAATCTGGCCGAAAAAATGGGCATTCTCTTCGTAGAGGTTTCGGCGAAACGCTCCGTAGCGGTCATGCCGGTGTCGGGTAATGAACAGCCGTACGGTCTGCTCCACGGCGGTGCGCACTGCGTGCTGGGCGAGAGCATGGGCTCGATCGCCGCGAATGTTCACGCGGGTGAGGGCAAATATGCCGTGGGAGTTGATATCAATGCCACACACACCGGTTCGGCGACCGAGGGATGGGTGACCGGAGTCTGCGAGGCGATTCACCTCGGGTCAAGCACTACCGTGCACGAGATCATCGTCACGGATGCGCGAGGGCACCGCTGCTCGACGGTGCGGATCACGAACATGATCCGCACCCGTCGCTAGCAGCCAGCGCAGCGTGCCAAGGCTCGCTACTCGCTTTCTTCCTTGGCCGGCTTTTTCTTCGCCGGCGCAAGCTGATCAATCACTGCCTGTGCGACTTCGTGCATGGTCAGACGGCGGTTCATCGATGCCTTCTGGATCCAGCGGAAGGCCTCCGGCTCGCTCAGTCCCATCTTGTCGGTGAGTAGCCCCTTGGCACGGTCCACGAGCTTGCGTGTCTCAAAACGTTCGCTGAGGTCGGCGACCTCGTTCTCGAGCGCAATGATTTGCTGGTGGCGTGCAAGCGCAATCTCGATTGCAGGCAGCAAGTCATTTTGGTTGAAAGGCTTGACCACATAGGCCAACGCACCGGCCTCGGTAGCTCGCTCAACGAGTTCCTTCTGGCTAAACGCGGTCAACAGCACCACCGGTGCGATGTTTTCCTCGGTCAGCTTTGCGGCAGCGGAGATGCCGTCGAGCTTTGGCATCTTGACGTCCATCACCACCAAATCCGGTCGCAACTCGCGTGCGAGCGCAACAGCGGTTTCGCCGTCGCCCGCCTCGCCAACGACTTCAAAGCCGTTGTCACGCAAAGTTTCGACAATGTCGATGCGGATCAGGGACTCGTCTTCAGCGACGACTACCCGACGGGGTGCAGTAGATGATTCGTTTTCAGTCACGGTAAGAGATTACTGTACTGTAATCTCATTGTGCTGGCCGGCTTGGCGGAATGGTAGACGCGACGCACTCAAAATGCGTTGTCCGAAAGGGTGTGTGGGTTCGAGTCCCACAGCCGGCACTCTGAAAAACCCCGTCTCCCCTGTGAACTCTGGGGAGACGGGGCATTGCCTTTCCTAGTTATCCGAGGCTTGAGCATCCGGTTCGGTCGCCGTGTCAGGCGGCGGAAGGTGCACTTGCACCCGGTTGGAATAGGTGTCCGGAAGTGGTGTCGCCGGTGGCAGCTGTGGCGACCAGAAATAGATTCCGAGCCGTTGTCCTTCTATTTCGTGGATGGGGATGTACAGGTCGTAGATTTCCGCGAGCTTGCGCGAATCCATGACTTCGCGGGAATCACCTTGGACGATCACTCGACCATCACGCATCGCAATCATTCGGTCGGAATACACCGAAGCGAAATTGATGTCGTGGACGACGAACACGATCGTCTTTCCCAGTTCTGTCGCGATCCGACGCAGGTGCTGCATCATGTGGACCGAGTGCTTCATGTCCAGGTTATTGAGCGGTTCATCAAGCAGGACATAGTCGGTGTCTTGGCAAATCACCATGGCGACATACGCCCGCTGCCGCTGGCCACCGGAAAGCTCGTCGATATATCGATCCGCTAATTCGGTCATTCCCATGTATTCCAACGCGGTATCAACATGGGCGTGATCTTCTTTGGTTAGCCGACCCTGAGAGTGTGGGAAACGACCGAAGGCAACAAGGTCGCGAACGCTCAACCTCACCGTGAGGTGATTCTCCTGACGCAGGATCGCAAGCCGCTTCGCCAGGGTAGGCGACTTCGTCTCCGAAACGTTCAGCCCATCAACCGTGACGACACCGGCGCTCATCGGTTCCAGCCGACTCACCAGGGACAGCAAAGTGGATTTTCCGGCACCGTTTGGCCCAATAATCGACGTAATTCCGCCGGCAGGGATCTGCAGGGTCACATCGTCTACGACAACGGTGTCCCCGTATCGCTTGGCGACCGAATCGAGCGTGATCACGAGTTTTTGTGCCTCCAGTGGTTCTTTTTGGCGAGTCAAAGCCGGTGAATTTTGTGCCGCAAAACTTACCCAAATTAGCGCCGGAACATGATCCCAAGGTCACGTTTCACGCGCCAAAAATGCAAGGTAGATTGTGCCCAAGCCTAAAGGATGCTCTAAGGTAAGGGTTACCTAAACGGGTTAAAGGCCTTTTCACGGCCACAGTTTCTACAGAAGGGCACCATGAAGTCTCCACGTTTTCGGCTTCTCGCAATCGCCGCAGTTTCCGCTCTTGCGCTGGCGGGTTGCGCCACCTCGGGCGAACCCGGAGCTACCGACACCGCTGCGGAAACCTCGGCCAGCAACGGCGGCAGCGAACAGGCATCCGGCACCGTCACGATTGAAGACAACACGGGTTCCAAGGAAATTCAGCTCCCCCTCGAATCGGTAGTGGCGCTCGACAACCGTACATTTGAAACCCTGAGCGACTGGGGCGTCGAACTCGCAGCAGCGCCGGTCGACCTCATCCCAGAGACGATCCCGTACTCGAGCGATGAAAGCATCGAGAACATCGGTAACCACCGCGAGCCGAACCTCGAGCTCATTGTTGCGGCACAGCCTGACGTCGTAATCAGTGGTCAGCGCTTCAGCCAGTACGACGAGGAAATTGCCGCATTGGTTCCAGATGCGACCATCATCAACCTCGACCCACGCGAGGGTGAACCCTTCGACACCGAACTCGAGCGTCAGACGCTCGCACTCGGCGAAATCTTCGGCAAGCAGACCGAAGCGGAACAGCTCGTTGCTGATTTCCAGGCCGCAAAGGAACGCGTCACCGCCGCCTACGACCCTGAGCAGACCGTGATGTCGGTAATCGTCTCGGGTGGCGAAATCGGTTACTCCGCTCCCGGTGAAGGCCGTACCTTCGGTCCGCTCTACGAGATCTTCGGTTTCACCCCTTCGCTCGAAGTTGAAGACAGCTCGACCGACCACCAGGGTGACGACATCTCCGTGGAAGCCATTGCCGACTCCAACCCAGACTGGCTCTTCGTAATGGACCGCGATGCTGGTACCGGCGCTGAAGAAGAGGGCTACCAGCCAGCCGAAGAGATCCTTGAAGGTTCCGAGGCACTCGCAAACGTGACCGCAATTCAGGAAGGCAACGTGTACTACGTTCCCGCGGACACCTACACGAACGAAGGCATCCAGACCTACACCGAAATCTACAACGGTATGGCAGACGCATTCGAGGCTGCGAACTAATTCTCGACCTCGGTTCTCCTCAGTGGTGGGTACCGGCTTATAGCCAGTACCCACCACTTGTCGTTGGCCTTACTCAACCTCAACTGGTGTCATGACTTCAGTCCTCGCAACAAAGCCCACGAAGAAGCCGCCAAAAAATCGGCTCTTTGACTGGAAGCTCCTGCTTGGAGCCCTCGCCGTACTCGCCCTCCTCGTGCTTTCACTCTTCACCGGCGTCTACGACGTGACCGACGGTGAGGACGGCGCGGCCATGTTCGCAATCACTCGAATCCCTCGCACCGTGGCGCTCGTACTGGCCGGGGCCGCCATGGCGATGTGCGGCCTCGTGATGCAGCTGCTCACGCAGAATAAGTTTGTCGAGCCAACCACCACGGGAACCACCGAGTGGGCCGGGCTTGGGCTCCTCACCGTGATGATTCTCCTGCCGGATCCAAGCCTGTTCGCCCGGACAACCGGGGCAATCGTTTTTGCCTTCGTCGGCACCATGATCTTCTTTGCGTTCCTTCGTCAGGTCACGCTGCGATCTTCATTGATTGTGCCAATCGTTGGCATCATGCTCGGTGCGGTCGTGAGTTCGATCTCAACGTTCTTTGCGCTCCAAACCGACCTCCTGCAAAACCTCGGCATTTGGTTTGCGGGCAGCTTCACCTCGGTGCTGCGCGGACAGTACGAAGCTCTCTACATCGTGGCAATTGTCGTCATTGCCGTTTTCATTCTTGCGGACCGACTCACGGTCGCGGGTCTCGGTGAGGACGTGGCCACCAACATTGGTGTCAACTACAACCGCATCATTCTCGTCGGCACCGGATTGGTTGCTATCGCGACGGGTGTCGTTACGGTAATCGTGGGTAATTTGCCATTCCTCGGGCTCATCGTTCCCAATATCATCTCTATGTTCCGCGGCGACAACCTTCGCAGCAACCTGCCGTGGGTGTGCCTTCTGGGAATCGCAATCGTCACGATCTGTGACCTCATTGGCCGGGTCATCATCATGCCATTCGAGATTCCAGTATCCCTCGTGCTCGGAATTGTCGGCGCCGCGGTATTTGTAATCATTCTTCTGAGGCAGCGTCGATATGGCTAAAACTACTTCTGCAGTGACCGCGCCGAACCAGAATTTCATTCCTTCAGTCCGCGGACCCTTCCTCAATGTTGCGACCAAACGTCGCTATTGGATCCTCCTCACCTCGATTGTCATCGCCGGACTTACATTCGGATTCCTGCTGCTTGCTTGGGGTAACCCGATGCCCGTCGGCACGCGAGAGTTTTGGCTCATTGCGGAGCGGCGAGCCAATAGCGTGATCACCATGGCGATTGTCGCGTTCTGTCACGCCACCGCCACGGTTGCCTTCCAAACCATCACCAACAACCGCATTATTACGCCGTCGCTCCTCGGTTTTGAGTCGCTCTACACCGCCATTCAAACCGGATCCATTTACTTCTTCGGCGCGGCAGGTCTCATTGCGTTCAGCGGTCTCAACCAATTCGTCATTCAACTGATTTTGATGATCGCTTTGGCAACACTGCTCTATGGCTGGCTGCTTTCCGGACGCTTCGGGAACATGCAAATCATGTTGCTCGTGGGCATCATTATTGGTGGTGGCCTCGGTTCGATTTCGACATTTATGCAGCGGTTGCTCACGCCCAGCGAATTCGATTTGCTCACGGCCAGGTTATTCGGTTCGGTCAATAATGCCGATCCCGACTACTTCCCGCTCGCGATTCCGCTCGTTTTGGCGGCAGGCATCCTGCTTTATTTCGACTCTCGTCGCCTCAACATCATGTCCCTCGGACACGATATTGCGACAGGGCTCGGGGTAAACCACAAGGCAACCGTGTTCCGCAGCCTGCTGCTAATCACCGTCCTCATGGCAACATCCACCGCCCTGGTGGGGCCAATGACCTTCCTCGGGTTCCTCACCGCGACGCTCGCATACCAGTTCGCGAGCACCTATGACCACCGCTACATCTTCCCCATGGCCGTTGGTATCGGGTTTCTCGTGCTCACGATGGCGTACTTCATCATGAACCACGTCTTCTACGCCCAGGGCGTCGTCTCCATCATCATCGAGCTCGTGGGCGGCACCGTTTTCCTCATCGTCATTCTGCGCAAGGGCAGACTGTAAGCTCACGCTGCGCCCAATCAATGAGGGTGCCCATTCGCGAGGAAGGAGCTTCATTGCTTACCAACGCTTTCGATCACGAGGGCTCATCGAGCGAGATCCAGCTCGAGAATGAACACTTCCGCGTCACCAAGTGGACGATTGAGCCCGGCGGGCATATTCCACTGCACCGTCACGAGCATCCATACACCGTGGTGCCGCTCGTGACCGCCACCATGCATGCCGTGAACGCTGACGGCACGGAAATTGTTGCCGACCTTGCCGAGGGATCGAGCTACGCCCGTGCGGAGGGTACCGAACACCGGGTCGAAAATCGCAATAGCGAGGGCAGCATTGTCTTCGTGGAGGTCGAAGCACTCTGAATCCAGGCGCTAAGAAGACCGTGGCGGGTTATGCGTAAAAGCAGTAACCGCCACGGGGCTTTAAATTTAAGGTGGTGGGCGCATTACATACGAATGTGGCGTCCCGCATAAGCCGGAG
>NZ_JBQDBE010000025.1:0-43389 GCF_052090685.1 Gulosibacter sp. | reverse complement strand
AGCGATTAAAAGCGGACACGCCCACCATCAACAACACTTACAGGACACGACCTAGCCGTCACTAACCCCCGGCACCCCCCCCGGAAATCTTGGTCACAAACGCTCGCTCCCCGGGCGGGGATGGTCACATATGTGACCAAGATTTCCCCGGGGCGGGACGGGGCGAGGTGCGGGGTTAGCCGCGGTACGGAAACCCGTGCGGGAGCTCGGCTACCGAAGCGCTAAGACGATCCACGCGGGCTTGCCGAGTCATGATGCCCTGGTATTCGCGGTCGCGGCGAAGTACCGCGACGCCGAGGATAAAAGTCTCCGCATCCACATCCGGAATCGGATGCACGTGGGGACGCACCTGACGTGCGATGTCGCCCGCGAGGTGTTGACGAGCACGAGGATCAAGGCGGGTCGCCTGGCGGAAGAAGTCGTGCATTTTACGAGCGGAGCGGTCCGGCAGTTTCGACACGTCAGCGACCTGCGCCCACCCCGCGAGCGATGGCGGAAGTTGCAGATTGAGCGGAAACGGACGGTTCACCCGCTCAAGCTGCGCATAGGTGCCCGCGAGCATATCCCCCAACCGCTTCGCACGCGAGTTGAGCAGTCCCGCAAGCAGCGCTCCGGCACCGAGTGTGACGTAGATCTCGAGCAGGCCGACAAGACCACGAATGAGCGCGTGGCGAAAACCGATCGCGCCGCCATCATCCCGGACCACACGCAATCCGAACGTCAGTTTGCCCAGTGACCGCCCGTGGGAAAGGGTCTCCACGACCACCGGTACGAAAATCATCCAGAGGACGAGCCAGACGATTTGGATGACCGCGATCCACGCATCCTCAAACATCACGCCGGTAGCGGTGATGTAGCTCTCAAGGAGCCACCCAAGGGCCAGGAGGGACACGAGATAGCCGCCGATAACGACAATCGCATCGATGAGTGCGGAACCCGCGCGGCTCACGAACCCGGCGGGTGGCACCCCGAGCGCAACGCCCTCGCCGATGACAATCTCATCGTCTTCATAGCTAACGCTGTTCGCGGTTGTTGCGGTCACCATGCCATCATTGCATCACATGGATATCGACGCGTACTCCTCAGCGCACCACGACGACTGGCAGCGGTTGCGTGATCTGTCGCGCAGCCGCAACCTCAGCGGTGCGGAATCCGATGAGCTCATTGCCGGGTACCAAAACGGTGCGACCGACCTTTCGGCGTTGCGAACGACCTATGGCGAGACTTCCGAGACGACTGCGTTGTCGGTCACACTCTCGCAAGCGCGGATGCGGTTCACACGGATTCGACGGAACCCACTGTTGGTATTGCGCGAGTTTTTCGTGGAACAGCTGCCCGCGTCCCTATACCGCGTGCGGTGGTGGACGCTCGCTGCCGCGGTATTGACCATCACGATCGGCGCGCTGTCGTATATCTGGCATATGGCGAACCCGGAACTGCTGTCTTTCTACGGCACCGAAGCGGGCTTGCAGCAGTATGCCGAAGAAGACTTCATCAACTACTACTCGGAGTATTCCGAGTCTGCGTTCGCGGCGCGAGTGTTTACGAATAACGCGTATATCGCACTGCAGTGTATTGCGTTCGGAATCACCGGCATCTGGCCGATCATGGTCATCATTCAGAACGCGGTCGCACTCGGGCAGTCGGCTGCGGTACTTGCATCCTTCGGCCACCTTGACGCATTCTTCCTCTGGATCGCACCGCACGGGCTGCTCGAACTCACCATGATCTTCGTGGCCGCAGGCGCTGGCTTCGCGGTGTTCTGGTCCTTCGTGGTGCCGGGGAATCGAACTCGGATGGAGGCAGTCGGTCGGGCGGGGCGAACGCTCATCATCGTCGCGATCGGCACCACGATCTTCCTCTTTATTTCGGGGCTGATTGAGGGCTTCGTGACTCGCCAAGACTGGCCCTGGGCGATCAAGATCGGCATCGGCGCGCTCGCGCTCGCGAGCTATCTCGCGTATTCACTCGTGCTCGGTCGGCGCGCGTATCGGGCTGGCCATGACGGCGACCTCCGCGAATCCGAGGCGGGGTACCAGCGCGTCCACGCGGACTAACTATGCCTCGCTCGCGGATCACTCTGGTGGTGGCCGTGGTCGTCGCGGTCTCGATTGTCGGCGGCTACTTCGTCCACGCAACGTTCTTCCAGGATGCGCGGGCCCCAATTTCGAAGCTCGTACTGAGTCCGGGAGCTGACGCCACCGAACTCGGCCTCAACTGGTTCACGAACGCGAATCTGCCTGAACAGGTCCAGATTGTGCCAATTGAAACCCTGCCGGTTGAAACCGCGACGAGCCAAACGGCATCCTCGCGGGCAGAAGTGGCGGGGGAGCCTTCGACTCCCACAAGTGGCGCGATTCCGGCCGACTATGCGTTTCCGGAAAGCGCTGCTGCGACTTTTGCGGCGGCCATGACGCCACTTGAGGGCGAGCTCGCGCAAGCCGGTCTGTGGGACAGCGCGTTCAGCGCGAAGGCCACCGTGACCGGCCTCGTACCGGGTACGAGCTATGCCTACCGAGTCGGTGCCGCAGAAAGCGGCTGGTCACCGGTATATCGCTATACCGTTCCGGACGAGACCGAAGGCTTCAGCTTCCTGTTCTACGGGGATGCGCAGCTCGGTTCGCGCTCGATTCCAGAATTCCTGCGGGATGTCGGTCTCGAGCGCGACACCGAGGGTTGGCAGGCAAGTCTCGCGACGTCCCTCGAAACGTATCCCGACGCATCCTTCATGCTCAGCTTGGGCGACCAGATCAACGGTGAATCGGTCACCACGCAGCCCGACGACGTCGCCCTTGCGGCCCAGTACGAGGCGTATTTCGAACCCGAGGCGCTTCGCGAGCATCCACTCGCTGTCGTGCCGGGGAATCACGATATCCGTGTCGAAGGCCACGATGCCCACTGGCACATGCCGAACGTGAGCGAGGACCGTCACTATTGGTTTACGCGCGGTGGGATGCTGTTCATCGGCTTGGACTCGAATATCGACACGGGCGGCACGGTGAGCGAGGAGCAGGCCGCGGCCCAAATCGCCGAACTTACCGAGTATCTCCGCGAGGTCGTCGACGCCCAGGGAAAGGATGCCGACTGGATCGTGGTCGCGATGCATCAGAGTCCATTCGGACAAGGCTTGCACTACGGTGACGGTGACGTCACAGCCCTTCGCGAGAACTTCGCCGCCGAGCTTTCCGCGGCGGGCGTCGATCTCGTGCTTGGAGGCCACGACCACATCTATACGCGCACCCACCTCATGGAAGGCAACGTTCCCGTCGTTCCGGAAGAGCCGGCGGCGCCGCGCGACACTCTCGTGCCTGAGTCGGGACACACTCTCTACGTCACCGCGAACTCCGCAAGCGGCTCAAAATTCAACCGATTCCGCGATTCCACCGGGATCGACAACCGCGATCACGTCGACTACGACCTTATGCATCCTTCCACCGCCGTCTGGCAGCAGGACTACACGGCCGATTTCGGCGCGATAGAAGTCACCGAAACTGCGCTCACGGTCACGGTGCTCAACACCGTGGACGCCTCGCTCGTCGACGAGGTGACGCTGCTGCGCTCACCTGTCGATGCGTGACGCATGGGCCGGACAATACCGGTGCGCTCGCGCTCGGGAGCTATTTCGCGTATTCATGCGCACAAGCGGTTTATTCACTCGAGGGCCATTTGG
This sequence comes from Gulosibacter sp., assembly GCF_052090685.1. Classification (NCBI taxonomy): domain Bacteria; kingdom Bacillati; phylum Actinomycetota; class Actinomycetes; order Micrococcales; family Microbacteriaceae; genus Gulosibacter; species Gulosibacter sp. The sequence goes on along the minus strand of NZ_JBQDBE010000025.1, from coordinate 39,719 downwards.
TTGCCCCGAGGGGTTCACCTGCAAGGCCGAACGTAGATGGCGGTATTCTCCCTCTCTACTAAAGGATTGTTTGTGAATCGTTCAATTCGCAAGCGCGCGACGATTACGGCAGCCGCTGTAATCGCATCTGCTGCGCTATTCATCCCAACTGCCAGTTTTGCCGCCGTGGCTCCAACCGTCGTTGAAACCGAGACAAACCCGGTATCGCACCTCGGTCTGAACCCCGGTGCCAACGAAACGCAGCTCAACTTCAACTGGTTTACCAGTTCGGCCACCGCCGAGCAGGTGCAGATTGCTCCGGCATCCGCCCAGACTGGCGAGGAGTTCCCCGCCACCGAAGCGGTTATCTTTGACGCCGAGATGACTGCCGACAACGACCAGGGGCTGACCACCGCGAAGGCGACGGCAACCGGTCTCGAAGCGAACACCGAGTACATCTACCGTGTCGGTAGCGAAGAGGGTGGCTGGTCGCAGACCTACACCTATTCGACCGAGGGCTTCGGCGGCGACTTTAATTTCAACTTCTTCGGTGACGCGCAGATCGGTTCGGGCTCAAGCTCGAAACTCGGCGAAGGCGGCGGGCTCGAACAGGATGCTCAGGGCTGGTACGAAACCCTCGACGCTTCGGTCGAAATGTACCCGGATGCGTCCTTCCTCTTCAGCGCGGGTGACCAGATTGACGGCTACGGCGATGACGGCGATCTCGAATCGCTGCTTGGCGATCGCGACCCACAGTACGACCTGTTCTTCGCCGAGGGTGCCGATGTCCTCCGCGAGGTGCCGCTCGCAACGCTCTCTGGCAACCACGACGACGAGGGCTGGACGTACGACGAGTACTTCAACATGCCCAACGCGGACGACCGCAGCTACTGGTACGAGCACAATGGCGCGCTCGTCATCGGCCTCGACATCAACACGATTTCGATCTACGACTACTTCGAGCTTGGGCAGCTCGAAACGGATGAAGAGCGCGCCGAGTTCCTCGCGGGACTCCGCCCACAGATCGAAGCGGGAATCGACCGCGCCACCGAATACACCGAATCGATAATCGCGCAGCAGGGTGACGACGCGGACTGGATCATCGTCGGTTTCCACCAGAGCCCGTTCAGCCAGGCGAACCACTACTACGACCCCGATATTGAGATCATGCGCGAGGGCTTCACCCAGTCGCTTTCGGATGCGGGCGTCAACCTCGTGCTCGGTGGCCACGACCACATCTACACCCGAACTCACCTCATGGAAGGCAGCACCCCGGTTGTTCCGGATGCGCCAGCGGGCCCCGGCGATGTCCTCACGCAGGAAGATGGCCAGGTCCTCTACCTCACGGGCAGCTCCTCGAGCGGTTCGAAGTTCTACGACTTTATGGACACCAACGGTGTCGATGATCCCGAGCTCGTCGACTACGACCTCACTCACGACTCCACCGCAATGTGGAGCCAGGACTACACGGCAGACTTCAGCAACATTGCGATCACCGAAGACTCACTGACCGTGAAGGTACACAACACTCACGACGGCTCGCTTGTAGACAGTGTTGAGCTGCGCAAGCCCGACGCGGACAACGGTTCGGATGACGACGACGCCAATGGTTCGGAGGACGCCGGTGCGCAGGGCGACGACGACGCCAACGGTGACGACAACGGCTCTGGCACCGCCGAGCCATCGTCGACCCCGACTGCGACCGAAGACAACGGCGCGAACGGTGCCGGCGGCACCGATGGCAACGACGGTGACGACAACGGTGCGGGTGACGCGAAGGGCGACGATAATCTTGCCCAGACCGGTGCGAGCGACATGATCATGGTCGGCGCAGCGGCACTTGCCCTTCTCGCGGGCGGTGCAACGATCTACTTCATTCGCCGGCAGCAGGCATAGCCGACAATAAGCATCCTGCTGCCGCGATTCCGCGCGCAGTACGAAGCAATCAATGAACAAACTGGGTGGCACTCCAAATGGAGTGCCACCCAGTTTGACGTCAGCCAGCGTGCTGCTGGGTGCATTCGCGTCTGAAAACAGCCGGATGCGCCGAAGAGCCTCGCCTACAACCGCCCAGCCTTCTTCAACTCGAGGTACCGGTCCGCCACCCGCGGCGGCAGGTCGTAGGGCGTCGCCGATACCGCATCCGCCCCGAGCCGGGTAATCGTACGACGCACCTGTTGCGCGTCGAGCAGTGCCCGCTCGGCAGCACCGGCGCGCAAAACCTCGTCACGATCGGACATTTGCTCGGCAAGTTCGGCGGTTTCTGGGTCGGTGACCGATGCGACCATCACGAGATGTTGGCGCGTAATCGACGGCAGCATCTGCAGCAGTTCACGCGAAGTGCCGAAGTTATCGGCGGTGGTCAGCAGCACCACGAGCGCGCGATGCGTGGTGACTTCCCGCACGAGGCGCGGTACCGATTGCCAATCCATTTCGATCAGCTCAGGCTCGACGTTGGCCATCGAATCGGTGATCTCCGACAGCAACCGCGACCCTGACAGTCCCTGCACGCGGGCGCGAACACGCTGGTCGTAGGCCACGAGATCCACTCGGTCACCGGCACGAGTGGCAAGCGCAGCGAGCAGCAGCGCCGACTCAATCGCAGTGTCGATCCGCGCTTCATCTTCGATACGTGCGGCGGCCGTGCGGCCGGTGTCGATCACGATGATTACCCGACGGTCGCGCTCGGGTCGCCAGGTACGCACCACGAGATCCTGTTTACGCGCAGTCGCGCGCCAGTCGATCGAGCGCACGTCATCGCCGCGGACATAGTCGCGCAGCGAGTCAAACTCGGTTCCTTGACCGCGCACCTGCAATGTGGTCTGCCCATCCAACTCGCGCAGCCGCGCGATTCGCGATGGCAAGTGCTTCCGCGAATTGAAGGGCGGCAGGATGCGCACTCGGCCGGGCACCTTGAGCACGGCTTGGCGGGCGGTGAGGCGAAGTGGTCCCCAGGAACGGATGACGACGAACTCGCTGCGACGGTCACCTCGGCGCCAGGGCGTCAGCACGGTGCTGACCGCGCGACGCTCGCCGACCGGTACCTGCACCTTTTCCCGCATCCGCGGTGCGCCAGCGGAGGGCTCCCAGCCATCGCGCACAACCGCGCGCAGATCCCGCGGTCCCACGTTGGTGAGGTACAGGGTCGAAGTGACGGTGTCGCCGAGCCGGCTTCGCTCCGGAAGGTCTCGCTCCACCGCGACGCGACGGGCGGGAGCGGCCAGGAGCCAGTCAAGAATGCCGAGTACCAGCCAAATCGCGATCACGATTCCGAGCGTGCCGAAGGCACTGCTGGGGGAGGTGCCGAAGAGCATGACCGGCAGCAATCCCAGCAGCAGCACTCCGACGTAAATACCGCTGATGGCCATTATTAGATCGGCACCTGCACCTGCTGCATGATCGAGCGCAGAATCGAGTCACTCGAAACGCCCTCAATCTCTGCTTCGGGCTCAAGGGCGAGGCGGTGACGCCAGGTGGGAAGCACCATCCGCTGCACGTGGTCCGGAGTGACCGCGTCATATCCGTAGAGGTAGGCGCTCGCTTTGGCCGCATTAAGCAGGGCTGTGGCACCGCGAGGGGAGACTCCCATCCGCACCGACGGCGACTGCCGGGTCGCACGGGCAAGATCAACGAGATACGCGACAATATCGCCGCTCACTCGGGTTGCGCGCGCCTCTGCCTGTGCGGCACGCAGTTGTTCGGCGCTGAGCACTGTGCTCACACCCGCAGCCGCGAGATCCCGCGGGTTGAAGCCCCCGGCGTGGCGACGCAGTACCTCAATTTCGGCGTCGCGCGGCGGCAAATCGAGCACCAGCTTGAGCAGGAATCGGTCAAGCTGTGCTTCGGGGAGTGTGTACGTGCCCTCGTACTCGATCGGGTTCATAGTCGCGGCCACCATGAACGGTTCAGGCAAGGGTCGCGTGACACCGTCGGCCGAGACCTGACGCTCTTCCATCGCCTCGAGGAGCGAGGACTGCGTCTTTGGCGGCGTGCGGTTGATCTCGTCTGCGAGCAACAGGTTCGTGAACACCGGACCCTCACGGAACTCAAAGTCGCCGAGCTTGTTGTTGTAGACCAGCGAACCGGTGACGTCACCCGGCATCATGTCCGGTGTGAACTGCACGCGCTTCGTGTCGAGCGCGAGCACTTGGCTCAGCGTTCGCACAAGGAGCGTCTTTGCGGTACCGGGCACACCCTCGAGCAGCACGTGGCCGCCCGAGAGCAGCGCGATCACAAGGCCTTCGACGGCCTGATCCTGGCCGACGACAGATTTCGCGACCTCGCTCCGAACCTGTCCGAGCTTTTCGCGGATCTCATTCGTCATGCTCGTTACCCTGCTTTCCCTTGTTAGTGGCGTTGTTCGTGTCGTGTCGAGTGGTGGATGCTCTGGTCGGCTTGGTGCGGCCGGTCGTGGCGCGGACGCGTCGTTCAAGTTCGGCGACTGCGTTGGCGAATTCGACGAGTTCTCGGTCGGTTTCTGGCTCGGCAGCGAGTAATACTCGATGCGCGTGATCCAGCGATACTCCAGCGAGCCCTGCGGTCGCGGCAATCACCTGTTGTGTGGATGCGTTGTTTCCGAGCCCGGCGAGGTCGGCCAGTCGCGAGATGGTACCGATGCGGATTGAATCGAGTGCGCGCAGCCGCGAATTGCTCGCATCGTAGAGCCGCGCCCGACCCTCAAGGGTTTCATTCGCGGGAACCGTGACGGGAAGCCGTTCGGTCACAAGTGGACCGAACCGGCGACCGCGCCAGACTACGACCGTGAAACCCGCAAGGTAGATGAGCAGCAGCGAGGGCAATAGCCACTGCGGAATATAGGACCCAAAGGAGGGACCTTCCGAATAATCTGCCGCGTTCGGGGTGTACCAGACGAGCTTGTCATGGGCACCGAGCACATTGATCGCCATGGCGGCATTGGCGTCGGAGACGATCTGCTCATTGGTGAGATTTGATGGAGTGCCGAGGACGACGATTTCAACGCCATCAACCTCGCCGATCACGAGCGCATAGCCATCTCGGACCGGGTAGCAGCCGGATGCATCATCTGTCGGGGTGAATTCGCGCCCACCCAGGTTGGTGATTTCGGGGGCGTTCGCAGCGAGGGCATCGGGACACGTCCCCACCTCAGAAGATTCAGCGGGGAAGGTCTCGGGCATGTCCTCGTTGATGACATTGCCGTCGGCATCGGTGCGCGGCTCAAAATTGCCCTTATAGGATGCGACCTGCTCGGCGACCGCTTGTGAAGGTAGGGATGTGGAGAGCACCAGGAAACGGTCGGCCCCGGACGCGAGGAGTGCTTCCCAATCTTCGGCTTCGAGCGCGTAATACGGGTCCTCCACGACGAGCGTTGTGGATCCGTCTTCACTCATGACGAGGTCGAGTTCGGCGAGCGATTCCGCGTGAGTAAATTCAACACCCTGGTTTGCGATGGTGTTGACCAGGGCCTTGCTGCCGTTTGGTGTGGCCGATGACGGGTCGAGAAAGCGATCGGAGTTAATCGACAAGCCGCCGTATGTCGCAATGGTCACCCCGCCCACAAGCAGCAGAATAAGCACACCCCAAACCCAGCGCTGGTAGCGCTGCCACCACTGACGCGCATTCGGCGTGAGCGATTCGGCAGCGTCGGTTGGTGTTGCACTGTTTGCCGCGGTTTCTTCCGTGGCCGCGGTTCTTGTGGTCGTGGTCATCCTGCCACCTGATTCGCGGGCAGGAGGGATGCTGGTCGGGAGCTCTCGAGACGCTGGTCCAGGCCCCGGACCTGCTCGTAGACGGAGCTATCCGTGCGCTTATCGAGGTATCGCACCGCGTCAAAGGCGTTCGCGGCACCACGAAGTGCCGGTGATTCATTCGGGAACGGTTTCGTTGCTGCCTGGGCCACGCCCTGTGCGGTGGTTCCGGGGCGAAGCGCGATGAGCGTGCGGTCGCTCAGTGAGCGGCTGATGGCGCGGAAGCGTTCGGTAATCGCGAGATCCCAGTTGCCCTCGCGTGCGGCGGCATCGGCGGCGGCACGTAGTTCCGCAGCTGTCCGATTGTCGTCATCGAGGAAGACCGACTGGTTCGCGGCACGTCGGCGTGCGACAGCCTTGGGGCGGCCGAAAATCACGATCAAAATGACAACCAGGATGATCGCAATAATGATGAACACCCACGCAGGATTGATGCCAAATGCGCCTGAACCATCCACGACAAAGAGTGAGGAAAGCCACTCCCACACGTCATTGAAGAACTGATCGATTGGATTTGGCTTTGCATCCTGATACTCGCTTCGTGCGAGTTCCTCGATGAGCCAATCGCGGGCGGCGTCCTCGTCGGGCTCGAGCGGAGGCGCTTCGGCAAAAGTGTACGGAAGCGTCATAACTAGCGGTTGTTATCCGATGCGTTGTTGGTGGGGCTCTCATCGGAACGCTCACCGCTGTTATTCCACTTGTCGCGGTTGACCCAGCTCTCCGTGGACTGGTCGCTGCTGTCAGCACCGGTGTCTGCGTCGGTGCTGGAGTCCGGACCATACGGCGAACTTGGTGCAACCGGGTCAACCTGCTGGTTGTCGCCTGGCTGCGACTGCTGGTTGCCGTGCGGGTGAGGAGCCTGCTGGGCTGCTGAGCCATACTCGGGTACCCCAGCTGTGTATCCGGGTGCTGCCGATTCATTTCCGGGCGCGCCGTAGCCTGGCGTCCCATACTCCGGTGCCGGGGAGCCAGGAGCAGCTTGCTCTTGAGTCCCGTATCCCGGTGTTCCATAGCCCTGCGCACCATAGCCTGGCGTCCCGTAGCCCTGCGCGCCATAGCCGGGTGCTCCATACTCCGGTGACCCGTAGCCCGGTCCCGGGTAGCCGGGGCCCGAGGAGTAGCCGGGGCCCGAGGGGTAGCCGGGGGCCGGGTATCCGGGTGCGGTGTTCGCGTATCCGGGCTGTCCAGCCGGCGCACCATACGGCTGCGGTTCCGGGAGCGGACCAAGGTCGGGTGCAAGCCAGGGATCCTTTTCAGGTTCCTGACCCTCGGCGTATTTCTCCATCGCATTCTGGAGGTGAATATTGAGTCCCTCTTTACGCATCCTGAGATCGGTGTACATAATCGCCGCATTGCCGGTGATGAGCACCTGGCCAATCGCCGCGACGAGCACGCTCAGCAACACCGTGACCACGATGATGACAATAAGGAACGCGATGAACGCGCCCTCCTGACCTTCTGCAATGCCGCCGGTTGGCGCGACGAATGCACTGATGAATCCCATCAGGAAGCCCATCACGCTGCCGACCACCTGCGACATGACCTGAACAATCAGCTGCAGCAGGATGATGATGCCGAAGGTGCGCCAGAAATAGCGCTTCGAAAGACCCCACGACCTGCGGATCGCCTGGATGGGCCCCATCTTCTCGAGCACAATGGCGGGCAGCGTAAACGTCAGTTTGGTAGTGATCCAGATCATCGCGACGACGGCGCCGAGCGACAGTGGCACCACGACGATGAGCGCGATCAACAGCGCTACGACGCCGGAGGATTCTGCCATCCACACCGCCAACGCAATGATCCCCACGAACACGGCAGAGACGACCAGCATGGCGACAAACATCAGGCCGAAGTAGCCCAGGATCGGCCAAATTCGCGACCACGCCATCCGCAGCGTCTCGCCAAGTCGAGCCTTTCGACCGAGGACGCTCTTGGCCACGACTTGAATGATGACCACCTGCAAGAGTGCCGAGCCGATGAACGAGAGGATGAGCCCCGGGATCATCGAGAGCAATAGCCAACCCGGTAGCGCGTTGAGAATCATGGCCTCATCGGCACGGCTGGCCATGCTGATCCGGTTAATGTTCCAGACCGCAATGATTGTTGGGAGCCCTGCCGCGATGAGCGCGGTGACACCCTGCACGATCAGTGCGGCGCCGATCGATACTCCGGCATTCGTGCGCAGGAGTTTAAAGGTACTGCCGAAAATCTCACCAAAAGACAGCGGTCGTAGCGGGATGAGACCGGCCTTTGGTGCCGGCGTCCACCCGTTCGAGGGGGGAACCTGCTGGCCAGAACTTGCGGTGTCGTAATCCCACGATGCCGCGCCGCCCGGATAGGCGGGCTGCTGATAGTTCGGATTCGGAACGTCCTGCGGAGAGTGCTGATCAGTCACCGAAGTATCGTCGCACACACGACTGGGCACAGCGCCAACATCACACGTTTGGAGGCAGCAACAGGGTACTCTGGCATGAGGAATGCTGCGGTGGCCTGCGGCAAAATAGACGCAGTCGAAAAAGAACGAGGGGTTTCGGGTTGTCCGATAAGATTCTGGTTGTAGATGATGACACCGCGCTCGCCGAAATGATTGGCATTGTGCTTGGTGCCGAGGGCTACGCACCGGAATTCTGCGCCGACGGTGCAAAGGCTCTCGATCGCTTTCACGAAGTCGACCCCGATCTCGTCCTGCTCGACGTCATGCTGCCGGGAATGGACGGCATCGAGATCTGCAGCTTGATTCGTGCCGAGTCGGGCGTGCCGATCATCATGCTCACCGCGAAGTCCGACACGACTGACGTCGTTCGAGGGCTTGAAGCGGGCGCAGATGACTACATCGTCAAGCCCTTCAACCCCAAAGAGCTCATCGCGCGCATCAAGACTCGACTTCGCTCGACGCCGAGCGACAATACGGAAATCATTCGCGTGGGGGACCTCGCCATTAACGTTGCCGCGCACGAAGTGCTGCGCGATGGTGAACCAATCAACCTGACGCCGCTGGAATTCGATCTGCTGCTCACACTGTCTTCGACTCCGAATAAGGTGTTTAGCCGCGAGGAACTCCTCGAACAGGTCTGGGGCTACCAGTACAAGGCCGATACTCGACTCGTGAACGTGCACGTGCAGCGTCTGCGTGCCAAGGTCGAGATCGACCCGGATCACCCCAAGATTGTGACCACGGTGCGTGGTGTTGGCTATCGCGCCGGGCACACCCCCGCGTAGCGCATGGCACGATCCTGGTTCAAACGATCTCGGAAGGAACGGCAAGAACCCGAAGCCGAGGCCGAGCCGATCACGCTTGCGCCGAGTCTGGGCAGTGACGACGACATAGGTCGCCCCGATAACGCCCCCGGCAAGTGGTGGCGACCGAGCGGATTCTTCGCGAATATTCGGCACCTGTGGGGCACCTCGCTGCCGTTTCGGACGACCCTGATCGCCGTCATTTTAACGACCGCCACTGTGGTCATTGTGGCCATCGTCATGGGAAACACGATCGCTCGTGACCTGTACACGAGCCGCACGAACCAGGTGCTGCAGGAAGCCGAATACGCCACCTCGAATGCGCAAGCGACCTTTGATACCGGGATCGAAACCGACGAACTCGCGATCACCGCGCTTCGACAGCAGGCACTGGATGCGGCCCTCGCCCAGGCCCCAAATGCTGAGGGATTCGCGTTCTATCGTTCCGAAAGCATGTCGAGTGACGTCGTATCGCTGCAGGACATTGCGTCCCAAGGCGTGCCGCCGGATCTTGTCAGTGAAGAGCTCCGCGAGGCCTTACAAGAAGACCCCGGAATCGCCGCGTACCAGTCCGTAGCGTTGGAAGGGGAGGGCAATCGTGCCGAACCCGGCCTGGTCGTCGGCTCGACCCTGAACGTCCCAACCGCGGGAACCTACGAGCTCTATCTCGTGTATTCCATGCAACCCTCGCAAGACACGCTCGATTTCGTGCAGCGAACGCTGACCGTGTCGATGGCGATTCTGGTGTTGATGGTGGGCACGATTGTTGGCGCAATTATGCGCGCCGTGATCCGACCCATTCGAATCGCAGCCCAAACTTCGCGAAAGCTTGCTGCCGGGCGGCTTGAGGAACGCATCCCGGAACGAGGCGAAGACGATATCGGTACGCTGGCGCGATCGTTCAACGACATGGCCGATAACCTGCAGCACCAGATTGAGCAGCTCGAGGACCTCTCGAAGGTACAGCAGCGATTTGTCTCGGATGTGTCCCACGAGTTGCGCACGCCGCTGACGACTATTCGCCTGGCGGCCGGCATCGTGTATGCGAAGAAAGACGAGCTCGACGCGACGCTGTCACGCTCGGCCGAGTTGCTGCACGATCAGATCGAGCGATTTGAGTTGTTGCTTGCCGACCTGCTCGAGATCTCTCGCTACGACGCGGGTGCGGTGCAGCTGCTGCGGAACCCCAATGACCTCATTGTGATTGCGGAAGACGTGATTGGGAGCATGACCCAGGTCGCGCTCGAGCAGGGCGAGGTGCTCATCCTTCGTGCCACTGCCGGCAATATTGAAGCGGAATTCGATGAGCGTCGAGTGAACCGCGTGGTTCGGAACCTCGTGGCAAATGCCATCGAACACGGTGAGGGTAAGCCCATCCTGGTCTCTGTGGGTGGGAACGCCACCGCAGTAGCGATTTCTGTGCGTGACTATGGCGTCGGGATGACTGAGGAACAGCAGACGCAGGTGTTCTCGCGCTTCTGGCGCGCGGACCCCTCCCGAAAGCGCACCATGGGCGGTTCGGGCCTCGGCCTCGCGATTTCCCAGGACGATGCGCAGCTTCACGACGGGCGGCTCGAACTCTGGTCAGTTCCCGAACTCGGCTCAAACTTCCGGCTCACACTGCCGCGGCAGATCGGCCAACCGATCGTGTCCTCACCACTGCCGCTGATTCCTGATGACGCCGGCGCGAGCACCTATACGGTGGATGCGAACGATCGCCGAACGCGCGCTTTTGATGACCAGAGTGTTGATACACAGCCCATCGACTTGCCGCTGAACGGTCACGACAATGCGGATCAGTGGGAGTACCTCGCCTCCACCGACCCCAAGACTGGCGCGATCGCAATCGACCGCAACCCGCAAGAGCATCGCAACCGGGAGGACGACCAATGAAGCCGCTGCGTGGATCCCTCGTGACGATGCTTGCCGCTGTCCTGGTAGTGGTGATGACGGCCTGCGCACACATCCCATTTTCGGGTCCGGTAGAACGAGGCGACCAGCAGGAAGAAGAATCCCCGCAAGGCATCCGCTATTTCCCGGCGGGTCCCACCGACGGCGCCACCCGGGAAGAAATAGTGCAGGGCTTTATCGAAGCCGGTACCGGGATGCAGAATGACTTTTCAACAGCCCGGCAATACCTCACGGGTGAAGCGGCAGCGAACTGGGACCCGAATGGCAATGTGGTCGTCACCGAGGGGCAGGTGTCCATGAAATCCGAGACCGATGACGAAGTGGTTGTCTCGGTCCCCGCCTACGGCAATGTCAATGCGAGCGGCGTATATGAAGAATCAATTTCGCCGAATACCCAAACCCTTCGATTCCGATTGCAGAATGTTGATGGCGAATGGCGGATCTCGCAGGCACCTGACGGCATCATTCTGATTCAACAGGCCTTCACCGACCTGTTTGAACCGCGCACACTCACGTTTTTCGATGGTGCGCAGCAGTTCACCTCGCCGGACCTGCGCTGGTACCCGGATGACAACCAGGCAGCCACTCGTGCGGTCGAAGGTCTCCTGGGCGGGCCGGCCGACTGGATGCTGCCGGGAGCTGCCGTGACGACGGCCTTCCCCAACGGCACCGGATTGCTCGGACCTGTTCGCATGAACGGCGCGGTCGCGATTGTGAATTTCTCAGATGCGCTCTCCGAGACTTCCGCCGGTGCCCTGTCACTCATTCGGTTGCAACTCGAGCAAACGCTCACTTCCTTCCCCGACATCACGGGCGTGGAATTGCAGGTGAACGGCGCTCGGCTTGACGTCGCGCTGCCGAGTCCGGAAGACGTTATTACCTCACCGCAAGTGAATTCATCACCGCTGGTGCAGCAGGACGGCACCCTCGGCTATCTCAGTGGTGGCTCGATTAGTCCGCCCGAGGGAGCCGATACCGTGTCTGCCGAAGTGCAGCGACTTGAGCCGATTCGCGGCGCGCTCTCCGCATCCCGCGGCACGGTGGCCTTGCTTACGGAGGACGGCACCTACGCAATGCGCTTCGAGGATGAGCAGGCCACGTTCATCGACGGCCGCGGCGGTCAGGTGGAACCGGCACTCGATAACTGGGATTGGGTGTGGTCGCAATCGACCACGCAACCGGGCCTCTACCTCACGCGGATCGGCGAGTACTCCACCTTCCAATTGGCTCTCCCCACACAGATCGCCCCCGATTTCGTCTCGCACCAGATTTCGCGGGACGGGACTCGAATCGTGTTCCTCTACGAGGCAGACGGTGGCGTGGAGCTCGCGGTTTCGCCGATCGTGCGCGATGAGAACGGCACCCCCACCCAAATCGGCGATCCGATCGTGCTCCCGGTCCCAGGTGAGCAGCCCAATGACGTGGCCTGGGTGGATTCGAGTTCCGTGGCGATGCTCGTAGGAAGTAGCGAAGGTACCACCGATGTGCGGCTCTACCAGGTCGGTGGCTCCTTCACGACGCTGGGCAGCATCCCTTCGGCAATGCAGGCCGCGGGGTCAAACACTCTCGCCGGGATGCGCGTGGTTGACCGGCAGGGCACCCTCTACGCCCCGCGCGGTACCCGCTGGCAAGCATCCGAAGTGATCATTACCTTCTTATACGCGCAGGTATAGCTACCGACGCGTATCCATAAGTGACGCGGCAATCCGAACTTGTGGAAATCTCGGCCGCAGATCCACTCGACCGTGCCACGCTGCAGCTATGGGTGGAGAGATTGCGGCGATACGCGAGGCTCTCGCCACCCTGTTTCCAGTGGCTTGTGGCGGTTGCCAAGCGGCGGATTCTCGAATCTGTCGTGACTGCCTTGACGCGCTTCGAGAGGCAGTGTCGCCGCAGGTGGTTACCATTCAGGATGCCCTCGCCGGTTCATCCTTGAACGTGACGACCGCGATGCCCTACGCGCCGGTACTCCGGGCAGTGCTCGAGTCATACAAAGAGCGTGGCCGGGTCGACTTGGCCCGTGAACTATCGGCGCTGCTTCGACTCGCGCTGCGAGAACACATGTGGGCACGATCGAGTAGCGAAGCAACCCTGCTCATTCCCGTCCCATCACGACGAGCCGCACGCGCACGCCGCGGTTATGACCACATCCAACTATTGCTCGAACGCGCTGTGCCGAAAGCGAAACCCGTGGCCGCACTCAAACACGTGCGCAAAGTTGCCGACCAATCATCGCTTGGCCGCGACGAGCGCGCGGCGAATCTAAACGGTGCATTTGTCGCAAGTGAAGCGGTGCGGGGCCGACGCTGTTTGATCGTGGATGATTTGGTCACTACCGGTGCGACCCTCTCGGAAGCGGCACGGGCGCTTCGAGCGGTCGATGCAACCGTTATCGGTGCCGTGGCAATTGCACGAGTGGAACGCCGATATCACATGAAATAGGTCGGAATATTGCCAACAGGCGAATTCTCAAGGTCGACTCGGAATACGACGCATATGATGGAAAGACACACACATTCCAGACCGGGTGTGGCTCAATATTCCGCACCCGAGTTCCAATAGAGGAGGGTGAGATGGACGTCACCATCAGCGGCCGAAACACCGAAATTCCCGACCGATTTCGCGAGTATGCGGATGAAAAAGTCACTGCGAAGGTGCAGCAACTCTCCGGCCGAGCCCAGTCCGTCGAGGTGAAAGTTAAGCGCCGCACTGACCGCGCTGGCAACCACCTCGATCGAGGAAAAGTCGAGATCACGATCTTCGGGCCCTTCCCGACGATCCGTGCGGAGGCCGAAGCTGGCGACAAATACGCAGCTTTCGACATCGCTCTCGACAAACTCGTCGAACGCTTGCGCCGTGCGAAGGACAAGAAGAAGGCTCACCGTGGCCAGAGCCTTGCCGAAGCAACAGCAGGTGACTTTGCGGAACTCGACATCGTTCCCGCAGATACGGGCATTATTGACGTCGTTTCGGGCAGGGCCGTTCCCGCCGCCGCAGTTGAATCGGACGGTGACGGCTATGAGGACTACAGCCCCATTGTGATTCGTGAAAAGGTGTTCGCGCCCAAGACGATGACCCCCAATGAGGCAGTGGACCACATGGAACTGCTGGGTCACGACTTCTTCCTCTTCATTGAGGCGGACACGGATCGACCCGCTGTGGTCTACCGTCGTCGTGGTTGGGACTACGGTGTCATCGCGCTCGGTGATGAAGATGAGGCTGCGGTCGCTGAGGAATCGACCGCTTCCGCTGTCGTCCAGTAACTCCAGTTGCAGCGTGAACCGCTGCTGACTGAACTACTCACGGTGGCCCTCCGAATATCGGAGGGCCACCGTTTTTGGTACGCCCCAGCTCGCCGTTTTGGTTCTGCTCCAGCTCGCCGTTCTGAAAAAGTGCCACGATGGGCGCGACACGCGACGACACGCCCGGCAAAATCCATCCCGTGGCACTTTTTCAGGTCGCGGCGGGACGCCGAGTGCGGCAACACCACGCTGCTTTGAAACTTGGAACTAGTTGGGATTTGCATGGAGCACAGCGGTCTTACTTGGAAATCTCGTGGACCGTGCGGCGTGCTAGCCAACATAGCCTTCAATCGATATTGCCTATGGTCTATACTGGTGATATGTCATGGGATGTTCGACTCTGGCTGGATGTTGAGACGTGGGTCCTTGGGCTGGATGACGAGACCTACAACTTGGTCGCGGCAGCGATATCACGGCTGGAGACTAACGGGCCCACGCTTGGGAGGCCGACCGCTGATCGGATTAAGGGTTCTCGGCATTACAACATGAAGGAACTGGGGCCCGGTTCGGCCGGGCGTAGTGAAATCAGGATTCTGTTCGCTTTCGATCCGAAGCGCAGAGCGATCTTGCTCGTCGCTGGAGACAAGGCTGGCAAGTGGAAGTAGTGGTACCGCGAGAACATTCCGATAGCCGATGACAGGTTCGATGAGTGGCTAATGAACGATGAGGAGTGACATGAGCAGCAAGACGAAGACCGCCGCATGGAGTGACGTTCGTGCCAAGCGTCCCATCGAGGATGATGCCGTTGCCGAGCATGTGGCACGGATGGCAGCCGAAGAGCGCGCTTACAGGCTTCGCGAGATCCGTGAGGAGCAAGGAGTTACCCAGAAGGAACTCGCCGATCGCATGGACATCACGCAACCCACGATCTCTGCATTAGAAGCCGGGGATCTCGACCGTTCTGGGCTCGCCACTCTCAAGTCCTACGTTGAAGCACTCGGCGGTACCGTCGAAGTCACTGCCACATTCGGCAACCGAAAGCTCCTGTTATCCCCGCAGGATTAGGTCCTGCGGTCCTCTGAACTTAGGCAGTTTCCGGCTGCCGGTGATGCGAGAGTGCGCGGACCGCTTCGGTGAGCGTCTCCCGGAGCGGCGTATGCGTCACTCCCAACTGCGTACGCGCATCCGAATCATCGACAAGAAATGGCGCGTCGAACTGATATGCCGCGTCACGAATCCCTGCCATTGCCGGGCTAACGAGCGACAGGATGCTCAGCAGCGCTCGCGGCATTTTTCGGATCCGTGGGGGAGCGCTGACGGGGATTCTGTTTTCGTCCGCTGAGATTTCCAGTGCTTGTGCCGCAAGTTCTCTGATCGTGCACGCCGGCGCATTCGGAACATGCCAGGGGCGGCCCCACATCTGGGAGTCGGTCGTCGCACGCGCGAGGAGCGCACCGAAATCGCTCACGGCGGTCCAGGTATGCAGTTGGTCAGGATCTCCGACGATGGATGCGGTCTTGCCTTCGAGTGCGGGACGAAGTAGCCGTTCGCCGCCGTGCGCGTTCTCGCCGGTGTGTGGGCCGATATAGTCACTGCCGCGCACCTCGACCGTACGGATGCGCCCTTCGGTGTGGGCTTCGAGGGCTGCTTTCCACACTGCCGCGCGCACGCGACCATTGCGATAGTTCGCCCGAAACTCATCACTCTCTTTGAACGGTGTCGCGGATTCCCCGTAGGCATAGAGATTGCCCGCGATTACGAGCGTCGCATCCTGCTGTTTGGCCGCGGCGATGAGGTTCTCAATCGCCGGTGGCCAGTGCCGGTGCCAGGCGCCGTAGGGGAAATTGCAGCAGGCCACAATTGCGTCAGAGTCGGGGAACTGGCTGGTGCTCCCTGGTGCGGTGATGTCGACGGCGACAGCGCTTGCTCCAGGAATCACTGTGGCGGAGCGGGTGACAACGGTGACCTCGTCGCCGCGATCCAGAAGTGCTCGGGTAGTGGCACGACCGAGTGGGCCGGCGCCGATGACGGTGATGCGGGACATAATGGCCTCCTACTGACCGATAGTGAACAGTGTTCACGCTTGCATATCTAGTATGGTGAACAGTGTTCACGCCTGTCAATAGTGATCGTGGAATTGAGGTAAAACGTGAGCGAACAAGATCGTGTTGCACCCGCCGATGCCGAGAAAGCTGGCAATGCGCCAATGCGTGAGCGCATCCTCGAGGCTGCACGTGGTGAACTGGCCAGCGTGGGGCCGGGCTCGCTGTCGATGCGTGCCGTGGCTCGTGAGGTCGGGGTGACTGTCGGCGCGCTCTATCGCTATTTCGACGGCCGCGATGACCTACTGACCGAGCTCATCATCGACGCCTACGACTCGATCGGCGAGGCAGTGGAACGAGGCATTGCCGCCGCCTATGAGCAGGAGGGATCGGGCGGGGCTACTGCATGGGTCAGTGGTGGCATGGCCGCGCGAGACTGGGCCATCGCGCATCCACACGAGTTCGCGCTGATTTACGGCACTCCGGTGATCGGTTATGACGCACCACTGCGCACGCTAAGCACGGCGACACGACTCATCGAAGCCTTTGTGACTCTGCTCGCGAGGGAGTCTGCCTTTTCCGGACAGGAGCCGGCCCCGGAGTCCGAACCCGACTTGACCCCAGCGCTTGCCGCGGATATTGACCGAGTTCGCCAATGGCTGATCGCCAAGTCGCTGAGCGAGTCGCCCGAGCGAGTCGCGAGTTCCGTCATTATCGCCGTGATTCGCTCCTGGACCGAGTTGATCGGGAGTATTTCCTTTGAACTCAACGGTCACTATCGTGACAGTATGGAATCCGGAGCCGCCTATCTCGAGCACGTGCTCCGCTGCCAGGCCCAAATTCTCGCGCTGAATTAGCAACGCATCCACAACGAATTTAAGCCTGGCGAAGTACGATGATGCGATGTATTGGGGTCTGGCCCCATCTGTAGATTTGTCAGGAGATCGGTTTGGCTTCAATCCTCGAAAAAATGCTGCGATTTGGCGAGGGTCGGCAGATTCGTCGTCTCGAGCGCATGGCGAAGGATGTGAACAAGCTCGAAGAGGGATTCGAAGAGCTTGACGATGACGACCTGCGCGAAATGACCGAGGACTTCCGCGAACGGTATCAGGAGGAATCTGAAGCGGGTAAGTCCGATAAGGACATCCTCGACGGACTGCTCCCGGAAGCCTTTGCCGCGGTCCGCGAAGCCGCACGACGCACGCTCGGGCAGCGGCACTATGACGTGCAGCTCATGGGTGGTGGCGCCCTGCACGACGGCAATATTGCTGAAATGAAGACCGGTGAAGGTAAGACGTTAGTCGCAACCCTCGCCGCATACCTCAACGCGATTCCGGGCAAGGGTGTTCACGTGATTACGGTGAACGACTTCCTCGCCTCCTATCAGTCCGATCTCATGGGCCGAGTGTTCCGTGCGCTCGGAATGAAGACCGGCTGCATCGTGTCTGGCCTGACACCCGCACAGCGCCGCGAACAGTATGCCGCCGACATCACCTACGGCACCAACAACGAGTTTGGCTTCGACTACCTGCGCGACAACATGGCCGCCTCCGTCGAATCCTGCGTGCAGCGTGGTCACTACTACTCGATTGTTGACGAGGTTGACTCGATCCTGATCGACGAAGCCCGTACCCCGCTCATCATCTCGGGCCCCGCATCCGGAGATGTAAACCGCTGGTACACCGAGTTCGCGAAAATCGCGAAACGGCTCAAGGATGAACGCGACTATGAGGTCGACGAAAAGAAGCGCACGATCGGTATCCTCGAGCCCGGTATTGATCGGGTTGAGGATGCGCTTGGTATCGACAACCTCTACGAGCAGGCAAATACTCCGCTCATTTCCTTCCTGAATAACGCGATCAAGGCGAAGGAACTCTTCGCTCGCGACAAGCAGTATGTTGTGCAGAACGGCGAAGTGAACATCGTTGATGAGCACACCGGTCGTATCCTTGCGGGTCGTCGATACAGCGAGGGTCTGCACCAGGCGATCGAAGCCAAAGAGGGCGTCACAATCAAGGCCGAGAACCAGACGCTGGCGACCGTGACGCTGCAGAACTACTTCCTCATGTACGACAAGCTCTCGGGCATGACCGGTACTGCAGAGACCGAGGCTGCGGAATTCCAGTCCACCTACGGACTCGGTGTGATCCCGATTCCCACGAATAAATCGCTCGCGCGTATCGATCAGTCTGACCTCGTCTACAAGAACGAGAAGGTGAAGTTCGACCAGGTCGTCGAAGACCTCGTGGAACGCTACGAGACCGGGCAGCCGGTGCTTGTCGGTACGACCTCGGTAGAGAAGAGCGAATATCTCTCGAAGCTGCTCGCCCGTCGCGGCGTCAAGCACGAGGTACTCAACGCAAAGAACCACGCTCGTGAGGCCGCGATCGTTGCGCAGGCCGGACGTAAGGGCGCCATCACCGTTGCTACGAATATGGCCGGCCGCGGTACCGACATCATGCTCGGTGGTAACGCCGAGTTCATCGCGGTTGCTGAGATGACTGAACTCGGGCTCGACCCCGAAGAAAACGCGGAGGAGTACGAGGCCAAGTGGTCCGAGGTGCTCGAGCGCGTCAAAGCGGAAGTCAAGGAAGAGGCCGAGGAAGTCGCTGAGCTCGGTGGACTGTACGTGCTCGGTACCGAACGCCACGAATCGCGTCGTATCGACAACCAGCTGCGCGGTCGTTCCGGCCGACAGGGTGACCCGGGCGAGAGCCGCTTCTTCCTGTCAATGACCGATGACCTCATGCGACTGTTCAACACGGGTGCAGCGCGGGCCATTATGGATAACGACAACACCCCGGATGATATGGCGCTCGAATCGCGCATCGTCTCGGGCGCGATCCGCAAAGCGCAGACGCAGGTCGAATCGCGGAACGCGGAGATCCGTAAGAACGTCAAGAAATACGATGACGTGCTCAATGAGCAGCGCGAGTCAATCTACGCCGACCGCCGCGCGATTCTCGAGGGCGATGATCTGGCTGACAAGGTAAGGAGCTTCTTTAAGGGGGCGCTTACCGACATCGTGAACGAGCACACCCTCGCCGGGACACCGGAGGAGTGGGATATTGAGGCGCTCGAGACTGACCTCAAGCAGCTCTTCCCGATGACCGTGACGATTGAGGAAATCATCGAGGAGTACGGCGAAAGCCGCATCACCTCGGAAGACGTCATCGAAGAAGTCCGTGCGGACGCGAAGATTGCGTACGAGAACCGTGAAGAGTTGCTCGGCGAATCCGCGATGCGTGAATTGGAGCGCAAGGTGGTCTTGCAGGTCATCGACCGTAAGTGGCGCGACCACCTCTACGAGATGGATAGCCTTAAGGACGGTATTGGCCTGCGCGCGATGGCACAGCGCAATCCGCTGGTTGAATACCAGCGCGAAGGCTTCGAGATGTACCAGCAGATGCTCGGTGGCGTTCGTGAAGAATCGATCGGATTCTTGATGAACCTCGACGTGCAGGTGCACGAAGTGGAAGCGGAAGACGGCTCGAAGAAGCGTCACGTGCACGTTCAGGCCAAGGGGCTCGAGCAGCAGCCGCAGCAGAAGCTCAACTACTCGGCCGCCGACCAACAGGGCAATGTTCGCGTCACTGACGGCTCTGGTCGCGAGAATGCGAGTGCCACGCGTGCCGCGATCCGCAAGGAAATGTCGCAGGGCACCGCTTCGGCACTCCGCGAAGCACGGGCCGAGGCCGACCCCGCACCGGCCGGCACGATCGCCGGCAGCAAACCCGGAGCTAAGACGCCACCGAAGGTTGCCGCGAAAAAGGCCAAGGCGAAGTCGGGGAACCCGGCGAAGCACGCCGCTGGCCAAACCCGATCTGCTGCGGACCTGGCCCGCGAGCAGGCCCGGGCATCCGCACAGAAGAAGGCCTCGGTGGGGGCCTTTGGCCAGAAAACGAATCAGAGCGCTGCGGGCGCCACAAAGCCCAAGCCAGCTAGCACTAAGCCTTCCTCGTCGAAACCTGCGGGATCGAAGCCCTCGGGCAACTCGAAGTCATAGGCTTCGTGATGGAGCAATCGACCGGGCGACTGGTCACCGGCCAAGATTTTGCTTGGCCGGGAGCGTTCAACGCGCGTGAATTCGCCGGGCTGCCGGTTACCGGCGGTGCCATCCGTCAAGGAGCACTATTTCGCTCAGGGAAGCCAGAGGCGTGGGATGCGGCGGGATTTACCGCCGCCGCGCAGGATGGTGTCCGGCGGATTATCGATCTTCGGGATCCGAGTGAGCCGGGTGGCGCACCGGAACACGCGGAGTCCGCGGGGATTGAATACCGCTTCGTCCCGGTGGAAGACCCCAGCGATCCCGCCTTCAAGAAACGATTTCAGCCGTACATGAATCACCCATCCGGATATCTCGACTTTCTCGAGATGTTCGGGGACCGCGTGGCGAAGGCAGTCGCGGAAGTCCTTGGGAACGGGCCCGGCACGCTTGTGTGTTGCTCCGCCGGACGCGACCGCACCGGGCTTGTGAGTACCGTGACGCTACTCACCCAGGGTGCCGATCGAGAAGCGCTACTGCAGCAGGATGAGCTTGCCGTGCGTGCCGTGAATGAACGCCATCGCGGCCGCTCGCATCCCTATGAATCCTGGCAGCCGGAGGAATCGCTTGCGGAACTCGTTGGCTCACGGCGGACGGCGCTGGAGGCGTTTCTCGCTGAATTTGATGAGCGAGCGTTCCTCGCCGACAAGGGCGTGACCGAACGGATGATTGACCGCGCGGCAGATTGGCTCGTCGCGTCCTAGTGTGAATGGCGCCTACAGCACGTTGAGGCGCTCGGCCCGCCAGCGGCCTCGGAAGACCTCGAGCCGAATGGCAACTGCTCGCACACGTGTGCCGAGATCAATCAAGACCGTCGCCTCAACCACACCGGGGCGCGGTGACTGCCAGTGGCATGATCGAGTTTCGATCATTGGGCGACGCATGCTCCGGCCACGAACACGACGCGCGCGTGCGGCATGCTGGGCACGAGCGAGGATGCCCGAGTACACATCCGGTGCGATCCAGCGCGCCATCTGTTCTACTTCCCGTACCCCAGCCATTGCTTCAAATACGCTGCGCCCGAGGTTCCGCAGGAGCTGCTCGGGATTCGGCAGCGAGGAGGCGACTTGTCCTCCGGTCAGGACGCCTTCACCGAGACACTCTTTTCGCGGCTCTTCGTGTGTTTTTGCCACCACACGGAGCGTGGGTTTCGCGGGAGCGGGAATATCGGCTGCCGAAGGGGTCTGCACAGTTTCGATTGCGGTGGATATGGAACGGGTAGAGTGAGATTGACTGGACATTGACTAATGACTGCCTTTCGGGCCGCACCAACGTTGGTCGGTATACCAATTCGTGATTATTGAACCGCGAAACGCGGGGTCCAATGGAAACTTTTCTTGAACTGTGGACAACATCATCTGAATTTGGCGTGTTGTGGATAACTTGGCGAAGAATGATGTCTCGTGCCTCACAATGTGGACGTGCGCTGGAACGAACTCTTCGATGACCTCGCGAGCCAGTTCGACGCGGGCCTCGAAGAGGAGCGTCGACGCGCCGCCATCGATGAGGAACGACTGCGCGTCACGCGGCTCACGCTTCGCGATCGACTCGCGGCGCTCGACCGAGCGATCGCACCTCACGAAAAGATCGGCCTGCAGCTGCACACCGGCGAACGCGTCGAGATTCGCCCGGCAGAATTTGGTGCGGATTGGTTTGGCGCCGACCTAGTGGGTGCAGAACGCAATTTTGGTGCGTGCATCGTGCCGCTTGCCGGCATCGGGGCGGTCACGCTCAGTCGTGAGCAGATCACGCGCTCGCTCGAACCGCTACCGGAACGTCCGGGGTCCGTTACCGGCAGGCTTGGCATCAGCATCCCGCTTCGCGACCTCGCGCGTAGGCGCAGTCGCTGCGAACTCACTACGGTGCTGGGAACCGTGTACGGCACGATCGATCGGGTGGGGCGGGACCACATCGACCTGGCGGTGCACGATGTCGATACCCCTCGGCGTGAACGTCACGTAGCAACGTATCGGTTGATTCCGCTTGCGGATGTGACACTCATTCGCGTGTGGACCGACTAGCTGCGAACGGCTCAGTCTCGAGTGGCTCAGTCTTCCCCAGGGAAGGAAAGCTCGGGGATATCGTCGAATTGCGATTCGGCAAAGAGCGCTTCTCGGCGCTGGCGCTCGTATTGGTCCTGGATGTAGTCCTCAAGCACGCGCTGCTCGATTCGCCACTGGCCTACCCGGCCGATTCGAATTGCCGCAAGCTCGTTTGATTCGACCAGGGAACGCGCCACGTCGAGTTCGACATTGAGAATGTCGGCGACGTCGGCGAGCGTAAGGAAGCGCTCAAAGTGGTGAGCGGAGTTCGCTGGCATGTGAATATTATTCATCTTCCCAACTCGGACTGCGCTGCCTGTGGATAACTCCCGGCGAGTCATTCGATATCCGGCAACATGATTCCCGAACCCGTTCGATATCCCGTCCAGATCCGGAGCTTCCATGACATCACCTCAGCGCAGATTTCGTATCGATCCACGCCTGCTGATCGGAAGCTTCCTCGTGTTGGCTTCGGTGCTCGGCGTGATCTGGGTGGTGTCCTCGGCGAAGCAAACCGTTTCGATTTATGCCGCAGCAGCACCGATCGCTCAGGGCGATGGCCTTGCAGTGGAGCAACTTGCCGTCGTCGAGGTTCCGGTGTCGGCGACCAACAGCCTCTACCTCACAACGGATGCGGTGCCGGAAGGCGCGGTGATCACCACACGACCAATTGGTGCGGGGGAGCTGATTCCGATGAGTGCGCTCGGCGTTGCCGACGATACCTCGGCCTCCGTGGTCGTAACGATTGGCGGTGCCTTGCCGGAAGATGTCTCCACCGGTACTGCCGTTGAGCTGTGGTCGGCGGCGCCGGGGGAGCGCCCCGGGACCTATGGCACACCGGTGGTGCTCGTACAGCAAGCGCATGTGGTTCGCGTCCTTGAATCGGAGCAGCTCGTGCATAGCGGTCAGGTCGAGGTGGAACTTCGTATCCCCGACAGCGAGCTTGCCGAAGTGCTCACCGCCACGACCAACGGTGCACAGCTGCAGATCATTCCCGTCTATCAGTCGGTCGGGGAATAGCGATGGCACGCATACTGCTTGCCCTGGATTTCGATATCGAAGCAAGGCTTCTCGAAGGCATACTCGTTTCCGGCCACGACGTCGTGGATCGCGTTGCCGGTGCCGATGCCTTGATTGAATCCGTCACGCGATTGCGCCCCGATACGGTAATCGCACAGGGAGGCCCGGAAACTCTCAATGCTCGGAGCCTCCACGCCTGCGACTCCGCGGGATCGCGCATCCTTGTACTCATGGGCGATGAGGTTGAACGCAGAAATACGCTCGCGTTGGGCGTAGTTGACCGACTGGATGCGGGGGTCGAGTGGCCCGAGCTCGAAGCGCTGGTAGGAGTCTCAGCATCAGCGCACACAACGGCACCCGATGGGACTGGGGCAGAGTTCGAAGGAACCTCGGGAACAACCGCTGTTACGGGGCCAATGGACATTGCTGTCGCGGGGGATCACGGGCCAGTGAATCCCACCCCGCCACTGTCTCGCCGGGACCGCCGCAATCAAGAGAAAAACCAGAAGCGCAATAAGCGCCAGTCGGCGAACCTGCCCAACAGAGACCAAAGCGTCGACAATGATGTACCGCGACAACCGAGACCACAGCGATGCCGATTCGGATCGCAAAATCCCGACCCCCGCGACACTGTGCCCGCCGCAGGCCAGCATCCTGCACCAGCAATAGCCAGTCCGGATGCGATGCCACACCAGCAGGGAAAGGTCATCACGGTCTGGGGCCCGTACGGTTCACCAGGACGAACCAGTATCGCCCTGTCACTCGCGGCGGCATACGCAAACCGGGGTAGGTCGGTCGTGCTGATTGATGCCGATCCCTACGGTGGTGCAGTGGCCCAGCTGCTCGGAATATCGGATGAAGCACCGGGGCTTGCCGCTGCTTGTCGTCTCGCGGGCGCGGACGCATTGAACTCGACGGAGTTCGAGCGTGTGTCTTCGCAGGTGAAGACGCTTTCCGCAACGATTCGGGTGCTCAGCGGCATCGTGAATCCGGAACGTTGGCCGGAACTGAGCCGCGCACGCGTGCGCGGTGTGATCGACCAAGCCCGTCAAGAAGCCGAGATTGTGATTGTCGATGTGGGATTCAGCCTCGAGCGTGATGAAGAGATTCTCAGTGATGTTGCCGCACCTCGCCGCAACGCTTCGACCCACACCGCACTCGAGTTCAGCGATGTCGTATTGGCGCTCGCAGATGCCACACCGCTGGGCATCCAGCGATTCCTCCGTGCCCAGTCACAACTGATGGAAAGTGTCGGTCCGCGCTGTCACGTGGCAACGGTCGTGAATCGGATGCGCGGGAGCGTCTCCGGCGTGGACGCGGCTGCGCAGATTCGTCAGGTCCTGCGGCGATTTGGCGGCATCGAAGAGGTTGCGATGCTGCCGAACGATCCCAAGGCAGCTGACCGGGCGATTGCCGGGGCAATTTCGATTCTGGATGCGGCGCCGCGCTCGCAATTTAGTCGCCAACTGGGAGCACTTGCAGAGCGACTCGTGATCGAAAGTGCAAAATTGCCAGTTGGAGTCTCGTAGGCTTGGTGCGTGTCCAGCATTACCAATCTCATCCAGCGCTATAGCACCCTTGGTGCCTCTGATCGCGATTGGCTCGCGTGGCTCATCAGCGATTGGCAGCTGCTCGCCGACCTGGCAACCGCCGACCTCGTGCTCTGGGTTCGCAATGATGCGAACACTTTCGTCGCGGTCGGTCAGGTGCGTCCTTCTGGTGCGCCCACACTGTTTTACCGAGACCTCATCGGCCAAGAAATTCGGGAGCAGTGGGCAGAAGAAGTCGAGCGCGCCTATCAATCAGGCACCACGCTTCGATCCTCAGCCCCCGACTGGTTTGACGAGATCCCCGCTCAGCTCACGATCACGCCGGTGTATTCGATGCGATTGGAAGATGGCAAGAGCGTCCGCTCGGAATCACCCATCGCGGTGGTGACACGACACACCAACCTGTCGGGCCCCCGTCACCTCACCCGACAAGAACTCACCTTCCGAGAAATCTCCGAAGACCTCTTCGCAATGATCGAGGCCGCAGAATTTCCCGACCCCGATGCTCCGGACTTCCCCCGCCAAGGTGCCCCCCGCGCATCCGATGGCGTCATTCGCCTGAACCCGGACGGGGTAGTGACCTTTGCGAGCGCGAATGCGCTCTCGGCGATGAATAAGCTCGGCTTCGGCGGAGAGCTTGAAGGTGAAATATTTGCCGATGTCGCCTCGACCCTTGTTGACGACAAACGACATGTCTCCGTGGACGAGGCATTGCCGTTAGTGGTGACCGGTCGCGCACCCTGGATGACCGACGTGGATGCACGCGGGGTCAATGTGACGATGCGGGCGATCCCGCTGCACCGACAGGGCACGCGACTCGGCGCGATACTACTGTGTCGTGACACCACCGAGGTGCGGCACCAACAACAAGAGCTGATTACCAAGGACGCCACGATCCGCGAGATTCACCACCGGGTGAAGAACAACTTGCAGACCGTGGCGGCGCTCCTGCGCATCCAGGCGCGCCGCGCACGCTCTGAGGAAGCTCGAGAGGCACTGCTACAAGCAATGCGCCGGGTCTCCTCAATTGCCGTGGTACACGACACCCTTTCTGGCGGATTCTCGCAGTCCGTTGAATTCGATGAGGTATTTCTTCGAGTCATGCGACTTGCAACCGAAGTGGCTGGTGGTGAGGGGATGGCGCGCATTCGGCCAGAACTCAGCGGCACCTTTGGGTCGGTTCCGAGCGAATACGCCACTCCGCTGGCGCTTGCACTCACAGAGCTCGTGACCAATGCCGTGGAGCACGGTTTTGGCGATGATGACACCGACGGCTATGTGATTGTCGAGGTCAAGCGGGAAGAAGACTTCCTCGAAATCGAAGTTCGCGACAACGGCCGTGGGATGGTCGGCGGGCACGAGGGGAAGGGACTTGGCACCCAGATCGTGCGAACCCTGGTTGAAGGGGAACTCGCGGGGACGATTGGCTGGCACTCGGTTCCGGACGAGGGAACGAAAGTTGGGATCCGCATCCCGAAGCGCTGGGGCGTGACCTCAAACACCGAACCTGTCGACACGATCTAGGCCGAAACTGGTCGAGATCGAAACCGAGCCAGGCCCACGCGCACAACCGCGCACGAATCTGCGGAGGTGCTTGGAACACAAACTGAAGTGGGATGAGCCAGGCTCATCCCACTTCATTTGGCTCGAAAGTCGCTAGTGCTCGCTAGGAAGCGCGGCGCGCGCGTGCGGCGCGGCGGCGAAGTGCGCGGCGCTCATCTTCGGAGAGGCCACCCCACACTCCAGAATCCTGATTGGTGTCGAGTGCGTACTGGAGGCACTGCTCCGTTACTCGGCAGCGGCCACACACTGCTTTCGCCGAGTCAATCTGCTCGAGTGCTGGCCCGGTATTTCCTACAGGAAAGAAAAGCTCGGGGTCGTACTCGAGGCATGCTGCACTGTCACGCCAATCCATGGGATGGTGCTCCTTGTCTACGCGAAGATCGCGCACGAGAAAATAGCTCCGAATTGGGAGCTGCGAGACAACTTGCCGTCGCTGAAATCTGAGGAATACGGAACTCAGCGGTTGTTGTCATGATCTGGAGTATTATCTTGCCACGCCGTTGCACGCGGTTCAAGGAAAATGTTTTCGGAGGCGCCATGAGCGAACACGCAAAAGTGGCCCCACAGTGGCCCATTTTGGTGCTAACGGCACTGATTGGGCTCGAATCGATCATGATGATCGGTGTTGCCGGGTTTCTTATTTACGAACTGATCACCCAGCCCGCACTCTCGGTGGCAACCTCGATCGCGCTCGTCATCTTGGCTGCAATCGGCGCCGCATTTCTGGCGGCAGTCACACTTGGAATACTTCGCGGCCAGACCTGGGCGCGCAGTGCAGGAATCGTCTGGCAAGTGCTGCAGACAGCGGTGGCGGTGGTGATCCTGCAGGGCGATATCGCCCAGGTCCTCGGCTGGGCGCTCGCGTTGGTGTCACTTGTGGTCTTGGTGCTGCTCTTCCACCCCACCGCCACCGAACACCTGCGGCGCCGCTGATCGAACCGCGGCTCAGGCCGCGAGCTTCTTCAAGACGCGGTCCACGTGACCTGTTGCCTTGACGTTGTAGAGCGCCTCGATGATCTTGCCATCACCATCGATGAGGAACGTCGACCGGATCGCCCCGACATAGGTGCGACCGTAGTTCTGCTTTTCACCGTAAGCTGCGTACGCTTCTTGCACCTTGTGGTCCGGATCGCTGAGCAAGGTGAACGGCAGCTGCTCTTCATCCTTGAATCGCTTGAGCTTCTCAATCGGGTCAGAAGACACCGCGAGGACGGTGTAGCCCGCGGCCGTGAGGCGAGCCTCGCTGTCGCGGAAGTCACACGCTTCCTTCGTACATCCTGGCGTAAATGCCTGCGGATAGGTGTACAACACGACTTGCTGACCCGCGTAGTCGGCGAGTGAAACTTTCTCGCCATCCTGGTTCTCTAGCGTGAACGACGGTGCGGTGTCGCCGGGCTGCAGTCGAGCAGTTTCAGCTGGGTTCTTCGTCAAATCGGCTCCTAAGATCGGTAACCGTTCCATTGTGCACTGCGGGTCGTGAGTGCTTCGCGAGAAATGATTTGCGCGCCGTGAGGGAATGGTGCTAAGCTCGCTCAGTCGCGACTGCGGCAGGCGCCTCTAGCTCAATGGTAGAGCAATTGACTCTTAATCAATGGGTTCCGGGTTCGAGCCCCGGGGGGCGCACGTGAAGCTCCGGGCCACAGCAGAATTCTGCTGTGGCCCGGAGCATTTTCGTTGGTGCTAGCTTTTCAGTATGGCTTTCGACGAGGATGCTTCGGCTCGGGCAGCGAGTCGTCGTTCGGTGGTGACATTGCAGGATGTCGCGGATCTCGCCGGGGTATCGCGGTCGGCGGCATCCTTTGCGCTCACGAATCGAGGGCGCGTCGCCGAAGCCACTCGCGAACGGGTGCGACAAGCCGCCGCGGAACTCGGCTATCGACCGAATCGCGCCGCACGTAATTTGCGTACGCAGCGCTCCGGCATCATCGGACTGTGTTTGCCGCCCAATGCGAGCAAACGCGGCTACTACATGGATGTGACCTTCGGGGCTGTGGATGCTGCCCGCGAATCGGGAACACTCGTGGCCGTTATGGCGGGGGAACACGCGGCAAATTCAATGGCCGAGGTCGACGGTCTGGTGGTTTTTGACCCCCAACAGGACGATCCGATGCTGCGGGATGCTGGGGAAGCGAAGATTCCGGTGGTGACGGGGGAGCGGCCGCCCGCGCCTGCGGATGCGGTGCGCGGTATCGTGCACGGCGATCACGCGAATACCTTTCAACAGTTGCTCGACCATCTCACCGTGCAGGGCGCGCAGAACCCGGCGTTGATCGCCCCGGTCGGTTCCACCGACTGGGCGAGTTCGGCCCGAGCCGCCTACGTGAACTGGTGCCAATCTCGTGGGATCAAGCCACGTATCCGCGACACCAGCTTTCCCGGCAGCGCGGCGGAGGTGCGCGGGGTTGCCGACGAATTGGTCCGCGACCGCGCAATTGACGCAATCATCTCCATGACGGACGGCACTGTGCTCGAGGTGCTTGCGGCTGCTTCTGCGGTGGGGCGGACTCCCGGTCGTGATCTCCTCTTAGCAAGCGCTGCCGATTCGCCGCTGCTGAGTTTTACTGAACCCGAGATCACATCCCTGGACCTGCATCCTCGAGAATTCGGTGCTGCCTGCCTCAGACTCATGCTTCGGGTCCTCGACGAAGTTCCCGACAACCCCCTCGTCGAGGTGAGTCCGGTGGATTTGGTGATTCGCGCATCCACCGCGACGCCACTTGAGGAGCGCGTCACCGAGTAGAGTTCTATGAGCGCCAAAGTCCTGATTACACGGCCGTCTGTTGTGTGGCGGTCACGGGAATCGGACAGAATGGGTGCAGGCCAAGTCTTAGGAAGGCGGAACTGGTGACCACATCGAGCGGGCTCGCAACGAAAGCCGCACAGAGTACCGATGTTTCTCGCGAACGAACCGGGCTGCGTTGGGAAAACCGCGCGGGTACGGCAAGCAGCTTTCCCTCCAGGATCGTCAAAGTGTCAACGGTCAACGAGATCGTGGCTGCGGTTCGGCAAGCGGCGCTCAATGGTGAGCAACTGCACGCCACCGGATCCGGCATTGCGACCACTGGCATAGCAGCAGCGTGCGGCGTGCAAATCGACACGAGTCAGCTGCGCGGCATGGTCCGGGTTGATGACAAGGCAGGGGTGGCCACCTTCCTCGCCGGCACCACGGTGGACGAAGCCGTTGCCGAACTCGAAAAATATGGTGCCACCATGGTTGGTGCTCCCGGCGACGGTGAAGCGACGCTGGGCGGTGCCGTGTCCACCGGCGCCCACGGTTACGCTCCGCGCGAAGCGAGTTTCTCGGCGCTGATTTACGGTGTCACCCTCGTTACCACAGAGGGACAGGTCCTCACGATCTCTGAGCGTCTCAACACGCAGTACCTGCCAGCGGTACGCCTCAGCTTGGGCGCGCTGGGCGTAATTGCGGAGGTCACCGTGCGATTCCGGCGCAATAAGGCGCTGCGGGTGAGTCGCAAGCGTCGCGACATTGAGCGACTTATCGCTGATATTCCCGAGGCTCGTGCAAAGACTGATTTTTATCGCGTGGACTGGCGGCCGCACACCGACCAGGCATTCTTGACGGTCGGCTGGCTCGAAGAAGACCAGCCTGCCATCGCCGCCAAGACACCGCCCGCCGAACTTGAAGCGAAGCCGCGGAAGCGATCGCGAGTTCGCGCCCGACTCGCGAAGTTTTTGCCCTTCCTCGCGCCCACGATTGATCGGGTGGCGAACCTCTTTGATCGCGGAGACAGCGAAGGTGTGCGATCGAAGCGCCAGATTAGTGGGGATGCGGACTATGGGCTGCAAGTTGAGTACCAGTTTCCAACCAAGAATGCTCGCGCAGTAGTTGCTGCGATTGAACAGCTCGTGGCCCAGGACAAAAAGAAGTTTGCCGCCGCAAATGTGCGGATTTCACTCGTGGCCGGGGACAGCGTCTGGCTATCACCCGCATATGCTCAAGATGTCGTGGCCGTCTGCATGCAGCTTCCCGGGAACTTCACCTCGGACAATGAAAAGGCACTGCGTGAGGCTGAGAACCTCTTCATCGACCTTGGTGGGCTGCCCAACTGGGGCGGCTGGCACACGCTCAATGGTCCGGAGGCGGCGTACGTAATGCCTCGCTATGGTGACTTTGGCCACATCCGGACTGACTTGGACCCACACGGACGCACCGACAACCCTGCCCTACGCAGGCTCTTGGCCCACTAGTCAGTCCAAGGGGTGACCAGGTACCCTGCTGCATGGCAGTTGCATCCTTAACTAATTTTTGCAGCTGCGTGACGACGAACCAATCTGAAACGGAAACCTCAGCACTATGGCGACTAAAGATCGCGAACACATCCGCAAGCTTCGCGAAGAAGCAAACGCACTTCGGCAAAAGGAAGAAGCGCGCAAGCGTCGCAACCGGATGTTCACTCAGCTCGGCATTGTCATTGGCGCGATCGTCGTGATCGCCGGCATCGTGCTCCTCGTGGTGTTTGGGCCGCGCTGGTTCGGCAACGAAAACATTCCCGAGTCCTCTGGGACCGTTGCGGTGAGTAACTCGGCCGGTGAACAGGTTGAGGTACCGATCGTCGCCTCAGAAAGCGGCATAGTCGTGGGCAACGAGGATGCGTCGAATACGATCGACTTCTACTTCGAATACTCCTGCCCGCACTGTGTCGATTACCACGCAGCCATTGGCGGTGACATTCAGCAGATCATCGGTGACGGTGACACCAAGGTCAACTTCCACATGATCCGCTACGTGAGCGAGTACGGCCTGCTCGCAGGCGCAACCACTGCTGCGGTCGTGCAGTACCAGCCAGAGCTGTTCTTCACCGTCATGGACGGCCTGTTCGCAGTTCCCGCTGAACAGCAATCGACGATGACCTACGGCGACTACGCGGCGATGCTGCCCGCGATGGGCGTGACCTCGGAAGAAGCCATTGAGGCGGCCGAGAACGGTGACTACGCCGCGTGGCTGAACAACTCGACGAACGATGCACGCGGTGCAGGCATCAACGGCGCGCCTTCCGTGCTCGTCAACGGTGAACTTCAGGAAACGCTTCCCGCGAGCGGAGACGAACTCCG
Organism: Gulosibacter sp.; assembly: GCF_052090685.1. Lineage (NCBI taxonomy): Bacteria > Bacillati > Actinomycetota > Actinomycetes > Micrococcales > Microbacteriaceae > Gulosibacter > Gulosibacter sp. The sequence goes on along the minus strand of NZ_JBQDBE010000025.1, from coordinate 8,289 downwards.
CGCACTGGTTGGGGCATCGAGCGCCGCGCCCGTGGAGACTCCTGCGGAGACGGCCGTAGAGACTCCCGCAGAGACGACAGCGCAGACCCCAGTCGAAACACCGGCGGGATAACCGATGGCCGCAGCCGACAGCACTGACATCGAGACGGTCGACACAGTCGAACCCTCGGATGCAGCGGCGGCAGGAAACGAGGCACCACTTCCCTGGCTTTTTCGGGACCGTGGCCTTGCCTGGGCACTGATTGTCTTTGGCGGCGTTGGGTTGCTTGCAAGCTTCAGTCTCACGCTCGAGTACCTGCACTCACTCACGGAACCCGATGCGCAACTCGTGTGCGACATCAACCTGTTCGTGACCTGCCAACCGGCAATGAGTTCGAGCGCGGGCGCCGTCCTCGGCTTCCCGAACATCATCCTCGGTCTCATTTGCTTCACGATCACGGTGGTCACAGGCGTCGTCTTGCTCACCGGATCGAAGCTTCCGAACTGGTACTGGATCTGTCTGCAGATCGGACTGATCGGTGCCGCAGTACTGATCACTTATTTACAGTGGTTCAGCGGTTTTCAGCTCCGCGCACTGTGCCTGTGGTGCATGATCATCTGGGCATTCACAATTCCGCTGGTGTCGATTACGACCATCGGTAATCTTGCGCAGGGCCGCCTCGGTAAGGCCGCGATCCCGGCCGGCCGGGCCCTGACGCAGTGGGCTTGGGTGGTCATCGTGATCTGGTACCTCGCAGTGATCGGCTTGGTGCTCGCGGGTATGTGGGATGCGATCCGCTTGTCCATGATCTAGCTGCCACCGATTCTTGCCGGCAGGCTCGGAGTGAACTCCTATGCAAAAGGCTCGGGCGAGGTGATTTTCATCACCTCGCCCGAGCCTTTTAGGGTCTTCGGATGCGGGAGCGCGGCTTGCGAGCTCCCGCGAGTCGCTAGCTTGCCCGGCGGTACTCGGCCGCGGCTTGGTCCTCGCTGCCGCTGGACTCCTCGTGGACTTCTTCTTCGCGGTCCCGGAACGCCGGGCCGATTGCCTTCGGCGGCGTGGGCCGTTCAAGTTCGGCCACGTCGGCGATCGTGTTCTGGACTCGGCGAACCAAGTCCGAGGTCATGATCTCGGCAAACATTGCGTCATCGCCCGGGTGACGTTCGGTACGCCACTCGAGGCGATACCGTCCGCAGGGGCCAAACAGGTCGTCAAAAAGTTTGAGCAGCTGTTCCTGTGCCTCGGGGGTCAGTGCTGCCTCAGGCTCAAGCAGTCGTGGTGCCACCGGCTCCCATTTCGCCAGGCCAAGCCCCGCGAAATTTGGGTGCGCGCTCAGGGGCATCGCCGGTCGCGGCGAAGGTGCCGACAGAAGACCGTCAAACTCCGCCTCGAGCGGGGACTCTGGCTCAGCTTCGGCCTGGATTTCAAGTTCGGCGGAAGGCGCATCGTTCGCGGTGACCGCCGAGGCTGCTTGTGCGTGCGCTGCGGTGGTCTGCGCAACGGGAGTTTCGGCGGGAGCATCAGGCTGAGTGACCGTCGATTCGACCACGGGCTCGGGACGTGTGTTTTGGGCGAACTCACGTTGTGCGAATTCCTGCCGAGCGTTCTTCGGCTGCGCGATCTCCTGCACACTGCGCGCTGACGAAGCCTCGGAGAGTGCAGGGCGAGCCTGCGGCGCCGGCGCCTGGTTCACCGGAGCCGCTGCCGGCTCGGGCGGTGCGAACGTCGGTGGCTCAGGCATGGGCTCGGGCGTGTACACCTCGACCAGTTGCTCCTCGAGCGGTACCGATTGCTGTGGCTGTACGCGTCGCTGTGGCTGCGCGTGCCGAATGGGTGCCGGTTCCGGACCGCGGGTGCGCGAAGGCTCGGCTGGTGCGGCCGGAGTGGGAAGTTGATTTTGCTCGGGAGCGAGGCCGGTATCTTCCGGCGCGTCCGAGGGGGACGACGGTGCGAATTCCTCATCCGTCGTCCGCTGTGTAAGTTTGCGGAACCAGCCAAACATCCGAAGACCCCTTTCGTGGCTTCCGTGAAGCCTAGGTCCGGGATCTGGAGTTTTGCTGCCGCCACACGGATATTCGGCCGAGTACTCAGAAAGTTTTCGGCTACGCGACTGGTGTGACGCGGAGGTGTTTAGGCTTCGAGCGCCTCTTCTTCGCGGACTGCTTCCGCGTTCTCACGCACTGCGAGTACGGCAAGCGCAACGGTGGCGCCCCAAAGCACGAACTGCATTACCGTCGTCCAAGGCGAGCGGGCTTCCTGCGCGCGCTTCATCGTTGGCACGATGCTGAACACTGCTGAGATAAGTGCGCCGTTGAGGAGGTACTTTCGCATCTGGGCTCCTTAGCTAAGTGCAAATCTTCCGACGATGATCGCCAATAGGAACAGCGTAGCTGCTGTCAACTGCAGGTCGGCCACACACACTCGCGAAGCCGCGACACACTCAGACATTCGCGATAGTTTTATGGGCATCGCACTGTGGACTGGGTATTGTTCTGCGCAAAATCACTCGCCACGGGCTTGTTCTTAGGTGAGGAAAACACTTGGCGCTGCTTCTGTACCGGATCGGCAAATTTTCATTTCGCAACCGCTGGCCGGTACTGATCTCTTGGATGGCGCTGCTTGCCGCCACCCTCGGACTGGGGCTCGGCTTCGGCGGCGAGATGAAAGAAGACTTCGAGATTCCCGGGACCGAGTCGCAGGATGCCCTTGACCGGCTGAGCGAGGTGTTCCCGGAAGTGGCGGGGACGAGCGCGCAAGTTGTCATTGAAGCGGAAGACGGCAGTATTGCCGATCATCGCGAAGCGATCTCTACAGTCACAGAAGAGCTCAACGAACTCGAGCACATGGCGCAGGCGCTGGACCCGAATTCGGAATACGCGACCGGAAGCTTGAGCGAAGACGGTCAGGCAGCAATCATTCAGCTGCAGTTCGACACCGAAATCATTAGCGACCTGCAAGAGGACAAAGCCGCGGTCGTTGAGATTGCGGAGACTCTCGAACCACTCGGGCTCACCGTTGAGTTTGGTGGGACGCTGTACCAGAACATTGAATATGGCGTGACGATCACGGAGGCCATTGGGGTGCTCTTCGCCGCCATCGTCCTGATCGTGACCTTTGGATCGGTACTGGCGGCTGGATTGCCACTGGCTTCCGCACTTGTCGCGGTTGGTACCACGATGGGCGCACTGCTCTTTGTGACCCGATTCATCACTGTCTCGAGCGCGAGCCCGCTCCTGGCCGTCATGATCGGAATAGCAGTCGGCATCGACTATGCCCTCTTCATCTTGTCGCGGCACCGAAACCAGCTCGCCAAAGGTGAAGCCGTAGAAGAATCCGCCGCAACCTCCGTGGGCACTTCCGGCTCGGCTGTGGCGTTCGCGGCAGCAACCGTGATGGTTGCGTTACTCGGACTGGTGATTGTCGGCATCCCCTTCCTCTCGGTAATGGGCATCGCGGCGGCCGCGGGTGTGTTCCTGGCGCTGCTCGCATCCCTGACCCTGTTACCCGCGCTCTTCGGCTTTGCCGGCGAAAAACTGCGGCCAAAACAGGGCACGCGGGCGTGGCGTAGAGAGACTGGACAGAATGCCAAACCGACCATGGGTCGGCGGTGGGTCCGTACGGTACTGCGTGCCCCCATCCTTTTCGCCATCCTCGTCGTTGGCTTGCTCGGCGCCCTTTCGCTTCCCGCGTTGCACATGGAGACGTCGCTGCCCTCGGGCAAGAGTGAAGCAGAGGGTGCGACAGCCCGAGACTCCTACGACATCATCACTGAGCACTTCGGCGAGGGGACGAACGGCCCGCTCCTGGTCATGCTCGACATCACACAGGTATCGAATGAGACCCTGCTTGAAGACCTCGAGGCAATCAGCGACCTGGTTGCCGACACCGAGGGAGTCTCGGACGCTGGTGGCGCCATCCCGAACATGACCGTCGACTCCGCGATCATTCAGGTCGTTCCAACCACGGGGCCGGCGGACCCCGCAACTCTCGACACCGTAGAGGCAATCCGAGCGCTCGCACCCGAAATCGAGGCGGAGTACGGTGCGGTGAGCTCCGTCACCGGTGCCACGGCGGTGCAAATCGATATCACCGATCGGCTGAACAACGCACTGCTGCCTTTTGCGGGTGTGGTCGTCGGGCTGAGTTTCATCCTGCTGATGATGGTCTTCCGTTCGGTGCTCGTGCCACTCAAAGCGGCACTCAGCTTCTTGCTCTCCGCATTTGCCGCCTTCGGCGTCGTCGTACTCGTTTTCCAAGACGGTATTCTCGGCGACTTCATGGGCATCGTGCCGGGCCCAATCATCGCGTTCCTGCCGATCATTCTCTTGGCGATCGTGTTCGGACTCGCGATGGACTACGAGGTCTTCCTTGTCTCCGGGATGCGCGAGGCACACGTTCGCGGGGCCAAGGCACGGGATGCGATTGAAGAGGGATTCTCGAACGCGGCTCGCGTCGTGACTGCCGCGGCGCTGATCATGTTCTTCGTGTTCGTTGCGTTCGTGCCCGAGGGCGCCGGCGTAATTAAGGTGATCGCGCTCGGACTTGCCGCTGGAATCGCCTTTGACGCTTTCCTGGTGCGCATGACACTCGTACCGGCGCTCATGTCGATGTTTGGGGAACGAGCCTGGCGGCTGCCAACCTGGCTTGATCGCATCCTGCCCGATCTCGATATTGAAGGTGAGGCACTGCGTGAGTATCGCGACCGGGCGCGCTGGGCCGAGGACCATCAGGCAGCAATTGCGCTCGAGGACCTTCGAGTCGACGATGAACACGCGCCGAGCACGCCGGTCACCTGCGAGATTGCAGCAGGCGGACTGCTGCTGCTTTACGGTGACGTGGCGTCCCGCCGACTTCTCGAGGCCACGATTGCGGGACGCATCGACCCTGTCGACGGGCGGGCACAGATCCTCGGTCGAACGGTTCCGGGAGACAGCGCCAGCCTCATTTCTCGGGTTGGAATCAGCAACTTGGATGGCATGAGTGACCGGACGCGCTCGCTGAATCTCGGCCAATTAATCGGCAGGCACGGCACCTATGGACGAAGCACCCTGCGGTCAGAAATCCCCGAGTCGGAGATTCGCCTCGTCATTGACGAACTCAATGCTGCACTCCGCGCGATTGGTCACCCGGGCGGCCTGAGTGCCGCAAGCAAATTGGATGCACTGGACCCGATCGCGCGCGCGGTCGCGATCGCGGGAATGACGATTGTGGAAATGCCAGAAGTGCTCGTGTTGGATTTTGGTGCGATGGCGCACACAGACTCGGCGGCTCCATTAGTCGTATCGGTCGTACGCGCAGTGACGCGGCTGATCAAGACCGATACCACGCTCGTGATTGGTGTCGAAGAGTCCGTGGATCTGCAGCAACCCGAATCTGACCTCAGCGATCTCGGTAGATCACTGCATGAACTTCGTATCGCCCCGGATGCTGCCAATCATTTGTCTGGCTTGGTTATTGGAAAGGACGCGAGAGCATGAGCGCAAGCACCCGAACCCGAAATGCCGCGACTGGCTTCGCCGGGGCGCGAGCACGGAATCTGCTCCTCGCGGTGCTCTTACCGCTCACGCTCGTCGGGATGTATTTTGCGGCACTCGGTGGCGCCGAAGCGCGCACCGGGACGCTTCCGGCCCTCATCGTCAACAACGATCAGGGCGCAACCCAAGCGAATATGGACGGTTCCGAGACACAAATCGTCGCGGGTCGACTGCTTGTGAGTTGGCTCACCAGCACGGAGAACGTTGACCAATTTGATTGGCAACTCGCGAGCGAAGAAACGGCGCAATCAGAACTTAACGCCGGTAACGCCTTCGTCTCGGTCACGATCCCGGAAGACTTCTCCGAAAGCATCGCATCCCTCTCGGGCGGGGAGCCGCACAGCGCCCGCATCGACATCACGACCGACCAATCGAAAGACTGGCTCACTGGCGCGGTAAGTCAGGACGTGTTCGAGGGGCTCACCGCGCAATTCGGCCAGACCATCACGAATTCAATTGCCTTGGGGCTCGCCGACGGGTTGAACGAATCGGCTGAAGGCCTCCAAGAAGCAGCAGACGGGGCATTTCAACTCCGGGATGGTGTGGGCGAGCTCGACAGTGGTTTCGCTCAGTTCATGGACGGCAGTGAACAACTCGCCGACGGTACTGCTTCGGCTCACGACGGTGCGGTGCAGTTCTCGGGCGGTGTCGACAGCTTGCGGGGTGGCGTCGAGGAGTACACCGACGGCGTCGGAACCTATATCGACGGGGTGAACCAGTATGTGGGCGGCGTATCCGAATATTCGACCGGTGTCACCACCTACGTTGACGGGGTCGGGACGTTTGCCGATGGAGTCGATGAGCTCGCGGACGGTCTGGATCAATTAGATAGCAACTCTGGGGATCTGCGCACTGCAGCGGATGAACTCGACGAAATGGCCGGGCAACTCCGGGACTATGGGCCAGAAATTGAGCAAGCTGCAGGACAGCTCGAACAGCTCGCACCGCTGATTAGTGGACTCGAGGGATTCGACCCGAGTGCATTGCTCGGGTATTGCGAACAGCTTGAAGCCGTTGATCCCTCCACGGCGCAAGATTGCCGGGATTCACTTGCGGCCCTCGGCGATGCAATCGACACCTCGGGAATTGACCTCGGCACAATCGAAACAGAATTGGATGCCGCTATCGACGGGCTCGGTGCGCTCACGGGTGCTGGAGACGGCCTCAGCCAACTTGCGGACGGAATCACTGCGTATACGGACGGCGTTTCGCAAGTCAACGATGGTGCGCAACAGCTATCCGCTGGCGGCGGTGAACTCGTCAGTGGCGGCGACCAACTCATCGATGGGTCTGAAGAACTCACCACCGGTGGCGAACAGGTCATTGAGGGTGGAACGCTTCTCATCGACGGTGGGCCGCAACTCGTGGACGGCGCGAGCCAACTCGGAGACGCCTCCAGCGAATTGGCCGATGGGTTGGGCGAGCTGAGCGATGGCCAACAGGAACTCCTCGAAGGTGGCGGCGAACTCGGTGACGGAATCGGCGAACTCGAAGACGGCGCCGGCACCATGGCGCAGGGACTTCAGGACGGCGCAGATCAAGCGGCAACCGCAGTGGGAGATCCCCAGACCTTTGCTGACGTGGTGTCTGAACCGATCGTCTCCGAAACCACGGCACAAAACGACCCCACGTTCGGTGGCGTGCTCGGAGCCATTGGGCTAGCCGTGGGAATCTGGCTCGCAGCGATGATTACCGCGGCTCGTCGGCGGGTTGTTGCCGACGACGTGCTCGAGTCGAGCGCCAAAACATCGGCGATTTTGCTCACTGCGGCACGAAAGCTGACGATTCCGGTAGGGATTGTCGCCGCAGCCCTGTCATTAGCGGCGCATATTTTTTTGGGTGCCCCGTGGCTCGGCTTCTTGGGAACGTTCCTCATCGCCGTTGTTGCGACCCTTGCCATCGCCGCTGTGCATCTGCTGCTCGCCTCGCTCCTCAGTCGAAGAACTGCGACGGTGTTTTCCGCAGCACTCTTACTGGTGCAGTTGCTGCTTCTGCGCGGCTTCACCCCGCTCGAATTCAGTGCGGAGTGGGTGGCCGCGGTGTCAGGCTTCATGCCGCTTAGCCAAATTGTGTCGGCACTCCAACCCATCTATGCCGGAGGCGCAGCGGTCACCGTGTTCTCGGGTGTGGCAGGGCTCGTACTTATTGCGGTGATCGCCGTGGCGATCACCGCAATCGTCCTTGCCAGGAAAAGACGAGTTGATGCGAATACGTTGAATGCGCAGGGAACAAAGCCCGATCAAGTCAGGGTTTGAGTCATGCACGTGCCCGACTTGGAAGGCTGATTTGGCATTTCACGAAAGTGTGTCCTATGCTTATCCAGCTGCCGGAAACGACAGCAACATAACTTCACAACAGGGCCTCACCGCCCGAGTCAGATATCGAGCAAGCTCCGATGTTCCAAGAACGAAGAGCACTCAACTCGCAGATCCTGATGATTCACATCACAGAAAAGCGGATTTGACACGGCCAGAGAAACAGTTGTAAGTTATACAAGTTGCCCGAAACGGCAACACGACATCAGGGCCTAACAGCCTCTCGGTCAAAGCGAGTCAACTCCGATGCCCAGCAGGGTGACGAGAACTCAAATCGCCAAATCTGATGATTCACATCACAGAAAAGCGGATTTGACACAGTAGAAAATCTGATGTAAGCTAGAGAAGTTGCCTCCGAGCAAAAGACCAGAAGATATCGAGAGATATTGGGTGGCTGCGAAGAGTGTATCCGATTCTTGAGAACTCAACAGTGTGCACTTTTATTGTCTAATGCCATTTT
>NZ_JBQDBE010000024.1:0-48679 GCF_052090685.1 Gulosibacter sp. | reverse complement strand
TGGTCGATGTGTATCAGCTCGCCGGGGTCGAGACGCCTGAGATCTCGATCCTCAGCGATGAGTTCCTGGACTCCCTGGCCGAGAAGGAGAAGCCCAACCTCCAGATGGGCCTGCTGCGCCGACTGCTGAACGATCAGATCCGCACGGTGCAGCGCAAGAACATCGTGCAGGGACGCAAGTTCTCCGAGATGCTCGACGAGGCCGTCAATCGGTACACCAACCGTTCTTTGACCACCGCTGAGATCATCGCGGAGCTGGTAAAGCTCGCCAAGGAGATGCGCGACGCGCAGAAGCGCCACGAGGAACTGGGCCTGCGCGAGGACGAGGTCGCGTTCTACGACGCTGTCGTGCAGAACGACGCTGCGGTCTTGGAGCTCGGCGACGAGACGCTCAAGCAGATCGCGCAGGAGCTGGTGAAGTCGGTTCGCCAGTCGGCAACGATCGATTGGAACCTCAAGGAATCTGTGCTGGCAGCGATGCGATCGAAGGTGCGGCGCATCCTCGCCCGATATGACTACCCGCCCGATGCGGAGGATAAGGCCATTGAACTTGTGCTCGAACAGGCAGAGCTATTTGCGAGCGAGACAGCGTGAAACAGGAAACTTTCGACATTAAGGAGGGCGTCTAAGCGAATTATTCGTGTGCCGCGAAGGTGGCTGATTCGATCAGAAGGGGCCGGGTCAGATGGGCGCTATTGGAGCGTCAGTTAAGGTTCTGGTCCGCCAGGATCATCCCGGCTCGAAAATGCAACAGTTAAGGTAAACGCCACTTTCCGGCGACTGCCGAACCATAATCAAAACAGAGCTTCTCCAAGAATGACAGCGAATGATCTTCGTTAACCGTCGGTGAGACTGAGGCTAGAGGATCTACCCAGTCTGACCACCCGTGCTTTTCTGATGCTGCATCAGTGATCATGTCATGAGCGCGCATCTCCGTCTCTTCGAGCAAATTGGATCCTGTGTGGGTGAGAATCTCGTCCTGCCCGTTGTCTCTGACGCCGACACCGTCCAAAAATGATCGCATTAGAGTTCCTGCCTTTCCCATGTACGGCTGATTCTCAAGTGATATCTGGGGGTCTTGAAACGCCCTCTCGTGGATACGGGTCAAACTGCCTACCATCTCTAGAGCAGAATCCCATAATTCGGCCTTCAGGCGTGGCCACCTAAACCCGATGCCGTCAGCAAAGTAGAAACGGCTCTTTTCGACCCATTCATACGTATGCTGGAAGAGAGAGCCGGGGTCCACTTCCTGTCCACGGTTGACCGAAACTTTAAAAGTGTCAGCGGACGTAGTCTCAGCGTACGAGTTGATGACTAACGGATCGAAGAATCGGAATGCCGTCACGTCGGTGTCAGGATCGACCACTACGGCGACAACGAGCGTAGGTGTACCTGCCAAGGCCCCCACGCACCAAGCATGTGCGGTTTCGGTTGAAATGGCCGGGAGCTTGTCTGTTCTCGTGCTCTTCACCTGGATGTGCGCGGTCATTCCTGACATCGACCATGTGTTCTTTTCGCGCCCCGGAGGCTTGGGGCCTTTAGGGAGTTGGACGAGTAAGTCCAGTCCGACGTCCATGAAACTCAATAGGTTGACGACGCACCCGCTTTTCAGGAACGCTTCAGCAACGCGAAGTTCTCCGAGCTTTCCCTGTTGGTTGTTTCGATCATTTTTTGCCATCGCGCGCGACCTTTCTCTCCATCTTGTCGGTCAGTTTCCAGGCCTTGACCTAATACGAATATTCTCATGGTCAATCATCCGGAGTCTTGCACGATCGGATGGCTTCGACTGAAGTCGTTAAGGCCTAGTGGCTGCGGGCGCTGCTTGAGATGGACTGTATGCCTGCGGGGATGGAACTCTTTCCTGCAGGAAACGACGATCAGTGGACGTTGATCAAGGGTGTCATCGAGCAGAGCGACTATTACCTCGTAGTTCTCGGTGGTCGCTACGGCTCCGTCACAGAAGAGGGCGTCAGCTATACGGAGAAAGAGTACGAATATGCGGTCGAGCTCGGGATACCCGTGATGGGCTTCGTTCCGGCCGACATGGATGAGATCCCCGTCGGCAAGACCGACAAGAACGATGCTTCTGCGCAAAAGCTCGACGAGTTCCGCGTCAAGGTCCAGAAACGAATGACCAAGGAGTGGAAGAATGCTGAGGACCTCGGGTCGAAAGTGACTCGCGGACTGATGCACCTGATCAAGAACCATCCGCGGCCCGGCTGGGTGCGAGGCGATCAGGCCATGACATCTGAGACCAAGGTCCAGATCGCAGAGCTCGAATCGAAGATCGCCAAGCTGGAGAAGCAGGAAATCGAGACTGGCAAAAGCGCAGCTTCTGAGATTGACAGGAGCTTCGCTCACGGCGACGAAGAGGTTGAGGTCACCCTGGTGCGCAAGGGCTACGACATCGACTACGAAATGATCGAAGAGCACGGTGTCCTCAAGTACACATGGGACGAGATCATGGAAGCTCTTGGGCCGTCGATGATCGAAGAGGTCGACGAACCCTCTCTGCGGAAGACCTTCAACAGGCACATGCTTAGTGAGATCCAGGCTGACCCCGAAGGGTGGCGGTCCGGCATGACTGGAGAGTCCGCGGTGATCTCGGACAAGTCGTGGGGTTCGATCATCGTCCAGCTGAGGGCGCTGCGCCTCATCGCGACCGGCACGAAGAAGCGGACGGTGAGCGATAAGGCGGTGTACTGGAAGCTGACACCGGCGGGCGACGACTATCTGGTCGCCTTGAGGGCAGTGGCAAGCAGTGCTCGCGCTCACGATTGAAGTACCTTCTCTCCTTGCGCGCTCGTTCAATAAACGGTCGTTAGTCGAATCCGAACAAGTCCAGCCGCGGGGGGCGCGACACGAGCAAGATTCGTTCAGAAACCCGTTCAGATACCTGTAGTCTGGAAAGCAGAAGCTGAACAGGTTTATTGAACAGAAGGAGCCGTCATGGCGCTCGTCGGGCTCGTGCGGGTCAGCACGAAGGGTCAGGAGACCGCGCGCCAGCATGACGCCCTCGACCCGATCTGCGTGAAGGTGTTCGAAGAGAAAGTCAGCGGCAAGCTGGCGGTCAAGGACCGACCCGGGCTCACCGCTGCGCTGGACTACCTGCGCGACGGCGACATGCTCACCGTACAGGAGGTCGACCGCCTCGGTCGGAACCTGCTCGAGGGTTTGATCGTGCTCACGGAGTTGTTCGAGCGTGGCATCGCCGTGAAAGTGCTGGAGGGCATCGCCGCCGGCGAGCACACCGAACGGTCACTGATCCTCGACTTGGCGCTGGCGCTCGCCGAGGACCGCCGGCGGGACATCAGCCGCAAGACCAAGAACGGACTCGAAGCCGCCCGCAGGCGCGGCAAGGTCGGCGGGCGGCCTCGGGTGATTGACGACGACAAACGGGCGATCATCCTCGCGCGTCGAGAGAAGGGCGAGTCGATCCGGGTGATTGCTCGGGTGCTCGACGTGTCAGTGGGGAGCGTGCACGCGGTGCTCTCGGAGAAATCGGCGAAGGAGACGGTCTCGTGATCGCCTACCCCTCCGGCCAGGAGCCTGACTTCTGGCAGCCGAATCCGGCGGATGTCCGGCACCGTTTCGCCCTGGGCAGGATCGGTGACCGTACGCCGGGCTCGCCGCCGCTCGTCGTGATCGGCATGAACCCGTCCCACGCCCGCGAGACCGAGTCCGACAGGACCGTGAACCACGTGATCGACGTGTCGACGCGCGAGCACTCGGGCTGGCTCATGCTGAATCTCTACCCCGAGCGCTCGCCCAAGCCGAAAGCGCTCAAGCCGTTCGACGCGGGCCTCTCCGCTGCGAACTGCGAGGCCATCGAGCATGTGCTCGGGCTGGTGGGCGCTACCGAAGTGCTCGGAGCCTGGGGCAACATGGGGGGCTCCAAGACGCTGAAGAGGGCGCTGCCCGAGGTCAGGGCCCTGCTGAACCGGATGGGCGTGAGGGCGTACACGCTCGATCCGCTGCTCAAGACCGGGAACCCGTCTCACCCTCATCCACCGGGACGGCCGAAGCCGATGCTCGGGCCGAAGGCGTACCTCTCATGAGCGACCTGCCGGAGATCCGCATCGGCGACGGCTCGGGCAACGAGCAGTACCGCACCTGCGCAAGTTGCGGCGCAGACTGCGAGCCCGACCCGTTCGACGCGGGCGACGGTGGAGGCATCCGCATCGCATTCGTGTGCCCGGACTGTGGGCTGCACTCGGTGGTCGATCCGTTCGAGGGGTCGCGGTAGCAGAGTCGCTCGAGTATCTGGCAAGTCGCGTTGGTCAGATGCTTGCCGTCGCAGCGCGGGCACTCCCACCACGTCTTCTACGGGAGCATGCACGGAACCCGCATTGAGGGCACGGCCGAGCACTGTATGGGATGAGGGCTGCGTCAGGGGCGTTCAAGCTTCTCATGCCACTCGAAGCCAACGGTCGGCTCTACGGCGTCGAATGTTTCCTCACCCTCGCCTCTGGTGATCCGCTTGCCCTTGCCGACTGGTTTGATGATGACAGTCATGAGCGTTTCAACGACCGCACGACGACGCGCGAGCGATGCGTTCTCCCACCACGCCCGCGCATTGCCGGAGGCGACGACCTCTGCGAGGGGGTCAGTGCTGACGGTTCTGGCGATCTCGGCGGTGATGGTTCGTCTCTGCTCGGCGAGTTCGTCGAGAGCTTCCTCAGCGGCCTTCGCGCTCATCTTGCCCTTGACGATGAGCGAGCTGATCGTCGACTCGCGCCTATCGAGCGCGGCTCGTTGGCTGTTCAGCAGAGCGATGTCTATGCCTTCCTCTCTTGGCGCGAGGAGGTCGATTGCGTCTGATTCGCTGAGTCGAGCGATGCAGACCTCGGAGACGTACTCGTCGATGATGTCGCCGTTCCGCATGAAATGGCCGTTTGTGCACCGATAGGCGTGGTACCGCTTGCTCTCCGCCCTGCCGGAGCCGTCTACCCGTCTCGTCGGGTGGGTCTCCCCGCGAGCAGATTGCACCGGTGCACGACAGATCGCGCAGACGGCGATGCCGGGGAGTAGCCATCTGCGGGCGTTGCCCTGATGGTTCGGCTTCACACCGACAAGCCTGCCTCGGGTGGCGGCTATCGTCGCCTCGTCGATGATCGGCTCCCACGCGCCGGGGGAACACTCCGCCAGGTCGATGCTCGCGATATCGAACTTGCCGGTTTCCTGCGACGGTGCGAGGAGCGCCGCGTACTGGGGGTTCATCAAACACTTGCGCACAGTTGTGTTGAGCCAACGGGCACCGGCACGAGTGCGCCTACCGCTCGTGTTCAGGTCTCGCGCGATCTGGCCGAGCGATGCGCCGCCCAAGAACTCGCTGAACATGTACCGCACGTCCGCTGCCTCGTCGGGGTCGATCCTGTACCGGGTGCCGTGCTCGTCGCGGGCGATGTCAGGCACCCAGCGGTATCCGTGCGGGGTGCGGCCAGCGGTCGGGTGGCCTAACTTGCGGCGTTCTACCGAGTAACGCTGCGTTCGCTGCGCTTTCTGCTTCACCTCCCGCTCAGCCATGAGCACGAGCAGCTTTAGGGAGAAGTCGTGCGTTGGGTCGTCGGTGTCGATTCCGCCCCGCACGGTCAGCACGCGCATGTCGCGCTTCGGCGGACGGACTTCGAGCACGTCGGTGAGATTGCGGGTCAGGCGGTCAACGTCGTTGACGAGAACAGCGGAAAACAGGCCGTCGTCGAAGTCTTTGAGCAACTTCGCCCAGTTCGTGCCGGGGCCACGTTCTTTCGAGCCGCTGGTGCCGTCGTCGGGGTAAGTGCCGACAACCTGCCAGCCTCGGTAGCTTGCTTCCCGAAGACAGTCGTCGATCTGTTGCTTGATGCCCTGCTCCTCGTGCACCGACTGACGCGCATAGATAGCGACTTTCGGCTGTTCAGGAGCGGTTTTCTGGGCCATGTCATCCAGTCTATTTCAAATACGCTTTTTTAGCATCATCATGGCCATGATCACGATTGCGTACTCGGCTGTTTCGGCACCTTTCTCTTCGTGCTTGGTGCGGCTGATCAGGGCACGGCAGCGCGCGGCGAGCCCTTGACGCGGTGCCTGTGCCTCGCGTTCAGGCTGCGATGACGTGTCTTGGATTGGGAGTTCTTTTGTGGCGGTCAAGGGATTCCTTTCATCGGGTGGGCGCACGGCACGACTGATGCGAGGGCTAACCGAGAACTCGGCTGAGCACCGCGATAACTATTGGGGCGACTCCGAGGGCAAGAAACGCGGGCAGGATGCAGGCTCCGAGCGGCAGCATGAGCCGCACCTCGAGCTGGGCAGCGGCTCTGGCGGCGTCGGTTCGCGCGCGTCGACGCTCGAGCAGGGCTTCAGATCGCAGCAGTTCGGATGCCGGTACGCCCGCGCGCACCGCGAGGTCCACGACCGGTTTGGCTCGGTCAATTCCGGAAGCTTCGAGCTTCCAGCCGCGTAGCGCATCCCCGACCGCGGTGAGCACGCCGACGGCTGAATTGCCGCCAAGCATTCCCATGGCAACTAGGTCCAAGCCGAATCCCGGAGTGGTGGGGCGGTTTGTGGCGGCGTTCACGAGTCGACGATTCCACCACCATCCGACAAGCATCAACAGCCCGCCGATGGCGAGCAGTGCCCAGCCAATCGGGTCGCCAAACAGCACTCCAATCGGGTCGAATCCGAGCAGTGCACCAAGCAAGAGACCAACCAGCGGCAGCGCCATCACGATCCGACTCGTGGCTTGCGGCGCTGCCAGCGCGATCGCAACGTCACGTTCGGACTGTCCGATATCGCGGAACCCTGCTGCCAGATCGCGCAGCGCGGGGCCGAGTGGTGCACCCGTGGTTTCCGCGAGCCGCCAGGTCGCACCGAGCGCTCGCCAGGCCGGGTTCGCGTGCGTCCGCAGTAGCTCCGCAGGATCTGCGCCGGAACGCACCGCTCGGGCGACGAGGCTTTCCATCGGTTCACCGGGCGCAGCCTGACCGCGTTTCCACGGCAGCTTCGAGATGAGGTTCCGGAGGGATACCGCGGCGGTCGAGTTCGCGCGGTTCGCATTCGCCCCATTCGAGTTGGCGAATTCGGCGAGCTGATCCCAGGCATTGCTCGGTGCCCCTCCGCCCGCGAGCAGTGCCGCCAACCGCTCTACCACGGCAGCCGCGTCTTCTGCCGGATACGTTCTCGTCGCGCTCATGACCGCTCCAGCTTCGCTCCGGTCCGGACACTCGTGATTCGAAGTCGACCAAGGTCATCCAGCCAAAACTCGCCCATGTCGACCAATTGCCGCACTCCCTTTTGTCGTTCGACATGCATCACCAGGTCGATTGCCGAGACGGTTTGCCGGGCGATCGCTTCGGCGGACATATCGGCCAAGGCCCCAAGCGCCTCGAGTCGTGCGGGCACATCGTTCAGTGAATTCGCGTGCAGGGTGCCCGCACCGCCATCGTGACCCGTGTTGAGCGCCGCGAGCAGTTCTCGCAACTCGGCACCGCGACATTCGCCGAGCACGAGCCGATCTGGCCGCATCCGCAACGATTCCCGCACGAGCCGCGCGAGCGGCACTTC
Source organism: Gulosibacter sp. (assembly GCF_052090685.1). Classification (NCBI taxonomy): domain Bacteria; kingdom Bacillati; phylum Actinomycetota; class Actinomycetes; order Micrococcales; family Microbacteriaceae; genus Gulosibacter; species Gulosibacter sp. Next base: position 41,141 of record NZ_JBQDBE010000024.1, on the reverse strand, counting down.
ACCGGCACCCTCCACGTTGGCCTGCCGAGCTTCGAGGGACACCACGTGCGGATGGGTAATGCGCAGTTCCGCGACATCCTCAATCACCACGAGCCGCTCATCCTTTGCTGCCTCACCGAGCAGCGCACCGAGGAGAGTGGTTTTTCCGGAACCACCCGCACCCGTAATGAGCAGGTTCGCGCGATCCGCGAGCGCTCGCCGCACGAGCTCCTCCGCTTCGGGATAGAAGAATCCGGTGGCCCGAAGGTCATCAAAACTCGGACGCACCGTTCGCGGAGCTCGGATCGACAAGAGCGTGCCACTCGTTGAGACCGGCGGTAGTACCGCGTGCGCGCGGATTCCGTCGCCGATTCGCACGTCCATGGTCGGGGTCGCTTCATCAAGGTGTCTGCCACCGGCCGCAATGATCCGCACCGCAAGCTCCCGGAGCGCTCGCTCCCCCGGTGCCCGCCAAGATCGATCCTGCTCCAAACCGTTCCCACGATCTACCCACAGCCCAGCCATCCCGTTCACAAAAATGTCCGTGATCTCACCATCCGCGACAAACCCCGCGAGGGGACCAAACGCATCCGCCTCACCACGGGTGAGTCCGCGCCGCTCCCGCCGCGACTCATCGCGCCCGGGAACGGGCACGAGTTCAACCGCGGCCGGACGTTCGGACGCTCGGCGAACGACAAATCTGCCGCGCTCATCCGCGCCCACAGCAGCACTGGTTTCGGTGTTCATGACGGTCAGGCTAGGAGGAAGCGATCGCCTCACGCAGAGCCGAGCACCGCCGCTGTGGAAAACCACGCATCCACAGGCCTCACGCACGCCAGCAACATCGCCCAAATAGTGCAGCAATCTTGCGCGCAAACAACGGTCACCAGCCATCGTTCACGCCACAATAAGTGAACAGCAATACCCCCAATTACGGCCTAAATACTGGCCAATCGGGGCAGAAATGAATGCACCCGCGACAATTCCTGCAAAATCAGCCATTTCTCAAAGCACTTCGCGACCAAGCGGGCCTAGATTTACTTCATTCAATTTGGCAAGGAAGGCAAACCATGGATGAAATCACACGTGACGTTGTCGTTATCGGAGCTGGACCAGCGGGACTCACCGCGGCACGTCGGCTCGTCGAGGCAGGTAAGTCGGTAGCAGTCCTCGAGGCACGTGACCGCGTTGGCGGTCGCACCTGGTCGGACACCATTGACGGCGCCTTCTTCGAGATCGGCGGCCAGTGGGTCTCCCCCGACCAAACCGCGATCGCATCGCTCGCACAAGAGCTCGGACTCGAGCTCTTCGACCGCTATCGCGAAGGCGATTCGGTCTTCCTCACCGAAGACGGCGAGCGCACTGTCTACTCCAGCGATGATCTGCCTGTCGGCCCCAAATCGCACGAGGGCCTCGAAGCTGCCCGCAAGGAACTCAACCGCCTCGCCGCAGAAATCGAGCCGGCAGCGCCCTGGGATCACCCGCAGGCAGCAGAATTCGACGCGATCTCCTTCGAGAATTGGCTGCGCTCCATCTCCGATGACAAGGTCGCCCGCGACACCACCGCGCACTTCATTGCCGGCGGCATGCTCACGAAGCCATCGCACACCTTCTCACTGCTGCAGGCGCTACTCATGGCTTCCTCGGCGGGATCCTTTGACAACCTTCTCGACGAAGACTTCATCCTCGACAAGCGCGTGGTCGGCGGGATGCAGTCGGTTTCGATCCGCATGGCCGAAGAGCTCGGCGATGACGTCTTCCTGAGCAATCCGGTCCGTACGCTTCGCTGGTCGGATGCGGGCCCCGGCGCAGCCGCCGAGGTCACCGCGGTCGCCGATCACGTGACCGTCCGAGCCCGCCACGCGATTCTCGCGATTCCCCCGAACCTGTACTCGCGCATCCAGTACGAACCCGCACTGCCACGTACCCAGCAGATTGCCCACCAGCACCACTCGATGGGGCTCGTCATCAAGGTGCACGCTGCCTACGATCGCCCGTTCTGGCGAGACAAGGGCCTGTCGGGTACCGGCTTCGGTGTCGGCAATATCGTGCAGGAGGTTTACGACAACTCCAACCACGGCGAAGAGCGCGGCACGCTCGTCGGCTTCGTGGTGGATGTCACCGCCGAGCGGATGTGGAACCTCCCCGAAGAAGAACGCAAGACCACCATCCTGCGCTCACTTGCCGACTACCTCGGCGAAGAAGCGATGAATCCGGTCGCTTTCTACCTCTCCGATTGGGGAGCAGAAGAGTGGACCCGCGGTGCCTACGCCTGCAGTTACGACCTCGGCGGCCTCAGCCGTTGGGGTGCGGTGCAGAACCAGCCCGTTGGCCCCATCTTCTTCGCCAGCTCGGACATTCAGGGCATCGGCTACCAGCACGTTGACGGTGCCGTTCGCATCGGTGCTGACACCGCACAGCGCATTGTTGAGTCGGGTCGATAGCGGCAATCATGGCTAATACAGCGAACCGCGAATCGACGCCCACCACCAAGAGCCTCACGCTCAAGGGACTGTCGGCGGGCAAGATCGGCGCCTTCGCAGGCGCGATCATCGGTATTTCATGTATTGCTCCCGCATACACGATGACCTCGGGCCTCGGCCCCACCATCGCTGAAGCGGGGCTACAAACCCCCGTCATCCTGCTCATCGGATTCATCCCGATGCTGTTTGTTCTCATGGGCTATCGCGAACTGAATAACTCGATGCCCGACTCGGGGACGACCTTCACCTGGTCCGCGCGCGCCTTCGGCCCGTGGATCGGGTGGATGAGTGGCTGGGGTCTCGTGGCCGCGACGGCGCTCGTGCTTTCCAACCTGGCGGCGGTCGCCGTTGACTTCCTCTTCATTGGGCTCTCGCAGATCTTCGGGAATCCTGAGATCGCAGACCTGACCCGAAACCTGTGGATCAACATCCCGATCGTCGCGATCCTCACCGCGATCGCGGCATACATCGCCTACCGCGGTGCCGAAGAAACCAAGCGCCTGCAGTACGTGCTCGTCGGGCTGCAAGCCATCGCGATCGTCTGGTTCCTTGTCGCCGCGACGGTCAAGATCGCCCAGGGCCAGGCCTTCGACTACACGCCCGTGACGCTCGACTGGTTCAACCCGGCACTCCTCGGCGACGGCAGCGGATTCAGTTTCTCGACGCTCGCCGCCGGACTCTCGCTGTCGATCTTCATGTACTGGGGCTGGGATGTCGTCCTCACGATGAACGAGGAGACGAAAGATCCTCGTCGCACGCCGGGTCGCGCCGCCCTGCTCACCATCGGCATGATCGTGGTCACCTACCTGCTCGTGACCATCGCGGTGATCTCCTACGGAGGACTCGGCGAAACCGGCCCGGGCGCCGGTAACCCCGATAACCAGGAGTCGATCTTCGCGACCCTCTCGCCGGAGGTCATGGGGCCGTTCGCGCTTGTCATGTCGATCGCGATCTTCGCGAGTTCCTCGGCTTCCCTGCAGTCCACCCTCGTGTCGCCCGCACGGACACTGCAGGCAATGTCGCACTACGGTGCCGCACCGAAATCCTTCGGAAAGCTCTCGAAGCACAAGACCCCGGGTACGGCGACCTTCTGGGCCGCAGCAGCCTCGGTGATCTTCTACGTCATCATGCGCGTGGTGTCGGAGGATGCGCTCTGGGACACGATCACCGCGATGGGGATCATGGTGTGCTTCTACTACGGCATCACGGGCCTGGCGGCGTTCTGGTACTTCCGAGGCACGTGGTTCGATGGCGTCGGCAACTTCTTCCGCAGGTTCCTCCTGCCGCTACTCGGCGGGCTGTCGCTCCTCGCAATGTTCGTCAAGACTCTGATCGACTCGACCGACCCCGACTACGGTTCCGGAAACGCGGTGTTCAGCACCGTCCTAGCGGATGGCACGCACGAGGGCGGCGTCGGCGTAGTCTTCTTCGCCGGGATGCTCATCCTCGGCGCGGGTGCGATCCTCATGATTCTGCAGGCAATCAAGCACCGCGGATTCTTCCGCGGTGAAGAGATCGAAGTCGGTTCGGTGCTGCAGGAGACCGACATGGTGCCTTTTAAGGCAGAGGAGGTCGCTAAGTAGCGACTACCAATTGGATGCTTGCATCCTCGCCCACATGCCCGTCACTCATTCGCGATTGTCGCGTTCGAGTGGCGGGCATGTAGTCCATCCAGCATCGCGTGCAGGCCGAGTTCGAAGGTGATTTCCGAAGGGTCGCGATCGGTATCTTCCGCATTCCGATGCTGCGCGGCCACAATCGCATTGAGAATCGGTGCCTGTGCGCTCGACCCGGTGATGTAGATATCCGTTGGCGCCGCCGAGTCAAATGCGGCACCAAAGATAAAGGACTCCAGCGCCGAGATCGAAGGCAGCACATCCCGAACCGCCCAACCCTCAGAACGAAATCCATAGGCGATTCGCTCATACATTTGCGCCGAGGCATCCGCCTCTCGCAACGGCACCGTGGCGCCAATCTCGACCAGCTCGGTGTGCCGGCGCAGCATCCGGAAATAGCTCCAGGCCCAGCGCTCAATCGCTTGCCGCCACGGCAGCGTGCCAAACCCCGACGCATCCACCTCTGCAACGAGCCGTTCCTGGACCCAGGCGAAGACCGTCGCGCGGGAATCCGCGTGGTTGTAGATCGCGCTTGGCGACACCCCCAGACGGTCCGCAAGCGCGCGAATCGTGAGCCCCCGCATCCCCACCGTCTTGAGCAGTTTCATCGCCGCATCCGTAATACGCGCTCGATTGAGCACGATCTCTCGCGGTCGACCCGCCCCACGCTTCGGTGCCGGTGTGGCCAATTTCACCCTCTCGCGAACCTGACAAGGCTTTCATTCCTAGGCTACAGCTGAGGTCTTAGACTGTGACTCGCAACGACGCACAACAACGAAGTGAGGACACGGATGTCAGCTCCAGACGGCGACAAGATCGCGAAACTCGTCAACCCGATCGAGACCTACCCGCCGAGCCCCGAGTACATTGAGGGCACCCGGATTCCGGCTGATCTTCGGGAACAGGCCGAGGCGGATCCGCTCGAATTTTGGGCGAATCAGGCGCGGGAGTTGGAGTGGTCGAAGCCGTTCACGGAGATCCTTGACTGGTCGAATCCGCCGTTTGCAAAGTGGTTTGCAGACGGACAGCTCAACGTCGCGGTGAACTGCGTGGACCGACACGTGCACGCCGGCCGCGGCGAGAAGGTTGCGATCCACTGGATCGGTGAGCCGGGCGACACCCGCACGATTACCTATAACGACCTCTACCGCGAAGTGCAGCGCACCGCGAACATGCTCGAGTCGCTCGGAATTCGATCGGGCGATGTGGTGACGCTGTATTTGCCAATGATCCCGGAGACGATCTTCGCGATGCTCGCCTGTGCCCGCATCGGTGCAACCCACTCGGTCATCTTCGGCGGCTTCTCCTCAAGCGCGATCCGCTCGCGCATCGATAACTCGAGCGCCAAGCTCGTCATCACCGCAAACGGTTCGATTCGCAAGGGTCGCACGTTCCCGCTCAAGGAGACCGTGGATGAGGCGCTCACCGAGCCTGGCCACACCGTAGAAAAAGTGCTCGTCATCAACCGCGCGCAGCACGAGATCGACATGGTCGAAGGCCGCGATATCTGGTGGGAAGACACGATTGCGGGTGTCTCGGAGACCCACGAACCCCAGGGGTTCAACGCCGAGCATCCACTGTTCATCCTGCACACGTCTGGCACCACCGGTACCCCGAAGGGGCTGTGGCACTCCACCGGTGGATATTTGACCCAGACCGCGTTCACCTTCCGCACCTCTTTCGATTTGCGTGAGGACGACGTGTTCTGGTGCTCTGCCGACGTCGGCTGGGTCACCGGCCACAGCTACATTGCCTACGGTCCGCTCGCAAACGGTGCCACCCAGATCATGTACGAGGGCGCCCACGACTTCCCGAGTCTCGACCGCTGGTTTGAAATCATCGAGGAATACAAGGTCACGACCTTCTACACGGCACCCACCGCGATTCGCGGCTACATGAAGAGTGGCCGCGAGATTCCGTTGCGCCACGACCTGTCGAGCCTGCGATTGCTCGGCTCGGTCGGCGAGCCGATCAACCCCGAGGCATGGGAGTGGTTCCGCGAGGTCATCGGTTCGAACCGCACGCCGATCGTCGACACCTGGTGGCAGACCGAAACCGGTGCGCACATGATCGCGCCGATTGCACCGTTGGATGCGTTGAAGCCGGGATCGGGGCAGAAGCCAGTTCCCGGGGTGTCGGTGGAGGTCATCGACGAGTCCGGGAAGCGCGTTGACCCCGGCGAAATGGGGCTGCTGACGATCACCGAGCCGTGGCCTTCAATGGCTCGCGGCATCTGGGGTGACGAGCAGCGCTTCATCGAGACGTACTGGTCCCAGTATCCCGGCCGCTATTTCGCGGGCGACGGTGCCGGAGTCGATCTCGACGGCGACCTGTGGCTACTCGGTCGTGTGGACGACGTCATGAACGTCTCGGGCCACCGACTCTCCACCGCTGAAATCGAATCAGCACTCGTGGATCACGACCTCGTCGCCGAGTCTGCCGTGGTCGGCGCCGAAGACGAAACCACCGGCCAGGCAGTGGTGTCCTTCGTGGTCATCAAGGACTCGCAGCGAGAGTCCGCCGAGGGCACCGACGTAGAGGATGTACTGCGCAAGTTCGTGGCGAAGCGCATCGGCGCGATCGCCCGGCCGCGTGCGGTGTACGTGGTTGCCGAGCTGCCGAAGACGCGGTCCGGCAAGATCATGCGCCGTCTGCTCAAGAACGTGGCCGAAGGAAAGCCCGCCGGGGACACCTCGACCCTGACCGACGCATCCGTGATGGAGAAAATCGAGAAGCAGGTCCTCGAGCGGCAGGGCTAAGGCGGGCTGGGCGGTAGGGCGGCCGTCAGGCCGCCCTACCAGCCTCGCAGCCCAGGGCTAGACCGCGGTAGCGTCAATCTCCGCGTACTCGAAGAGCGTCACCGTCTCATCAATAAGCAGCTGAACCTGCTCGCGAGATCCACCGATGGCGGAATCATCCGTCAAGTTGCGCATGATTGAGGAAGTGACCAACACCAGCACTTCATCGTTCATTGCGTAAAGCGTGTACCCGAAGTTGCCGTCCTCGTGTTCCATGAGGCAGGCAATCGCGTCATAGCCCGCAATTGCGTACTCGTCCGTTTCGAGGCAGAGATCCTTATTGATCGTATCGAGCGACCATTCAACCGGCGTCTCGGACGCTTCCTCCGATGCCACCCGCGAGTTGCAGTACGCGTTCACGCGAGCTGCCCAAGCCACGCCATCTGGCGACTCGAGGTTGATTTGCTGACCACCCTCTGGCCACACGACCCAGTCCTCGTCGCTGTACATCGTGACTGAACCGGTGCAACCCGCTTCTTCCGTTTGGAATTCGCTCGTGTGCGCGGTATCAGGACGGTTGGCCAGGTCGGGTGCCTCGACTTCGCTGGCATCTTCCGAACCGGCGGATGCGTCGGTACCGCCCTCCGAGGCCCCACCGGAAGTCTCCGCAGCAGCCGCGTCGGAAGTCGACGCAGCCTCATCGTCGCCGCCACTAGCGCATCCGCTCAATAACAGCATCGTGAGCGCAATCGCGGCAACGGTGCCAGTGCCAAACGATGAACGTCTGCCGTCTCGTATCAACTCGCTACCTGTCCTCTTACTCGTACGCGACGGTGAGCTCGAGCTCGACCGGTGCGTTCATCGGCAAGACGGCAACGCCGACCGCCGAGCGCACGTGGGTGCCGAGCTCGCCAAATACTTCGCCGAGAATCTCGGAAGCACCGTTCGCAACCTTCGGCTGCTCGGTGAAGGATGCATCCGAGGACACAAATACGGTCACTTTCAGCACCCGAGTGATCCGGTCGAGATCGCCAATTACCTGCTTGATCGCGGCGAGTCCGTTCAACACCGCGATCGCGGCGAAGTCCTGTGCCTGCTCGACGGGAACTTCCGCGCCGACCTTGCCGGTTGCGGGAAGCTGGCCTTCAACGAAGGGCAGCTGCCCAGAGGTGTACACCAGGCCGTTGTGCTCGAGCGCCGGCAGGTACACGCCCGCGGGTGCCGCCACCGGCGGCAAGCTCAGACTCAGTTGACCGAGCTTTTCTTCAAAACGGCTCATGCGTTCGCCTCACCTTCGAGTGGGCGCTTCATGTACGCGACCGAACCACCCTGTTCGTTTGTAACAATCTGTACGAGTTCCCAACCCTGCTTGCCCCAATTGTTAAGAATTGCGCCGGGGGTGTGTATCGGCAACGGCGTAATAAAATACTCCCAATTTTGCACTGAGCGACCCTTTCGATGGGTACGGTTCCCGACTTCCCGCTCGGACGCCGACAGCGAACCGAATCTGGGAGTCAGTGACCTGACGGACGATTTCGAATTACCCTAGTTGTTATGTCTATGAACTCCTCGACTGCGCCGAAACGCAATGTGCTTGCCACAGTGCTCGGCATGCTCGGCATGAGCGGTATCGCTGGTGTCCTCGTTGCGGCGCTGATCACACCGGTAATCGCGGTGGCCGGTGTGGCTGCCAACTCGACGATCACGCTCTTCGAATCGCTCCCTTCGTACCTCGAGATTCAGCCGCTTCAGCAGAAGACTGAGCTGTATGCGACACGCGATGGTGAGCGCGAAAAGATTGCCGAGTTTTACTCGCAGAACCGCGTCGAAGTACCCCTCGACCAGATATCGCCGTATGTCGCAGACGCGGCGATCTCGACGGAGGACCCGCGCTTCTACGAGCACGGTGGTGTCGACGTGATTTCCGCCGCCCGCGCGCTCGTGGTCGGCATTATTGGTGACGACGGCGGTGGTGCTTCGACCATCACGATGCAGTACGTCCGTAACCAGCGAGTGCAGGCCGCGGAGGCCATCCTTGACCCGGTCGAGCGACAGGAAGCGTACGAGGAAGCGACCGAAGTGACGATGGGCCGCAAGCTGCAGGAGATGCGTCTCGCGATCGGTGTCGAGCAGCAGTACGAGGATAAGGACCAGATTCTCGAGGGCTACCTCAATATCGCGCTCTTTGGTGGCACGGTCTACGGCATCGAGTCCGCGTCACAGTACTACTTTGGTAAGCCAGCCGCCGATCTCACGCTCCCTGAGTCGGCGACGCTGGTCGGCATGGTGCAGAACCCGAATGCGTTCCGTATTGACTACGAGGACAATATTGACGCAAGTACCGACCGGCGTAACTACGTGCTGATGCGCATGGAGGATGAGGGCGCCATCACCACGGAGGAATACGAGGAGGCGGTCGCAACCGAGATCGTTCCGAATATCACGCCGACCCAGCACGGCTGCATGAATGCGGAAGAGAACTCGCAGTTCTTCTGTGACTACGTACAGAAGGTCATCCTCAACGACCCCGCATTTGGTGCGACGTACGAGGAGCGTCTCTTCAACTTCCAGACGCAGGGGTACCAGATCGACACCACGCTCGATCTAGACCTGCAGGCTGCAACCACCACATCCCTTGACGACGCTGTCCCGCAGTCACTCGACTACATGGACATCGGTGCCGCGGCTTCGGTGGTTGAACCGGGCACGGGTCACGTGCTCGCGATGCAGCAGAACAAGGAATTCGACGAGACGGATGCTGCTGCCGATAGTCCCGATAAGACTTCGGTGAATTACAACACCGACTATCAATACGGTGGTTCTACGGGCTTCCAGGTGGGCTCGACGTACAAGATATTTACGCTCGCAAACTGGTTGCAATCGGGCCACTCTCTGCGTGAACAGGTCAATGCGGCGCCAACCTCCTTCAATATGGCGAACTTCCAAGACTCCTGTAACGGCCCCTACGGGGGCACGTACACCCTGAAAAACTGGGGCAGCCTGAGCTACGGGTCGATGGATGCTGTGACGGCAACCAGGAACTCGATCAACACGGCCTACGTGGCCATGGGTGAGCAGCTTGACCAGTGTGTGACTCGCGACATCGCGATGGGCCTCGGTGCTCACCGTGCCGATGGCGCGCCGAACGAGTCGAACCCGGCATCCATTCTGGGTACGAACTACATCGCGCCGCTGTCCATGGCGACCGCCGTGGCGGCAATTGCGAACGAGGGTGTCTCTTGTTCACCGGTAGCAATCACCGCGATCACGCTACGTGACGGTACCGAAATCGCGCCGCCCGAAAGCAACTGCACGGAAGCGATTAGTCCGGAAGTCGCGGCAGGTGTCTCGTTCGCGATGGAATCGGTGATGAGCGGTGGCACCGGTGCCGCATCGAACCCGGGAATGGGTCCGATTATCGGTAAGACCGGTACCGCCGATAACGACGTACACACCTGGATGATCGCATCCACCACCGGCATCGCTTCGGCCGTGTGGGTGGGTAACGTGGTCGGTAACGTCTCGATCGGTAATGCGGGCTACTCCTCAGCTCGACACCACATCACTTCCTCCATCATGACCACGGGCATCCCGGAATACGGTGCGGAGGAATTCCCCGATCCACCCACTGAGGCGCTCGAAGTGGAAAACGTGATGGTTCCGGATGTTCGCGGCATGACGGTCTCCGAAGCCACCTCCACGCTTGAGGCGGCCGGGTTCACGGTGAATGTTGGCGACCAGGTCGATTCGGATGAGGCCGCGGGTACCGTGGCCACGACGAACCCTTCGCCGAACACGCGTGCCCCAGAGGGTTCGACCGTGACCATCCGCCCGTCCAACGGTGAGGGTGGTGACGGCGCTGCAGCAGACACCGACGGGCTGCCAATGCCCTCGCTTGCAGGCATGACATATGACGAGGCCGTGAGTGCGCTGCAAGAAGCGGGACTCGGTGATATCGGAGTCTCGTTCAAGTGGAACGGCCCGCAGGACGGCATCGTTTCTGCGACAACTCCGGCTGCTGGTGAAACAGTTGCCGCCGACTCGGATGTGACGATTATTGCTGACTAATCCACTACTCCGTTCAGTACTGGTCGGGGCCGCTGGCGTAATTGCCGGCGGCCTCGCCATTGGCGGGTGGTCAATCGGTGTCGAACGCCGTCGATTCACCCTCCGCCACGAGGAGCTCGCCGTGCTGCCCCAAGGCAGCGAGCCCATCAGCATCCTGCACCTCGCGGACTTCCACCTCGCGCCCGGTCAGCGCAAAAAGCAGCGGTTCGTCCAGTCGCTTGCCGAACTGCGTCCGGACCTCATTGTCGCCACCGGCGACAACTACGGGCACAAGGATGCACTGCCTCACCTCGCCGAGATGCTCGAACCTTTCCGAGGCATCCCCGCGCTGTCGGTATTCGGCTCGAATGACTATTTCGGACCGGTGCTCAAGAACCCGTTCACGTATCTGCTGCCGAAGCGCCCGCAACCTAAGCGCGAGCGCGACCTGGACGAGGCCGGACTGCGGCGGCTGCTCTTCGATGACCTCGGCTGGGTCGATCTGACCAACCGCGCCGATATTGTCTCGGCCGGTGGCCTGCGCATCCGTGCGATTGGGGTCGATGATCCACATATCAAGATGGATCGGCTTCCTACCGCGATCGAGTTCTTGGATGCGGTGTCGGAAGACGCCGAATGGGACCTCACCCTCGGTCTCGTACACGCGCCGTACCAGCGCATCCTGACGCCGTATGTCGCCAACCTCGACGTGGACGCTATTTTTGCCGGACACACCCACGGTGGCCAGGTGTGTCTGCCGGACGGCCGAGCGCTCGTCGCGAACTGCGATATTCCGCTCGAACAGGCTGGCGGTCTTTCGACATGGCCTGCCGGGGCAAATGAGGCACCGCTGCACGTCTCGCGCGGACTCGGCACCTCGATTTACTCGCCCGTGCGGCTGTTCTGTCCGCCCGAAGCGACGCTCTTGCGACTGGTGCCGCGAGCCGTGCCACATGCGTAGATTCGGGTTTTGCGCTAGTATCGTCTAGTTGTCATTTGACGACATCGGGATGTGGCGCAGTTTGGTAGCGCACGTCGTTCGGGACGACGGGGTCGCAGGTTCAAATCCTGTCATCCCGACCAATAAAGTCGCGGGAACCCAACGGTTTCCGCGACTTGTTAGGTTGTAGAACTTGACTCGGCCATGTAAAACTCACGACGAGTTCCCTCTTCCTGATGGTTCAAGCGAAGGCGCTTAACCCCCAAGCGAAGGCGAGGCGTCGCTTAACAGCGGAAAGAAAAGAACCCCGGAGGCTTCACCGCTCAAGTCGGGAGAGGCCAGATCCGGGGACTACAGACCTAGTGTAGATGCTATGTCCGATAATGACGACCTTCAGTTCGCGGCCCTCGAAGCCGCGATTTCTGTCGATCGTCTGGGCACTTACCTCAGCGAAGCCAATGGTGATCGAGCGCTCGCGCGTTACCTTTATGTCTGGGATCGCGATGTTGCCGCCGCCATGTTCGCAGATATCGCGATCATTGATTTGGCGCTCCGCAACTCAATCCACAACGTACTTACGGCACACTTCGGGGAACGCTGGTACGAACTCGGCGGCATGCCACTTGATTGGCGCGCCACGACGAACCTGCAGAAGGCACGGGAGCGGCTGCCCGCTCAAGACCGAGCGAGCCCCGAGAAGCCAAATGTGCCAGTCAAGCTCGTAGCTCGGCTTATGTTCGGATTCCGGCGTGACCTCTTCGACTCAGGCGGATATGTGGGTAAAGAACCTAGAAGGGTCAAGATCGACTACGAACAAAACTGGCGAACGGTGCTGTACCGCGCCTTTCCCCGAGAGCGCAGAACGGCCCAAAGTATGGGTGAGACCTATTCTCGCGACTGGGCGCTTCGGCAGATCGACGTCGTGCACGGTGCTCGCAATAGAGTCGCGCACCATGAACCATTGCTGCGAGGCTTTCCATTGACTGGTCAAGGGACTGAACGCATCAGTGCAGAAAATGGACATCTCGCCTGTGTCAGGTTGGCGAACATGATTGATTTCAACCTCGCCGACTGGCTCCGAGTCAACTCAAAGGTACCGAGCTTGCTGTCAAACAATCCCAGCGGGTAACGCACCATCAAATTCGACCTTACCTACGAGAACGTAATTTACCTACGCGCTTCAACCGTTCGTACCTACGAGAATGTGGTTTACCGGTCTCCAGAGATAGGTAAACCACATTCTCGTAGGTAGCGCATTGGAGTGGCGAGATGTAACGGGCGAGACGTCTCGCGGCGAGGCGTCTCGAGTGAGAGACGCCTCCATTTGCGCTACGCGAGCGAGAGGAAGAGCTTCTCGAGCTCCTCCGGATTGGTGCCGTCTTCGGCGTCCGGATCCTCGAGGCATTCGCGCAACGCAGTCGAGATGACGAGGAAACCGGCTCGATCCAGCGCCTTTGATACCGCTGAAAGTTGCTGCACGACATCGCGACAGTGCGCGTCCCCCTCAACCGCCGCAATGACTGCAGCGAGCTGCCCGTTCGCCCGCTTTAGACGGTTCACGACTTTGCGTTTCGACTCGTTGTCAACATCCATCGCAGTTCCTCCATATGTTTCTCTTGACAACGAGGATACCCCTATGGGTATATTGAAGGCGAGGCCAATATACCCATGGGGGTATTCCATTCCCTGACGAGCATGAGCTCAGCGAGAACTAGCTCAGAGCGAACTAGCCCATAGGGAACTAGCCCAAGAAAGTACGAGGAACCAACAATGTGCCGACCGACCAAATGCAAGACCTGCGGCAAGACGACCTGGGCCGGCTGCGGCCAGCACATCGACGCAGTCAAGGCGAACGTGCCCGCATCCGACTGGTGCCCCGGTAACCACCCGCAGTCCGAAACTACCCCCGCAAGTGGCGGCATTTTCGCGCGCCTCTTCGGACGCTGAACGGGAGCGAATCATGCTGCTTGAACGTATCTACGACAACGACCTCGCACAGGCGAGCTACCTCATCGGCTGCCAAGCCCAAGGCGAGGCCATCGTCGTCGACCCACGCCGAGACATTACGGTCTACCTCGAACTGGCGAGCCAACACGGCATGCGGATTGTCGGCGTCACTGAGACGCACATCCACGCCGACTATCTCTCCGGAACGCGTGAACTCGCCCAGCAAACCGGTGCAACGGTATACGTATCCGACGAGGGCGGCCCCGACTGGACTTATGGACCGCTCTTCGACGACGCCGTGCGGATGAAAGACGGGCACGAGATCCTCCTCGGCAACATCGTCATCGAGGCATCACATACACCGGGACACACCCCGGAACACATGGCTTTCCTCGTGACCGATGGCGCTCAGGCCTCTGAGCCGGGGTTTTATCTGTCGGGTGACTTCGTCTTTGTTGGCGACCTTGGCCGGCCAGACCTGCTCGACGCGGCCGCGGGCGGCATTGACACGCGGTTCCAGGGTGCCCGCGACCTGTTCGCGAGTCTCCGCGACCGCTTCCTCACACTTCCCGATTATGTCCAGGTGTATCCAGCGCACGGCGCCGGCAGCGCCTGCGGCAAGGCACTCGGTGCGATCCCGTCCACTACTGTGGGCTACGAGCGGGAATTTTCGTGGTGGGCGAAGTACCTGAATGACGACGATGAGCAGGGCTTCGTCGATGAACTGCTAAGTGGCCAACCGGATGCGCATGCCTACTTTGCGCGCATGAAGGTCGAGAATCGACGTGGGCCGGCACTGCTCGGCCCCCTGAGCTCCCTCGCGGAGCACGACGCCAAATCCCTCGCAGAAACACTCGACTCCGACTCGGCAATCTTCATCGATACCCGCCGCCACACGGAAATTGCCCAGGGAACCGTCCTCGGAGCGCTCATTATTCCGGGCATTGCGAAAGCTGCGAGCTATGGCGCGTGGGTCTACGACCCCGAAACCGAGACGCGCCCGCTCATCGTGCTCGCCACATCCGCAGCCGAGGCCCAGGAGTTTCGGGACCATCTCATCCGCGTCGGGATTGACACCCTGACCGGTTACGCAACGTCACTCGACGGCCTCACGCTGACGCCTCCGCAACAGGTCGCACCCGATCAACTGGATACGGTCGACGGGGCCCTGCTGCTCGATGTTCGCACGCGGAACGAGTACGAAGAAGGCCATATCCCGGGCGCGGATCAGCTTGCGGGCGGTCGAGTGCTCTGGCATCTCGATGAGCTGCCCACAGCGGGCACCATCGTCACGTACTGTCAGTCCGGAGTTCGCAATACCGTGATTTCAAGTGCGCTGCGACGCGCCGGATACGACGTGGTGCAGATCGAGGGCAGCTATGCCGCTTGGGCTGCGAGCCAGGATGCGCGAGAGCCCGGTCTGGTAGGCTAGGTTTTCTGCGCGGTCACTCCTGGCCGCCTGTCACTCGTAACGTCCCCCGCCTGCGATCCCATTGCATCGCCGAGGCGCGCTCTCATCAACAGTGCCGACGGGTAACTCCCTCTGGAGTCACCCACACCGTTGCCGCAGGGATCAGTCCACCGGACTGCATGTTCGTTGCGTGCACGATGAAGGGCATTTTCGCTTTTATGACGTCAACTATTGCAGCGTCCAAAACTACTTCTTTCGCCGATCTTGGCGTTCCATCGCACCTCGTCGAGGTGCTCCACTCACTCGACAAGACCAGCGCCTTTCCGATCCAACAGGCCACACTGCCCAGCACCCTCGCGGGCAAGGATGTGCTCGGCCGCGGTAAGACTGGTTCGGGCAAGACTCTGGCATTCTCAATTCCACTCGTTGCTCGAGTCGGGCAACTAACCCGTTCCAAGGCTTCCGGCCGTCGTCCTAAGGGCCTCGTGCTGCTCCCCACCCGTGAGCTCGCAACTCAGGTTGCGAACGTCATCACTCCGCTAGCGCAAGCCGAGGGGCTCAGTGTCACCACCGTTTTCGGCGGCGTGAAGCAGGGCCCGCAAGAGCGCGCTTTCCGCGAAGGCGTGGATATTGTCGTGGCCTGCCCCGGCCGACTCGATGACCTCATGAAGCAGGG
Source organism: Gulosibacter sp. (assembly GCF_052090685.1). Lineage (NCBI taxonomy): Bacteria > Bacillati > Actinomycetota > Actinomycetes > Micrococcales > Microbacteriaceae > Gulosibacter > Gulosibacter sp. The sequence continues at coordinate 25,304 of NZ_JBQDBE010000024.1, read as the reverse complement.
CATCGCCGACCTTCACGACATCGAGGTCACCGTGCTCGACGAAGCCGACCACATGGCTGACCTGGGCTTCCTACCCGTCGTCACGCGCATCCTGAACGCGACCCCCGTGGGTCGTCAGCGTCTGCTGTTCTCGGCAACGCTCGACAACGGCGTGGACAAGCTCGTCAAGCGCTTCCTCAAGAACCCGATCGTGCACTCGGTCGACGAAGCGAACTCCCCCGTCGCAGCGATGACACACCATGTTTACGAGGCAGAGAGCGCTTCCGCGAAGACGAAGCTCGTTCGTACCCTTGCAAGTGGTACCGGCCGACGCATCCTGTTCATGCGCACGAAGCACCAGTCGAAGAAGCTCGCCCGACAGCTCACTGCGGCGGGAATTCCGGCAGTTGACCTGCACGGGAATCTCTCGCAGAACGCGCGTGACCGCAACCTCGCGGCGTTCTCGAGCGGGGATGTTCGGGTACTGGTAGCGACCGACGTTGCGGCGCGCGGTGTGCACGTTGACGGCATCGAGCTCGTGGTGCACGTGGACCCGCCCGCTGAGCACAAGGCGTACCTGCACCGTTCCGGCCGCACCGCTCGCGCGGGTGCAGAAGGTGATGTGGTGACGATCATGCTTCCCGAGCAGCGTCAGGACACGAAGCAGCTGCTGCGTCGCGCGCAGATCTCGGTATCGCCACGTCCCGCACATGCCGACTCGGACTTTGTGCTCGAGCTCGTTGGCGAACAGGCACCGCACGTGGCGCCGGTTCCAGGTGGGCCCTGTGTTGGCAACGAACCAGTGCAGCAGGCACCCGGTAAGTCGAACGGTGCGAATGCTCGTCGGAAGCGTGCTGCGCGCGGTCAGGGTGGCGGCGGACACGGCGGTGGTGCACAGGGTGGCGCGAACTCCGGTGGCCGAGCGGGCCAGCGTGGTCAGTCGACGCGACAGGGTGCAGGCTCTCGTCAAGGTGCAGCATCGCGTCAGGGTGCCCCGCGCCAGGGCGGCGGCCAAAGCACTTCGCAGGGCCAGCCTCGTAGCGCAAACCGCTCATCGCAGCGCACGCGTACCGGCAGCCGCTAAGCGCGCTCTAGCTCATTCATCCGGGTACCTCACGCACGCCTTTGCTCCTAAAGCAGCCCCGGCGCGTGCGGGGTACCCGGCTTTCGTGCTGCGTCGGGGATTGTTCGCTTTAGTTCAACCGCTCCCGCGATCGCCGCGCTCAACAGTCGCCGCAAGCGCTGCAACCAAGCCGGTAAACGTTTCAATCGGAAAGTGCGGGAACGTATTCTCTCTGAGCCACTCTTCCTCAGTAGTATCTTCCCAGTCGTAGACCAGCGTGACGGAGGTGGATGCAGCATCCACCTCCTCCAGGAGCCACGTCCGCTGCTGGCCGAGGAGTATATCCCGCGGTTTTGCGATAGGTGTGGTGCAAAGCCCTGCAAGAGGTGCGCGACAACCGGGATGACTTGGATGCGTCAGCGCGCCAGTGACTGCACTCCACCAGCAGCGATTTCCGCGAGCCATTCACCGAAGTGAGCGAGCAGATCGGATCCTTCCGACAGAACCGACTCACGCGGGTCCGGCCCGAAAACGCCCCAAATAGGGTGCCCCGGATCGTGACGATGGTCACCATATTCATCTCCCGCGGAGTCCTCTGCTGAAGCCTGTGCAAGAGCAGGTAGCCGGTCAATATGCACCAGATCGGGAGCGATTCCAGCAAGCATGGTCGTCTCAAACCGTCCAGCGTGATCGGGAGGCAACGGTGATGACGGGCACCGATTAATCGCAGTCGCCACCACTGTCAGCTCATGTGCGCCCTCACCATTCCACTCCGCTGCAAGCGCGTCGATCATCTCGAGCTGTTCGGGGGCAAAATGCCCGCTGAAAATAACTGCGACACGTACCCCGAACTCCTCTAACCTGATGAGGGTCGCGCGCAAGTGCGTTCGTATCCCCTCACCACCAGGCATCATGATCGTCCAGGGGTACCGTCCATGGCCACCACCAAAGCCTTGATAGACCGATGGCAATACGATTCCCCCACTACGCTGGGCTGCAGTGACACATACCCCGTGCCCGGTGAAGGCATCCAATCCGATCGGCAAATGCGGGCCATGGAACTCGAGGGTTCCCAGCGGCAAATAGGCGATCCCCGACTCGGCAACCCGTGTATCCAACTCATCAGGGCTAAGTAACTCCGCGCGCACTTCTTCAAATGGCGTCATTTGTAGTAGTTCCTGGTCCACTCGTGCTCAGCAAGCTGCTGCCGTAATTCCTCCGGGAAGAGCTCTCCATCGGAATACCCCACGTTGCGCGCGATATTACGCGAACGGCTCATACCCGCGATTACGGTCGACACTTCACGTGACGAGAGAACATATTTGATCGCAGCTTCGGCCAACGTCGCGTAGTACGGGGCGACAAGTTTTTTCAGCGCCTCGACCCGCTCCAGTGTTTCGGTAAACCGCTCACCTCGAAACATTTCTTTTTGCTGCGAGCCTTCTTCCCAAGAATTGTAGGTCTGCGGCGTCCACAGCCCAGAGAGCGATCCCGAGTCGAATGCGACCCGGTCAATGATGGCAGTCTTGGTCTTCCCCGCCGCGGGGAATAGCTCTTTAGCCGGCCTTTGCTCAAACATGTTGAAGATCACTTGAATCGAGTCGACAAGTCCGAGCTCCGCTAGTTGCACGCCTTCGTCGGGACGATAGTCGCGGATCGAGACTCCGATCTTGTCGATCTTGCCTTCGGTACGCAGCTCGTTCAAGGTCTCAAGCCAATCCAGATCACTCAGCCCCGACCGCAACCAGCAGTGCAGCTGCAGCAAATCCAACCTCTCAGCCCCGAGGCGTTTAAGCGAAGCATCCACATTCTCGCGCAGATACCAAGCAGGGTAGCGGCCACGCATCTGCGGAGCGTCGTCATCTGGCGAAGGCCACCGAATCGGCTGTGTCTTCGTCGCCACGTAGATCTTGTCCCCAGTCCATTGACGAAGGGACTCACCGATCACTTCTTCGCTGTGACCGGATCCATAGAGTTCAGCCGTGTCGACAAAATTGATCCCTCGTTCGTACGCTTCAAGAAGCGCTTGGATGGAGGCTTGATCGTCGACATGACCCCATTGACCACCGAGTTGCCAGGCCCCGAATGATATCTCGCTGACCTTCCAACCAGTTCTCCCAAAGTCGCGGTACTGCATGTTGTGCCTTCCTGTTTGTATTCAGATATTCAAGGTGCGGATGAAATGCGGATGGGAGCCGCCGGGGCTCCCGGGGCATACACGTCGCCAAGAATGGCTGCACCGTCATCAGTGAGCGAGACGTCCTCGGAATGCAGGATTTCGTCGAGATCAGAGTTGAAATCGGTGAAGCGGACTAGCGTGTATCGCGATCTCGCTACGGCTGCCGAGAGTTCCCCTCCGTCGACGGACCACTCGACGCAGAGATTACGCATTTCAACGTTCAGGATGCCGGAATACCCAGAGAAACGAAGTGTGCCGTCGAATTCGAAACGGTTTTCCCCTTCCCTGCGACCACAAAGCACGAAACCCGAACGCGTTCGCCGAGCACCGTCTTCCGCTCGAATGGAGCCATCTGGGAGCCTCTCAACATAGTTGAGGAAGCTTTGACGCACCGCCCAGTTGAGTCGGATGGAGCCATCCGCGACGGCGATTTTCGAAGGGATCATGATTTAAACCTCACGGGAAGCTTCGCGAACCCGCGAATGAGTTGTTTCGAGAACCGTTCGGGCAATCCGACAATGCGGACTTCGGGACCTTTTACGATTTCTTCGACGAGCACTCGCGCCGTAAGCCTGATAAACGGGGCTCCCATACAAGAGTGCGTGCCCTCTCCGAATGACATGATCCGATTTGCTGGAGTGATCTCCCGGGTGATATCGAACTCATCCGGATTGTCGTAGACCCGCTCGTCACGGTTCGCCGATCCTTGGAGCAGAGTCACGCGCGAATTCGCAGGAATCACGGTTCCGGCAATCTCCACGTCCTCGAGAGTCTGCCGGGAAGCGTTTTGAGCTGGTGTGTCGTACCGAAGGCTCTCTTCGACGAAGGCCGGGATCATGTCTGGGTTGTCATGAAGGAATGGCTGCAGGTTTGGGAATCGATCTAGCAACATGATGACTTGGCTCAGAAACGCGGCAGGCGCGTCGCTCGCTGCAGCGAGCACCAGATGTGCGAGACCGACTTGTTCCTCGGGCATCACCTTGCCAGCGTGCACCGCAAGAATAATCTGTGTCATGGCGTCAGTTCCCGTGGGGTTGATACCGGCGTCGATCTCGGCGTTGCGCTCCGCGAAACGCTCGGCAATCATTTCTTCGGTTTCGACGACGGCGACATTGGCGTCTTCGGGGACGCCAGGTGCACCTACGACTCGTACGAGTTCTCGCTCGATATGGTCCACGAATGCGGGTACATCGCTCAACGGTCGTCCCAGCAGCATGACCGCCATTCCGACGCCGGCTGGGAAACCAACTTCGGCGGTGAAATCCCCTCCACCTTGTTCCCAGAACGGTTCAAGCAACGAACGCACATATTCGCGCGTGCCATCTTCCTTCGCGAGAATCTCCTTGGCAGAAAATGTACGGCGAATCGCCGCCCGGAGTGCGGTATGACGGGGTGGATCCACGGTCACGAGGAACCCCTGCCCGATGGACTCGTGAGTGCCGTCGATGTCATTACCTCTGGCACTCGAGAACCGCTTGGTATCGGCAAAGCAGGCGCGAACGTCGCGGTAACGCGAGATAATGAAGATGTCTCGCTCTTCGTTGTAGTAGACCGGAGCCTCATCACGGAGTCGCTTGAACAGATCGTACGGATAGTCGTAGTCAGCGTACGAAAACGGATCGTAGTGCAACGTCAGATCGGCAGGGATCCGGCTGCTACCTGCACGCCCCACTGTTTTTGCGACGGAGGCCTTGACCTGTGTGGGGTGGGTCTGGTCGACAGGGTCGGCCACGGTTCGAGATGGTGCGACCGGATCAGCACCCGTTGTGTGTACGAGCACCTTTGCTTCTGCTTCTTTCAAGGTACCCGCCAGTTCCGCCTCGAGCACACCACGACCCCATCTGATCGCTTGGTCGTTCGGAAGTGTGCCGTCCACTGCATCATGTCGCCCGTACTCTCCCATCCTCGTCCCACCGAGGCGAGAAAGGCGATCGTCGATGTGCTCGCTACCGCGGCTGTAGAGCTCGTATGAGCTGTCCCCCATGCCAAACATGGCGTAGCGGACATTCGTAAGATCGGGCGCCTCAGCATCCAGAAGTTCGGTAAATGGAACCGCACTCGACGGCAGTGCCCCTTCGCCGTGAGTTGAGCAAATGACGAGTGCGAGGTGGTCTGGGCTCAGATCTGCGATCGTTGCGTCGGTCATGTCGACAGCCCGGATCATGAACTCATCCGAAAACTCCTCAACAAGGACATCAGCAACTGTCTCCGCGTTGCCTGATTCGGTTCCGTAGAGCAAGACGACTTCACGGGTTGGTCGAGTCTCACCGAGATACTCTTCTATTTCCGCTGTCAGCAAGTCCGTCGACGCAAGATCTTGCGGGAGCGCGAAATCGGATTCCTTGGTTCCGCTTGTGTCGACCCGAATTGCACCAGAGTCGACGTCTGCAATGATGCGATTCGCGACTGTCCGAGCATCGGCTCGGTTGGCAGGGATCGTCCCCACCGGACCTCGACGCAACCACCCGACACAGTAGAGTCCGTCGGCCAACACACCGGCGCTGATATCGGTGTCCTCGCCTTCGAACGAACGTCGTAGCAGTGCATCGGTCTTCACTTCAGTGAAGCCGACTGCAGTGCAAACAGAGTCAGCCTCGAGCGACAGTTCTCCACGTGTGCCACCCGTGTCGCGGAAAACTGCCCCCGCGAGACGCTCAGTTCCAAGCAATCGGTCAGGTGTCCAGCCGAAGCGGAAATGCACCTCTCGCGATCCCGCGCTGACTGGATTGGAAACCTCGTGCAGTACGTCTAGTTTTTCTTGGGAGTCGTCATTCGCAGATTCCTGTTCCAATTCGTCTTCGTGGATTACGAAACGCACGTCAGGGATATTGCTGAGTTCGCGTAACATCGCCACGTCGAACTTTACGTGCTGCGCGACTGAACGGCCGACGACATCGATTCGCTCAACCGGACCATCGGCGCTGAGTGCATCAATCGCGTCCCCTGGCACGCCCAACTCTGCGAGTTTCTCCGGAGGAAGAAGTATCAGCCGTACCAGGTCGATCGCGACGTTCCCGTTCCCGACAATTATCGTTTGCTTTCCGATACGGATGGATGCTGCGTCACGGTGCGGGTGTCCATTGATCATTCGAGTCAGCTCACCGGACCCGTATATTCCGGGCAGCTGCGGAGATCCGTTTTCGCGGTGGAAGCCGTCGACCAAGCGATCCCCCCACAAACCCGTGGCAAGTACAACTACGTCGTTCTGCGTTCGCAGTTCGTCCATGGATAAGTCTTGGCCTACCTCAGTACTACCAATGAACCGGACTCCTTCACGTTCAAATAGGCGGTCGAACTGCTTTGCGATGCCCTTAGTACCCAGGTGGTCCGGGGCAACCCCGTAGCGCATCAACCCATAGGGATGTTCATCGCGGTCATAGATTGTGATGCTCGCGTTATCCCAATGCTTACGAAGAAACTGTGCCATGTAGCATCCCGACGGACCGCTTCCAACGATCGCAATTCGAGGTGTTTGCTTCGACAGATTCTTGCTCACTGATACTCCTTAGTAATCTGTTCCCGGACGGGACTTACTCGCCCCACTGGGCTCGGAACTTTTCTTCAAGATGCTCGAGTGTGCGACCGCGGGTCTCTGGCACGCTGGTGACTATAAAGATCAACGACAGAACTCCGATGGCCGCGAAAACCCAGAAGGTGCCGAAGCCGAGTGCTTCGATCAAAATTGGGAAGAAATACGAGACGACGGCATTCGTTAGCCACAGCATGAGCACGGTTGCGCCGATCATGCGCCCACGCGCCTCGAGAGGGAAGAGCTCGGAGACCATCAGCCACGCCAGCGCACCAATCGACCCTGACATCATGAAGATGAACGCCAGGATACAGACGAGCAGCAGCCACGGCCGAGCGGGGTTGTCCTCCGGCATAAAGTTTCCAACAATGCCCGTAAGCAAGTGGGCAGTTATGAGCCCGCTGAAACCGACAATGAGCAGTGTGCGCCGATTGATGCGGTTGACGATTGCGATTGCGACGAGTGTCGCCGTCACGTTAATTACACCGTTCAGCACGTTGAAGGTCAGTGCCGAGTCGCGCGAGAAGCCCGCCTGTTCAAGCACCTGCGTGCCGTAGTACATCATGGAGTTAATACCTGTGAGCTGCTGTGCCATGCCCAACCCAACGCCGATGAACAGCAATCGTCGCAGCCAACGCGTCTTGAAGATTTCACTCCATGTGATGGTTTTCTGTTTCAGTTCGTTGTCAACGAGCACTTCGATCTCATCCAGTTCCGCTTCCGCGCGTTCCGGACTGCGCATAGTTTTCAAGACTGTAAGCGCTTCCTCACGTCGCCCCTGTGCCATGAGCCAGCGGGGACTTTCCGGCATTCGGAGCATGCCGAAGAAAAGCACGATCGCCGGCAGAATCGCAATAGCCAGCATGTAGCGCCACACCTCACCATGGGCACCCCAAATATTGCCAATGATTGCGTTGAAGAGAAAAGCTAAGAACTGGCCCCCGACGATCATCAACTCATTCAGTGACACGAGCGACCCACGACGCTCGAAAGGTGAGACTTCAGCGAGGAACACAGGGACGGTCACCGAAGCTCCACCAACCGCTAGACCGAGCACGACTCGGAACACGAGAAGCACTTCCAAGTTTGGAGCGATAACGCAGCCGACTGCCCCGACGAAGAACAGGATTGCGAGGACAAGAATGAATTTCCGTCGGCCAATAGCATCCGAAATTCGTCCGCCTACAAAGGCACCAATCGCGGCACCGATTAGGAGGGTGAATGTGATGAGCCCTTCTTGTGACGCGCTCAGACCGAAATAGTCGGACATGAACGAAAGCGCTCCATTGAGCACTCCGGTGTCATAACCGAATAGCAGGCCACCGAACGTTGCAATCACCGCAACCCATCCAAGCCTTCGGTTATAGGCGCCCTTTCCCAACGGCGGAAGAAGAATATTTGTAGTTGTTGAGATCGGTCGTTTATGGGACATGGACGCTCCTTTGCGTTCTTGCATGGTCGATGCAGTCAAGCGCGACGTCACATCGGATAGCAGCTCGACTGGGTCCATGATTGCACGTGCAAGTTGCACGTGCAAGTCATCTATTTGATGCGTTCGCATCACGATGCGAACGATTAGTGAGGAAAGCTCGGTGCGCACGTCCCCCTCACCAATTCGGCGCTCCCAAACGTCCTCGAATCAACGCTCCGAGCACGAAACGGATGCAAACAAGTGCGCGAAGATAGTCTCTTAGTACAAGAGCCCCCAGACAAAGGAAACCGATGGGTTTGGAGTCGACGAAACGTCGCGTCACTATGGCTGACGTGGCAGCAGCAGTCGGAGTATCCCGCGAAGCAGTCGGAATCGCCTTCCGTGGAAAATCCGGCATCAGCGATGAGACACGCCGCCGCATTTTTGAAGTCGCGGATCATTTGGGGTATCGACCCAACACGGCGGCGCAGACGCTTAGACGCGCTTCAACCAAGCTCATTGGAGTCGTTTTCAGCCCAGAACACCTTGCCGACCTCGACATCATCCAATGGATGCACGGCACCGCAAAGGACTCTGGGTTCACTGTCGTGACTACCACCGCCACTAAACAACATCCCGAACTCGCCGCGATCGATGAGCTCGCTGGGTATTCGTGCGAGGCAATCGTACTTATCGCTCCAGTTGCGAATCCAGCCGACATTGAGAGAGCTGCCCTCGGAATTCCAATCGTTGTCGTCGGCAGAGACTTCTCGGTATCCGGATTCGACACTGTGCGATCCCAAGGAGCTGAAGGCATTGCTCGGCTCGTCAAACATCTCGCTGAGCTGGGGCACAAAGAAATTGTGTACCTGCATGGCCCGCAAATGTTTGAAGCCAAACCGCGACTAGAAGGCTACCGCGCGGGCATGCGTTCTTCAGGGCTAACCCAACGGATTATCAACATGCTCGATGGGTACACGGAAACGGCCGGGGCCAAGGTGGCTCAGTCGCTACTCAATTCGCACGGTTCACTGCCCACTGCCCTTGTCTGCAGCAATGACCAAGCGGCGCACGGAGCAATGCAAGAGTTGCGCCGGCTCGGAATCCTTGTTCCCAATGAAGTCTCGATTACGGGGTATGACAATATCCGGTCATCGCAGCTTTCGTTCATCGACCTCACGACCGCTCATCAAGACCCATTAGCGCTCGCAGAAGCCGTCATTCGCACTGCAGTGACTCGGATTTCGGACAGCCCAAAACACCCCATTGAGTCTCTTATCGATTCCCCGGTCCTGGTGCGAGGCAGCACTGCCCGGCCGCGAATGTTGTGAGGTGACCCCATTTCGAATCAGAAAGCGGAGATTTGCGATCTGAAAGAGAGCTGATTCAGCTCAGTCAAACTGAGCAGTCGGTGGTTCACAGCCTTCCCGCCTTCGTTCTCTTCACCCAGTCGGGAAGCACGCTAGCGTCCACAATCATCTCTTTCACCGCTCTCGGCGCAATTGCGGACGCTAAGCGCGCTCAACAGCCGACGCGAGCGCCGCGACCGATTCCGTAAACGTCTCAATCGGGAAATGCGGGAACGTGTTATTCGCGAGCCACTCTTCCTCGGTGATGTCTTCCCAGTCATAGACCAGCGTCACCGAGGTTGAGGCGTCGTCGACGGCCTCAACCAGCCACGTCCACTGCTGGCCGAGCGGCATATCGCGCGGTTCGCTTTGCGGCTTCCAAGCAATCGCGGAGTCCCGCTCGTAGCGCGTGACGATGTTCTTCATCACGTAGTCGCCACCTTCGGACTCCGCGAACATATTCAGCGTGAACTCGTCACCCAAAGCCCCGATGAGGTCTGAGGAATCCGCTTGCGGAGCGCGGTTCATCCCCTTGGGGTCAAGTTCCGCGTGCCTTAAGGGGTTCCGTAATATAGCGAAGATCTCGGATGCAGGCGCCTGCACAAGCCGATTCACCGACAAGGTGAGCCCTTCGAGAGTCACTGACTGCGCATCCTTACCTTCTAAGTCGGGGTCGTCGTTGACATTGGCACTGGTCAACTCAGAATTCCTCAAATTCATCGTCATCGCCGTTCTCGTCTTCGACCAGCTCGGCTAGCGCCGCGACGGATGCTTTGAAGGAGTCGATCGGGAAGAGCGGGAACTTCTGAGTTGCAAGGAACTTTTCATTCGTGATGTCGTCCCAGTCGTAAGTCAGCGTGACATAAGTCGATTCGTCATCTTCGGGTTCGAGATCCCAGGTCCACTGGTGGCCGAATGGCTTGTCATAGCCTTCAGTTCGCGGCTGCCAACCGATCGTGACTTCCTCCTCGAATTTCGTCACGACATTGGTAATTCGATAGTCACCACCCTGCGATTCGGCGTACATATTGAGGGTAAATTCATCGCCAACACCGGTGATGGGGTCGGAGGAATCCGACTGCGGCGCGCGATTCATCTCCTTCGGGTCGAGCTCGGCGTGCTGGGTGGGGTCCTGCAAGATGGCAAAGATCACGGACGCCGGCGCATGCACGAGTCGCCCGACGGTCAGTGTCGTGCCCTCGATTTGGACGCTCTCGGCATCGACTCGTTCGAACTGTGGCTCGCCGTTTTCGGCCATGAGAATCCCCTTCACCTAGACACCCGCACTGGGCTTACCCGATCAGCCTATGCACGCATCCTGGTTCAAGGGATGGTAGTCAGCTGGGATTCTGTGGCGGCGTCTCTCGGGTGCGCTTGTTAGCGTGACGGGATGGCACATTCCAATGACCCTGAAGTCATCCGCAGGCTCCTGACCACTCCGGCCCGCTGGGCGGTGGTCGGCCTGTCGAATAACCCGGCGCGAGCTGCGGTGGGGGTCTCGAAGTTCCTGCGCGACGAGCTTGGGATGACCATTGTTCCGGTCAACCAGAAGGGCGAAACGGTGCACGGCGAGCCGGGCTTTCAACGACTCGCCGATATCCAGGAGCCGGTGGATGTGGTCGACTGCTTCGTGAATTCGCAACGAGTTGGTGCGATCGTCGACCAAGCCATCGAGGTTGGTGCGAAAGCGGTCTGGTTGCAGCTTGGGGTGATTGATGAGGCAGCCGCGGAGCGCGCCAAGGCGGCGGGTCTCGACGTGATTATGGATGCGTGCCCCGCGATTGAAGCGCCGCGGTTGCGTTAGGTCTGTGGCTCAGTAGCATCACAGCGCTCGAACCAACACAGCGCTCCCCTGCCCACCGCCGCCGCAGATTCCCACAGCGCCGAGCGATCCCGATCCGATTTCGGCGAGGTGGCGCGCGAGTGTTCCTACGATGCGTGCGCCCGAGGCACCGATGGGGTGGCCGAGCGCGATCGCACCACCGTGTGGGTTGACGATTTCCGGGTTGATCCCGAGCTCAGCAGCGGACTGCACGCCAACTGCCGCGAACGCCTCATTAATCTCCACCGCACTGAGCTCGTCGACGCCCGCGGAGACCTTCTTGAGCGCCGCCCGAATCGCATTCGAGGGCTGGCTCTGCAGCGACACATCCGGCCCCGCCACGAATGCGGTGGCTTCAATGCGCGCGAGGGCGCTGAGTCCGAGCCGCTCGACTGCGGCTTCGCTCGCGATCACGACCGCGGCCGCACCATCGGTGATCTGCGAGGCATTGCCTGCCGTGATCGTTCCCTGTGCCGCGAATGCCGGTCGAAGTTTCGCGAGCGATTCGGTCGTCGTATCCGCGCGGATGCCGTCATCGGCGCTCACGACGCTGTCGCCGCGGCGCGAGGTCACCGTGAACGGCTCGATTTCGCCCGCAAAAAACTCTTCGGATGCGGCGGCGCGCTCGTGTGACCGGGCCGCGAACGCATCCTGCTGCTCGCGGGTGAGCCCTAATGGGCCGTTCGAAGACTCGGTCAGTTCGCCCATAGCAATGCGTTCGAAGGCATCGGTGAGTCCGTCATGGTCCACGGAGTCGGTGAGTGTGGCCTCGCCGTATTTCGTGCCGGCCCGCATTGAGATCACATGCGGAGCGAGCGACATTGATTCCTGCCCAACCGCAACGACCACATCCGCCTCGGAGGCATTAATGAGTCGAACGGCCTGCGACACCGCTTCGACGCCGGATAAGCACACTGCATTGAGCGTGAACGCGGGCACGGTGAGAGGAATGCCTGCGCCGACCGCGGTTTGCCGCGCCGGGTTTTGCCCCGCACCGCCTTGCAAGACCTGCCCCGCGACGAGCTGATCTACTTGCTCTGGGGCAACGCCTGCCCTGCGCAAAGCCGCCGAGGCTGCGTGGGCGCCGAGCGTGGTTGCGGGCTGTGCCGCGAGTTGCCCGGTGAACTTGGTAAATGGGGTCCGTGCGTACCCCACGATCAATGCGGTCATAAGTTCTGTCCTTCCAGCTCGACACTGAATTCTGCACCCGTGCACGCGCGAAGCTCTGCCTCGTCGTGTCCCGGTGCGATACGTTTGAGCACCAGCTCCCCATCACTGATATCGAACACCGCGCGATCGGTGATGATGCGATCCACCACCTGAGCACCGGTGAGCGGCAGGTCGCACTCTGCGACAATCTTGGGAGTCCCGTTCTTGGCAACATGATCGGTCATCACGATCACTCGTGGAGTGCCGGCGACAAGATCCATCGCGCCGCCCATTCCTTTGACGAGTTTTCCGGGGATGGTCCAATTCGCAAGATCGCCATTGCCGGCCACCTGCAGTGCGCCGAGGATCGCGGTCTGCACGTGTCCGCCACGGATCATTCCGAACGAGGTCGCTGAATCGAAGATCGAAGCCCCCGGCACGAGCGTCACGGTTTGCTTCCCCGCGTTGATGAGGTCCGCATCCTCTTCTCCCTCGTACGGGAACTGGCCCATGCCGAGGATGCCGTTCTCACTCTGCAGTTTCACGCTTACACCCTCGGGGAGGTGATTTGCTACGAGGGTCGGCATCCCGATGCCGAGATTCACGTATTGTCCATCTGCCAGCTCACTCGCAGCGATGGCTGCCATTTCATCTCGAGTCCACATGGTCACACCGTTGCTTTCATCTCGTCACGGCCACGGACCGTGCGCTGTTCAATATCTTTCGTGCGATTGAGCACCGGCACGATGCGTTGCACGAACACGCCTGGAGTATCGATTCGCTCAGGGTCGAGAAAGTCCTCGCTGAGGTGTTCAGCCTCGACCAGAGTTGTGAGCCCAGACATTGCGACGAGCGGGTTGAAATTGCGGGCCGTGAGGCGATAGCGGAGATTGCCTTCCGCATCCGAGGTATGAGCACGCACGAGCGCGAGATCGGCAACGATTCCCCGCTCCAGAATGACTCGTTGGCCATCGAATTCGGCTTCCGGTTTGCCCTCGGCAATCGGTGTACCGACACCGGTCGGTGCGTAGAACGCGGGGATGCCGGCACCACCCGCCCGCAGCCGTTCGGCGAGTGTCCCCTGTGGGACAAACTCGACCTCGAGTTCGCCATCAAGGTACTGCTGCGCAAACAGCTTATTCTCGCCCACGTATGAGGACAGCACTTTCGAAACCTGCCGGTTTTCGAGGAGTAGACCGAGCCCTTTTCCGTCAACGCCCATGTTGTTGGACACGATCGTCAGGTCCTTCACGCCGGTGTCGCGCAGTGCGCTGATCAGATTGCTCGGGATGCCGCAGAGCCCAAAGCCACCCACCGCGATCGTCATACCGTCGTGCACGAGATCCGAGAGCGCTTCCGCCGCGCTGGCAAATTGTTTCGACTTCATTATCGCTCCATTGTCCGTCTAGTGGTCACCGCTCTTTTTCTCGACCACTTCCGGGCAAACCTAATGCCAAGGCTGCAGTACGGACAACGCGCAGCACACTATTGCTCGCTAGATGAGCAACCATTCGTGTAACGTCCATATTATGAACGCTTCGAAGGGTGCTTCCTCGACACCGGGAACTCAAGTGGTTGGCCGAATCACCGGTCTACTGCGAGCCCTCAGCACGACGATGCCCGAGGGCGCCGGCACGAGTGTGCTCGCCCGCATGGCAGGGCTTTCCCGACCGACCGCGCATCGGCTTCTGGCGTCACTCACCGAACAGGGGTTCGTCGACCGAGATCAGCGAACTGGGCTTTGGTTTCTCGGCCCAGAGATTTACCTGATCGGCTCGGTCGCCGCCGAACGCTACGACATCACCGAGTCCGCGCGCGAGCACGTGGATGCGTTGGCCTTCGCGACGGGTGAGAGCGCCTTTCTTTCCGCACGACGCGGGAACGAGACGGTCTGTCTGTTGCGAAGCGACGGCAGCTTCCCCATTCGCTCATTCGTGCTCTATGAAGGCAAGCGATTTCCGCTCGGAGTTGCTTCAGCGGGCATCGCAATCCTCTCGTTTATGAAGGACGGGTGGATCGACCGCTATCTTGAGACCGCGGCACTCGAAACCGAATACGGCGAGCAGCACGCGCCCGCTCGGATTCACGAAAAGATCGCCGAGACCCGGCAAACGGGATACGCGGTCAACCCCGGGCTCATTGTCGAAGGCAGCTGGGGTATGGGCGCCGCGATCTTCGACGCCGCTGGCCAACCGGCGTGGGCACTCAGTCTCACTGGGATCGAGCCCCGCTTCGCGGCAGAGCGTCGTCCCACGCTGGGACGCCTGCTACTCGAACATGCGCACCTGATTTCAGAGAGCATCCGGCGGCGCTAGGCACCGCCGGGACCCGAACCTCGCCTCCGAAACGCCCTAGCCGCGCACCACATCACTCGCGAGCCGCCCACCAGACTCTCGCAAATAGCATTGCCCACACAGGGACTCGTACGTGACATCCTGCCCGTCAATCGCGACTTGGTCACCGTCAAAAATAAACTTCCCGCCGACAACCCGACCGTTCATGATCGCTTTGCGTCCGCAGCGACAGATTGTTTTGAGTTCCTCGATCGAGTGCGCGATCTCAAGTAGGCGCCGAGAGCCGGGGAACGCGACCGTCTGAAAATCGGTCCGGATGCCGTAGCAGAGCACCGGAATCCCGTCGAGCACCGCGATCCGAAACAGGGCATCGACTTGCGCCGCACTCAAGAATTGCGCCTCATCCACAAGCAAACATGACAGCCGCGAATCGCCGATCAGTGCATGAAACTGCTCACGAGGGTCATCGTCTTCGCCAATCAAGAAGTCGACGAGTCGCTCCATCCCGAGACGGGAGGCAATTGAGTCGGCACCCTTAGTGTCGATCACGGGCTTCGCAAGCAGCACCCTGTGCCCGCGCTCTTCGTAATTGAACGCCGTCTGCAGCAGCACGGTGGATTTGCCCGAGTTCATCGCTCCATAGCGAAAGTACAGCTTGGCCACGTTCGGTTCCTTTTCAATTAGCCGCGCTTTGCGAGGTTCTCGACATTCGCGACGAGCCCGCCCGCGATCGTCTCGAGGGCGACTCGGTTGTAGCCACCCTCGGGAATGATCATGTCGGCCCAGGTTTTCGAGGACTCCACGTACCGCTCGTGCATCGGTTTCACCGTCGCGAGATACTGGGACTCCACCGATTCGATCGTGCGTCCCCGCTCGAGCACATCGCGTTTGATACGGCGCAGGATGCGCACATCGGCATCCGTTTCAACGAACAGTTTGAGATCGAAGCGGCTTCGCAAAGCTTCTTCGTGCAGCACGAGCACGCCTTCGATCAGGATGATCGGCCGCGACTCGGTGCGGATCGTCTCGTCGGAGCGATTGTGCTCGGCGTAGTTGTACACCGGCACGTCCACCGCATTGCCCGCGATCAACCGGTCAAGATGCTCGACAAGCAGCGCGGTCTCGAAGGCTGCGGGTTCGTCGTAGTTGATCCCCGCGCGCTCATCCCAGCTGAGTTCATCCCGACGACAGTAGTAATTGTCGTGAAAGATGAGCGCCGCATCCTCGCCAAACCGCTCCGCGAGGGAACGGGCAAGCGCAGTCTTGCCACTGCCCGAGCCACCCGCAATACCGACCACAAACGGAGTCGTCATGCCGCACTCCAGGTGAGGCCGAGCATCCTCAACATAGAGCTAAGGGACAAGCGTGAGACCAAGCACCTGCGCGGTCTCGTTCTGGACCTGCTTCGCCAACGACGCATCCTCGTTGAGCAGCTGCCCATACGTCGGGACAAGCTGCTTGATCTTTTCTTCCCACTCCGCTGACTTCTCGGGGAAGCAGCGCAGCGCGAGCTTGATCAGTACATCCGGTGCAATCGACGCGCCAGGGGACGCACCGAGCAGCCCCGCGATCGTACCGTCAGCCTTCGACACCACCTCGGTACCCATCTGCAACACGGCCTTGCCGTCCGGGCCCTTCTTCATCACCTGCACGCGCTGACCGGCGGTGATGAGGCGCCAGTCTTCCTTGTTCGCCTCGGGCATGAAGTCCGCGAGGTCCTCGAACTTCTTGTCATCGGATGCGGCGAGCTGCCCCGCGAGGTAGGTCACGAGATCCAGGTTGGTTGCGCCCACGCCGAGGTAGGTGGGGATGTTGTCGAGGCGCAGTGCCTTGAACATGTCGAGCAGGGAGCCCTGCTTGAGGTACTTCGTGTTGAAGCCCGCATAGGGGCCAAAGAGCAGTGACTTCTTGCCGTTGACGACTCGGGTGTCGAGGTGCGGCACCGACATCGGCGGGGCGCCCACCGCGGCCATCGCGTACACCTTGGCCTGGTGCTGTTCAACGATCGCTGGGTTGTCGGTGCGGAAGAACTGCCCGGAAATAGGGAAACCGCCGAAGCTCTTGACCTCGTCAATACCTGACTTCTGCAGCAGGTTGAGCGCGCCACCACCGGCACCGACGAACACGAACCGTGCGTGGGTGACGTTCCGCTGGCCCTTGTTGGCTCCGCTGCGCACCTGGGTGGCGACCTGCCAAATGCTGTCGGGGCGCTGGCGCAGGTCGATCACCTCGGTACCCAGACGAACCACGGCACCCTTGTTGATCGAGTTCTGGATGAGCTGACGAGTGAGCTCGCCAAAGTTGATGTCGGTACCCTGTGGCACATTGGTTGCGGCGACCACTTCGTCCTTCGCCCGGCCAACCATTAGAGAAGGTGCCCACTCAAAAATCTTTGCGGGGTCTTCCGAGTACTCCATCGTCGCGAAAAGCGGCTGGTCTTTGAGCAGCTCGTAGCGGCGACGGAGGAAGTCGACGTTCTTTTCACCGGTCACAAAGGTCATGTGCGGGACCGGGTTAATGAACTTCTTTGGCTCGGGCAGATCGCCACGCTCAACGAGCGTTGCCCAGAGCTGACGCGACACCTGGAACTGCTCATTAATGGTGAGCGCCTTGGTGATGTTGATTTTGCCGTCTTTTTCGGGCGTGTAGTTCAACTCGCACAGGGCTGCGTGGCCCGTTCCGGCGTTATTCCACGGGTCAGAAGACTCCTGCGCCACGTCGTCGAGGCGCTCGATGATCTTAATCGACCAATCGGGCTCGAATTCATTGAGGAGTGTGGCCAGCGTTGCCGACATCACACCGCCACCAATCAGGACAGCGTCATAAATCTTCGGATTCGTCACCCGAACAGTCTAGGACAACATTCCCTATGGTTTGTTCGGCGTGATGTCGGCGCGTGCGTTGGCCTTATGTAGACGCAGTGCCCGCACCGCTGCGGCACTGCGCCTACGCACGACTAAACCGCTACGGCGCTGAGTTCCTTCGCCACCAGCTCCGCAAGCTGGATGGTGTTGAGCGCGGCACCCTTGCGCAGATTGTCATTCGAGACAAACAGCACGAGCCCCTTGCCCTCTGGCGCGGACTGGTCGGTACGGATGCGGCCAACCAGGCTCGGGTCGGCACCGGCGGCCCGGAGCGGGCTCGGTACATCCACGAGTTCGACGCCGGGTGCGGCAGCGAGCACCTCGGTGGCCTGCTCCGGGGTGATGTCCTTCTCAAACTCGGCGTGAATCGTGAGCGAGTGGCCTGTGAACACGGGTACGCGCACACAGGTACCGGCGACGAGCAGGTCAGGCGCGTGCAGAATCTTGCGCGACTCGTTGCGGAGCTTCTGTTCCTCGTCAGTCTCGCCGCTGCCATCATCCACGAAGTCGCCAGCCTGGGCGACCACGTTGAAGGCAATGGGGTGGACGTATTTCTGCGGCTCGGGGAGCTCGACAGCCGAGCCATCCTCGACGAGCTCGAGCAGCGCATCCTCACCCTGGGCCGCGCCCGCAAGGATCTGACCCGAAAGCTCGCGGGCACCCGCGAGACCGGAACCCGAAGTCGCCTGGAAGGTCGAAACCACGAGGCGCTTGAGGCCCGCGGTGTCGTGCAACGGCTGCAGGACGGGCATCGCGGCCATCGTCGTGCAGTTCGGGTTCGCGATGATGCCCTTGGGGCGATTCGCGATGTCAGCGGGGTTCACTTCGGAGACCACGAGCGGCACCTCGGGGTCGAGTCGCCACGCGGAAGAGTTGTCGATGACCACCGCGCCAGCGGCGGCGAACCTCTCTGCCTGCGCGCGCGAGGTGGCGCCACCGGCGGAGAAGAGTGCAATGTCGATACCCTCGAGGTTTGCCGTCTCGGTGTCTTCCACCGTGATCTGCTCGCCCTTGAATTCGAGCTGCTTTCCGGCCGAACGGGCCGAGGCAAAGAACCGAATCTTCCCAATCGGGAACTCGCGCTCTGCCAGCAGACGGCGCATGACGCCACCTACCTGGCCGGTTGCACCAACAACAGCAACGGTGAACTGGGCAGTCATACTCGGGGAACTCCTTCGGGGCGGGATGCGGCCACCCTTCGACGGATCAGCGGTGGCTCGGATGCGCATTCGCGCGTGATGTTCAAGGGTACCGCGCCAGAGATGGCCGCGGATACCCTCGGTTCGCTTTGGGCGTGACGCTAGCGACCCGTGCCAGCGTAGACCACAGCTTCTGAGTCGCCATCAAGGCCGAATGCCGTGTGAATTGCGCGAGCGGCGCGCGGAACCAGGTCAGCGCGGGTGACAATCGAAATGCGGATCTCGGAGGTTGAAATCATGTCGATATTGATGCTCGCCTTAGAGAGCGCGTCGAAGAGCGTCTTCGACACACCAATGTTGGTGCGCATCCCGGAGCCGACGAGCGACACCTTGCCGATCTGGTCGTCGAACCGAATGGACTCGTAGTCGAGCTCTTCCTTCTGCGCTTCGAGCGCGCGCAATACCGTCTGTGCCGAAGTCTTGGGCAGCGTGAAGGAAATGTCGGTGACCCCGTCATTCTGCGTCTGCACGTTCTGCACGATCATGTCGATATTCGCGCCCTGCTGCGCCACGATGTTGAAGAGCGCCGCGGCCGAACCCGGAACATCCGGGACCCCCACCACGGTGATCTTCGCCTGGCTCAGGTCGTGGGCGACACCGGCAATGGTGGCTTCTTCCACTTGGTCCTCCTCTTTGGAATTTGGGTTGTAAACAACGGTGCCGGCCCCATTTGAAAACGACGAGCGGACGACCAGGGTGACGCCTTGCCGGCGAGCGTACTCAACGGCACGGATGTGCAGAATCTTGGAGCCGCTACCGGCAAGTTCGAGCATTTCTTCGCTCGAAATATAGTCGAGCTTTTTCGCCTGCGGAACGATGCGCGGGTCGGCGGTGAAGACGCCGTCGACATCGCTGTAGATTTCGCAGCGGTCTGCCTTGAGCGCCGCCGCGAGCGCCACGGCCGTGGTATCAGAGCCGCCGCGACCAAGCGTGGTGATGTCGCGAGTGTCGCGGTTGAAGCCCTGGAACCCGGCGACGATAGCGATGGCACCTTCGTCGAGTGCTTCGCGCACCCGGATCGGCGTCACATCAACGATGCGGGCATCACCGTGCTTGGCGTCGGTAATCATGCCGGCCTGGCTGCCGGTGTATGAACGGGCGTCGTAGCCAATGGACTTGATGGCCATTGCGAGCAGTGCCATCGAGATGCGCTCACCGGTGGTGACGAGCA
This sequence comes from Gulosibacter sp., assembly GCF_052090685.1. Taxonomy (NCBI): domain Bacteria; kingdom Bacillati; phylum Actinomycetota; class Actinomycetes; order Micrococcales; family Microbacteriaceae; genus Gulosibacter; species Gulosibacter sp. Next base: position 5,295 of record NZ_JBQDBE010000024.1, on the reverse strand, counting down.
TGTCGAATTCGCGGGGGTCGGGAATCGGTGTGATCTGCTGCGCGAGGTCGACGAGATCGTCGGTGGTGTCCCCCATTGCGGACACCGTGACAACGACGTCGTGCCCCTCCCGCTTCGTATCAACAATTCTCTTTGCAACCCGCCGAATACTCTCGGCGTCGGCGACGGAAGAGCCGCCATACTTCTGCACGATGAGGCTCACAAACCCTCACTCCCGGTAGGTGGTCTGGGCACACGGATGCGGCCCTCGAGCAAGTCTAGTCGGCTCCCGGTTCGCAGTCACCGCCGCCCCGCCTGTCTGCCTCTGCCAGCACAGCTCTGCTTGCCCTGCTGGCCCCGCCGGCTTCACCGCTGCCAGCTTCACCCGCTTCGGCCGGCCACCTCGCCCGGCCACCGCTGCCAGGCCACCGCTGCCAGAATTGGCGTGCCGGCGCCGCCAAGGGGTATACGCACTTCATGGGGCCGCCACAGCCACCAAAAATCTCTGCGCACACCAAATCTGTCCTGCCTGGCGTCTGGCTTGTGTTTGCGAGGCTGCCAGATTTGGCGTGCCGGTATTCCCAGGGAGCATATGCACCTCAAGGGGCTTCCGGCACGTCAAAAAATTTCAGGGAACAAGACTCCGGCAGCACCCTGGAGCGGCGCTGACTTACTGGCCAGCCACGTCCAGCTGTTCAGGTCGGTCCGGGAGGAGCCAGCTCTGCCTGCCCCGCCGGCTTCGCCGCTGCCTAGCCACCGCTGCCAGAATTGGCGTGCCAGTGTTCCCAGGGAGTATATGCACCTCAAGGGGCTTCTGGCACGCCAAAAATTTCAGGGAACCGAGCCCAGCACGGCAAACACAGCCCAGCGCAGCTCACAGTGCCCACTCCTCTCCCACCACCCACCGAATGTCTGACGTCTCCCCTGTGAATATCCCCTTATCCACACCGCAAACTGCCGCCCGAGCATCCACCCCGCAGTCTGGTGTCCAATCCCGCATGTGGACAAACTCAACGAACTGCTTCGCGCCAATTTTGGCGTCGTCAGCTATGCGCAATTGCTCGAATCCTGCGCATCCCAAACACAGATCCGTCACCTGCTCAAGAACCAGGCGCTCACCCGGATCCGACACGGTTGGTACGCATCCGCTGGAGCCAATCAAGCGGTTTTGCGGGCCGTGAAATCCGGCGGCGTATTGTCTGGCCCCGCGGCACTACAGCTTCACAAAGTCTGGACTCCTCCTGAGCAACCGATTCACGTACGCACGCACCGACGAAACCGACTCAGGCTCATTCAAATTAACGGTGAGCCAGATCTTGTCGGTGTTGAGCTATCGAATATTCGAAACCTGCGAGTCAATAAAAGCGTTGACCCGGTTGAAACTGCGCTTTTGGTGTCGATGCTGATGTGTCCTCGCGATACTGCAATAGTGCTGGCCGATTCTGCGCTGAATAACGAGCTGTTATCCCTCCGGGCGCTGCGCCATGTGGCTGAGCATGCTGGCGCGAAAGGTGCTTCCGTATTGGGGATGGTGTCCGAACATTCCGAGTCGGGTACCGAAACAATTTTCAGACTGTGGCTCATGCGTAACCGCATCAAGTTTGTGCAGCAGGTCAGAATCGCGGGAGTGGGCCGTGTCGATTTTCTCATTGGCCAATCACTCGTCGTCGAGATCGATAGCTTTGCGCACCATGCCGGATGGGACGAGCAGCGGAAGGATCGTTTCCGTGACCGCAGACTTGCTGCGCTCGGATACATGCCCGTCCGGCTTACCTATTCGGATGTGATGTATTCAATGGATAAGGCGGGGCAGGACATTTTGACGATCATCCGTCGTGACGCGCACCGGCGTTTCACTGTGCGCGACCGCCAGGCAGCCAGGGCTCGGCGTGACCGAGCCCGGCGTGAGGGTTGAGAAGTTCTGGTCGGGATTCCGGGCAGTCCAAACTTGCGGGCGGGTCCGGCGATATGGGCAGACCACCCGTGCATACGGAGCAGGTTCAGTGCGCGCTCACATTTTTGGCGGATACGGCAACCCCATAAGGTGCATACACCCCCTGGCACCGCCGGCACGCCAATTCTGGCAGCATTCCCAGGACAAACCACACGCCAAGCAAAGCAGGTTCAGTGCGCGCTCACATTATTGGCGGATACGGCAACCCCATAAGGTGCATACACCCCCTGGCACCGCCGGCACGCCAATTCTGGCAGCCCAGCTCAGCCCGGCAGCCGGTGCGCAATCAACCGCCATCCAGCTCCCAGTCGGCAGCCGAACTACGGCCAAACGGCGGCCGCTCAACTGCCAACAGCTCCCAATCAGCTCCCAATCAGCTCCCAATCAACCGCCGACCGGCAAATGCCCGGCCGAGGGTAACCTCATCCGCATACTCCAAGTCGCCACCCACCGGCAGGCCAGACGCGAGCCGAGACACCGAGACGCCAACGGCAGCCAAGAGCCGAGAGAGGTAGCTCGCAGTGGCGTCGCCTTCCAGGTTCGGGTCAGTCGCAATAATTACTTCGGCAACCTCCCCGGTTTCTAGCCGCGGCATGAGCCCCCGAATATTGAGCTGATCAGGCCCGATCCCATCAATCGGCGAAATCGCGCCCCCGAGTACGTGGTACAGCCCCTCGTACGAGCGAGTGCGTTCAATCGCGGCGACGTCCTTGGGCTCCTCGACCACGCAGATCAGCGTCCGGTCACGTTCGGGGTCACTGCAAATATTGCAGACCTCAGACTCCGAAACGTTCCCGCAGTGCTCGCAGAACCGCACGCGTTCGCGCACTTCCAACAGCACCTTGGCCAGCCGCGATACGTCAAAGGTCTGCGTCTGCACAATGTGAAAAGCAATCCGCTGAGCCGACTTCGGCCCCACGCCAGGCAACCGACCGAGTTCGTCAATCAGTTCCTGGACCACTCCGTCATACATCTAGTACTCCTCCGGCGGTGCCTCAAAGTCGTCCGGCGGAATATCCGCAGGATCCATCGGCGCCTCCGCCATCACTTCTTCAATCAGTTCCTCGCCGACAAACCGCGCGCCAAGCCGTTCGCGAATCACCGATTCGCCGTATCGTGCCACTCCGCCCACGAGCGCAGGATGTCGCGGCGGCGGCACCGGTGCGAGCTTGGGTGTGGATGCTGCGGTCGAGTTCGCGGATGCTGTTTCTCCTGGCGCCTGGTTGAGCACCGCTGCTTCCTTCGCGGCAATCACTTCCGGGATGCGTTCCGGAGCTTGTGATTGCGGGGACGCTACTCGGGCCGTGCCGGCAGCGGAACCTTGGCTGGCAGAATCGCTGGATGACGCCACCGCGGGAACGGAATTAGTGCTGCGGTCGCCGCTGCTACCTGTTGTGCTCGTTGCCGAGTGGAGGTCGCCGTCTTGTGCCGTTCCAGGTCGGGTGATTCCAGACCTTGCCGTCCCAGGTTCAGTGGCTCCTGATACTGAGGCTCCAGGTTCGGCCACGCCCGACCGTGCCGGTCCGGGATCGGTCGCGCCACCCTGTGATGCGTTTGTTTCGGTCGCGTACTTGTCCCAACCGGATCCCGGCCCATCCTCCGAACCAGGAATAGCCACGACATCCCAAGTCGCGACCTTCGCGTCGGGTGCGGGGGATGTCGGTTCGGAAGGGGCGGGCGACGTGCGTTCGTCGGAGGCAGGTGACGCGGGACCGGAAGAGCCAGACGACGCAGGCTCGGAAGGTACCGGGGATGTGAGGTCGGGGGCTGCAGCAGCCGGCGTCGGTCCCGCGCCAGTCCCCCGTACCGGAGCAGCCGAAGCCGAATCAGGTGCCGAGGTGGCTGCAGCAGCAGCTGGGGGCGTCGGGCCGGATCCGGCTCGGTGGCGCTCCGGATCAGCGGGCGGTGCGCCCTGCTCGCTTGGTGCGGGCGAATCCGCTCGGCGCACTCGCGGATAGATCATGATCTCGAAACCGAAGACCTGCTGGAGCGCCGCCTTCAGGTGCTGACCCGGTGCGTTCTGTTGTTCGCTGCCGCGACGGAGTTGCTCTGAGGTTCCGCGATTTGGCAGTTCAACCCGCAATTTACCGTCCTCGTACTCAATCGGTTCGACCTGTTTGACCACGGCCGCGGCAGATGCCTGACCGATTCGAGCAACCTGCTCGATCACCTCAGGCCAAGCAGCCCGGATGCGACCGAGATCGACCGTCGCGGGGTCAACACCCGATGAGACCGGTGTGTCAGACCCGACGCTGTCCGCTGCGGAAGGCTGCTGGCCATCATCAGTCGTGGTCGACCGCCGAACAGGATCAGCTGGTGCCATGACTCGGTCATTGTTGTCACCAACCGAGCTACGCGCTGTTGACGAATTTGGACGACCAGCGGCGTCAGCCGAAACGGATGCGCGCTCCTGCGATTCCAACCCAGCCGGTGTCGGAGCAGTTGCACCGCCAGCCGGAGCAACCGCATCCCATGCAGCTGCGGCGTCTGCCGCGGGGTTAGCCGGCGATGCAGGCTGTGGCACGTCCGGGCTACCGGCCGCGGGGCCGGAAGGTGCGCTCGAAGGCGCAGGTTCAGGAGCGTTCGATGCCGTATTGGTCGGCGGTGTCGTTGCAGCACTCGGTGTCGTTGCAGTGCTCGGTGTCGTCGCTGCAGGAGGTGCGCCAGTTGCCCTGGTGTCTGCTCGAGAAGCCGTCGACCGCGGTGCAGCTTGCTCTGGCTGAGACGCCGGTCCTGAGGGCAACGCCGCCTCGCCCGAGCCAACCTCACTCGAGCCACCGCCAAACTCCGCGCGCATCGCCACCAGAATCCGCGCGACCATCAGCTCAAGCTGCACGCGTGGGGTGGTAACCCCGCTCATCTCAGTCAGGGTGTCGTTCACGGCATCGGCCATCTGGCTCAGTGCCTGCGGTGAAAAGCGACCGGCCGACCGCCGCATTTGCTCCAGGTCCTCGGGCGCCGCACCGCGCAGTACCGACCCCGAGGACTCGCCCAGTGCGCGCACAATAATAAAGTCCCGCACACGCTCCAGCAGGTCCTCCACGAACCGGCGAGGGTCCTGACCGGACTGGATCACCGCATCCACCGCACCATAAGCCTCGGCAGCATCACCGGAGGCGAATGCGCTGATCACGTCGTTGAGAAGCCCCGCCGAAGTGAAACCGAGCAGCTGCGTCGCGAGCTCATACTCCATCTGCGTGCCGTCGGTTCCGGCGATGAGCTGGTCGAGCAAGGAAAGTGTGTCGCGTGCCGAACCACCGCCAGCACGGACCACCATCGGCAGCACGCCCGGCTCCGCGTTGACCCCCTCCGAGCCACAAATGCCCTCAACGTATTCGAGCATCGGTGCAGGCGGAATCAGC
>NZ_JBQDBE010000023.1:0-53684 GCF_052090685.1 Gulosibacter sp. | reverse complement strand
CGAAGGAAAGGTGCTCGACCATGACGGTGTCAATGCGGGTGATGTCCGCCGGAGACGGGTACAAGTACCTGCTGCGCACGGTCGCGGCCGGAGACGGAGACCGGTCGCTCACGACGCCGCTCACTCGCTACTACTCCGCCGAGGGGACACCGCCCGGCCGGTGGATGGGCGCCGGGCTTTCTACGCTCGGAAGCGGTCAGATCATGTCTGGTGATGAAGTCAGCGAAGCCCAGCTTCAGCTCCTCGTCGGTATGGGGTGCGATCCAATCACCCGCGGCCCACTCGGCCGCGCATACCCGGTCTATAAGTCCATCGAAGAGCGAGTTCAAGCACGAGTAGAGGCTCTCGATGCAACGCAGACTCCGGTGGATCGAGGCCAAACGGTTGCGGCCATCGAAGCAGAGGAAGCTGCGTGGGGTGTGCGCAAGGCTGTTTCAGGATTCGACTTCACATTCTCGATACCGAAGTCCGCAAGCGTACTCTGGGCGATCTCCGACGCAGGAACACAGGCACTCATCGAGGAGGCGCATCATGCGGCAGTTGCGCAGATGGTTGCGTACATGGAGCGCGAGGTTGCATTCACTCGCACCGGTGCAAGCGAAGGCGACGGTGCGGTTGCGCAGGTAGATGTGCGAGGCGTGCTTGCAACTGCCTACGATCACTATGATTCGCGCTCCGGTGATCCGCACTTGCACACGCACGTTGTCATCAGCAACAAAGTGCAGACAGTCCTCGACAACAAGTGGAGGTCACTCGACAGTCGACCGATGCACGCTGCCACGGTCGCGATCTCCGAGCTGCACGAGGCGGTCTTCGCCGATCATCTCACCCGAGTAATCGGAGTCGAATGGGAACTTCGAGCGATGGGCCGCAATCGCAACCCAGGCTGGGCCATCAGCTCGGTGCCGGAGTCACTGACCGCAGAGTTCTCGACCCGCTCGCGCCACATCGACGTTGAAACCGACAAGCTCATTGAGGAATACCTTGAGCGGCACGGTCACAGGCCGAGCGCGGCGGTGATTATGAAGCTGCGCGCGCAGGCGACTCTCTCGACGAGGCCTGAGAAGACACTGCACTCTCTCGCCGATCTGACCGCTGGATGGCGTGACCGGGCGAGCGCGATCCTGGGTGAGGATGCAACCGCGTGGGCGCGGCGGGGTGCATCGAACGATCGTCCGTTGCTGTTCCGCGCCGATGACATTCCGCTGGATGTGATTCGCTCGATTGGCGAGAGCGTCGTTGCGGCGGTTGGTGAGAAGCGTTCGACCTGGCGGCGCTGGAACCTCACCGCAGAAGCCGCACGGCAGACCATGGGTTACCGGTTTGCAACGATGGAGGATCGCGAAGCGTTCGTTGGGCTCGTGGTGGATGCCGCCGAGCAAGTATCTTTACGGTTGACGCCGTTCGAGCTGGCTTCGAGCCCCGTCGAGTTTCGGCGCAGTGATCAGTCGTCGGTGTTCAGACCGAAGAACTCAACCGTGTTTTCGTCGAACCTGCTGCTCGAAGCCGAAGACCGTTTGCTTGATCTGAGCCGCGACCTCACCGCGCCGACGGTACCGCTGGCGACGATCGAGAAGTTCGCGCGTAAGCCTGATCGAGACAAGCGCGTGCTCGGTGAGGACCAAGCCGAAGCGCTTACTCGTATCGCCGTCTCGGGTCGAGTTGTCGATCTGCTCGTTGGCCCAGCAGGTGCGGGAAAAACGACCGCAATGTTTGCGCTGCGCCGGGCATGGGAGTCGACTCATGGAACAGGTTCTGTCGTCGGGCTTGCGCCTTCAGCTGGTGCGGCGGAGGTGCTTGCCCAGGATCTCGGGATCGCAACCGAGAACACAGCGAAGTGGTGGCAGAACCACCTGACCACCGGCGAAGGATTCTCTACCGGACAGCTCGTTATCCTCGACGAAGCCTCACTCGCAGGCACCCTGTCGCTCGACCGCATCACAGCACTTGCCGCGTCAGCTGGCGCGAAGGTGCTGCTGGTCGGTGACTACGCACAGCTCCAATCGGTCGATGCGGGCGGAGCGTTCGGGCTGCTCGCGCACAGCCGCGACGATGTGCCCGAACTCGTCGGCGTGCACCGCTTCACCCACTCCTGGGAGAAGACTTCCTCGCTTGACCTGCGCCACGGACGTACCGAAGCCATAGATGCCTATGACGCGCACGCGCGCATCGTCGATGGTGAGACGGAGGCAATGGTCGACGCAGCCTACGAGGCGTGGCGAGCGGACCGGGCAGCGGGGCGATCCTCGATATTAATCTCCGATTCCAACGAATCAGTGGCCGCTCTCAATAGCCGGGCACGCACCGATCTAATCCTCGACGGCACCGTGCACGGGCCGCGAGAAGCTGCGCTGCACGATGACAGCCGCGCAGCGATCGGTGACACGGTGATCACACGCAAGAATGACCGCAGACTAGTTGCGGGGCGTGGCTGGGTTAGGAACGGTGACCGCTGGACCGTGCTCGACGTGCGCACCGATGGTGCTGTCATCGCTCGACGACTCGGGGCCACCCGTGGTAGCTCTGTCGTTCTGCCTGCGGGATACGTAGCCGAGCACCTGGAGCTGGGATACGCGGTCACCTCATACCGTGCTCAGGGCGTCACAACCGACACTGCACATGTGCTTGTAGATTCGTCGATGACCCGCGAGAACCTCTACGTTGCGATGACCCGTGGACGCGAATCGAACCAGGCGTATGTGGCTGTGGATCGACCAGACTCTCTGCACAGCGGACCACACCCGTCTGATGACGATGGAGCAACGGGACGGAACGTTCTTTATGGGGTGCTTCAAAGTATTGGAGCGGAACTCTCAGCTCAGGAATCTCTCGTTGCCGAGCAAGAAACTTGGGGCACGATCGCGCAGCTCGCCGCAGAGTACGAGACCATCGCAGCCGCCGCACAACGTGACCGATGGGCGACGCTGCTTCACGCATCGGGCCTCCCTGAGTCGGATGCCATCGCCGCGACCGAGTCCGACGCCTTCGGGCCACTGGCTGCCGAGCTGCGTCGAGCTGAAGCCAACCATCATGACGTCGATGCGCTGCTGCCACGCCTCGTGCGCGCACGCGGATTCGACGATGCCGAAGACATCGCAGCCGTGCTGCGGCACCGGCTTGCTTCGGTGACTGCACGTGCAGCCGGATCGGGGCGCTCTCGCAAGGCTCCTCGCCTGATCGTTGGTCTGATCCCGGAAGCAACTGGGGCGATGAGCGACGAGATGCAAAAGGCGCTCGCAGAGCGGCGCGCACTGATGGAGGAACGTGCAGATGCCGTGTTGGACCGTGATCTTGCCGCGGCTGCACCGTGGGTTTCTGCGCTTGGCGCGGAACCGGCTGATTCACGTGCCCGCACATCGTGGCGCGGCTCCGCTCGCGTGATTTCTGCTTACCGTGACCGTTACCAGATCACTTCCAACGACGCCCTGGGAGAAGCGCCTCAAGGAACCACTCAGAGAATTGATCGCTACCGCGCAGAAGCTGAGCTTCGTGCACTCATCAGACACTCGCAGCACCAGGATCAATACTCTCATCGACGCCATGTCCCCGAAGTGCGTGGAATCCCGTTGTGACCCGTACTTCGTCTCGGGCTAGCAAATCCTCTTAGAGTTGGGACGCAGAATGCGCTTCCAGCGGTTGCCGTTGATCCACGTGCGGGAGCGCGATCGTAGGTAGACGCTCCCCGTGCTGTGCGCGAAGATACACCATGCTCTGTTCAGACGTTGGGTCATATCCGAGCGCATCCTTGACGAACTTCATTCGGTGCCGCGCATCCTGAATGATTCGTGCCCAAGTCACACCGCGGACTGTGACGCGATGTCCCGAGATCTCAAAATCTGAAAAGACATCGTCCGGAAGATTCCCCTGTCCAAACTTGTGGAGCACGTCGTCTTTGATCTCGTCCCCGACGATCCAGAACTCCCAGTTCACCCCTGTTGATGCGAATCTGCCGTCGGAAGCGACTGCCTGAGCATAGTTCTCAATTTGTTCCATTTCACGCTTACCGATGGGGATGCTGGGGCGCTTAAGTTCGATCACGATGTGCTCTCGATGATTGCGGGACTGCTCAATTACTCTGCTGAGCATCATGTCTACAACGACCTCGCGTCCATCGGCATCCAGCACTGGATTGCCCAGATCTTCAGGCGTGAGTTCAGCCCTACCTAGCTCTTCGATATGGTTCTTGAGTGCAGTGCGAAGTGTGTTGTCGTCTGCGGTAAGCGCATACTCTTCGCGGAAAACCCAGGTCTCTTCAGCGAGCACTCGGTGAAGTTGCTTGCGTTCCGTAACGGACTTCTTTAGGGACTTGTCATTGACGATTTCTTCGAGGCCAGTGAGGAACTCAAGTCGGCCGACCACCTGATTCCCGACACGCAGCAAGGCATCGAGCGAAGTCTTTTGGATGAGGGTGCTCAGCTCGTCAGCCTGCTCCTTGGGCAGGTCAAGGACAGCTTCGAGGATGTGGTGGACGCTGCTGGGGCTCGTCTCAACTGCGTTCTTTAAAAGTTCGAGTGAGAGCTTTCGAGACTTGAGGTCCGAGTCTTTGACCGCCGGTGCAGCGGCGACAGCTACAAGGTCGAACAGTCCTCTTGCTGCTTCATCAGCTCTGCTGGTTGGTGGCGTTCGAAATGGGTATGAATCTTCGTCCTGCCACTGTTGAATCAGTCGAGCTGAACGCTCGTCATCCTGAGCTTTGAAGTACTCGCGGAGCTTATCTTGGGCCGCGGTGACAACGGAACGTACCTGTTCCGATTCGCTGCCCTCCAGGCCGAGAAAGTTGGGTTCGCGCTCAAAGCCGCTCCACTTTAGATAAGCAGTGAAGTCAAAGCCCGGCGCTTGAATGCCTGGTTTCATATCATGGAGCGAGTTTCCGGCAGCGTCGCAGAGGTAAAGGTGTCGAGCGACAGGCGTCTTCCACTCGATGATCGTTAAGACGACTGCGTCGTCGATTCCCTCGACCTTGATTGGGAGATCCGTCTGCCTTCGCTTGAGCGCGTTCACACTAAGAGGTGAGCCTTGCCAGTCGACCGTGAGGCCGTATTGCTCGATTTGCAAAGCAAATGTGGTGAGGACGTCCTCTTTTGCGCTGGCTGACTCTAGGTAGCGCGAACCTGCGGAGGACAGATCTGTAACCTCCACGGTGACGCCAGTATCGTCAGCGGAGGCAGGTGTGGCTGAAGAAATTGCAAACTGTTTGGGATTGGACTTGTTCACAGAGATTGTGAAGCGGACTCGGCCATCAGCCGTACTGTCTGCTATTGAAGTCCACCGAACCGAGTTGCCGATCCCGAGTGCAGCCCACCGTCCGGATCCCCGCTCGCCATGAAACGGCCTGCCATTTGGGCTCTGTTTGACAGCTCGTTTCCATCCGTTTCCGAGCGCGCCGAAAGTTGACTCGCGGTCATCAGGGGAGATGCCTGTGCCGTTATCTGTGACGGTAAGGCGTTCGAGGCCACCTATTGCGCCGCTGTGCAAATCGATACTTATTGTCGTGGCGTCGGCATCGATGGAGTTCCAAATCAATTCGGCGAGGGCAGTCTTCGGCGATTTTGCGAGTGTGTCGAGATGCGCGGCTTCGACCGACACGTTCATAAACTCCATGCCCACATCTTCTCAGACACGTATGACATCGACCTCTATCCTTTTTTGGTTGCAGGTCGCTCAGTGCCAAGAGCGAGACCAATGCGTACACGAAAATGTGGTAGTATCGTGTACGTAATTGAAGGCGGGGTCGTTATTGATACATGTGCAGGTTCATGAGTCCACCCTCAAGCGTGGCTTGAGTGCTGATGAAGTGATCCGCATGTGGGTTGAGGGCTCCGAAGAGGTACAGATCGATGACGATGAGCCGCCGCGGTACATGCGGCTCGCCTTCGACGAGAACGGCCGCCCATGGGAGGTTGCCGCGTTGAGCTTTGGCGGCGGGGCTCGGTACCTCGTGATCCATGCGATGCCAGCCCGTAAATCAGTAGTCGAGAAGATGCAGAGGAGGATGAGATGAACGACAAGATCGCTAAGCCCGACGGCGGCTCCTACGGCACGATCGACGGCGTTGAGATCACTGAAGAAGTGATCGCTCGCCTCGTCAAGAATGCCGAAGACGGATTCCCCGGTGCGAAGTTCCGCACGCCTGGCCGACCAGCACGTACGGAGGAACCCACGCGGGCCGTGACCGTGCGCCTGAGCGAGTCCGAGCTTGAAGCAGTCATGGCTCGTGCGGAGCGGGAGCACCGCACGCGGTCGGATGCCATCCGCGAAGCGATTGCGGAATGGGCGCACGCCCGAGCGTGACAACCCCGGTACTACCGATAAAATCGAATGAGACCACTAGCGCGGTCGTGGGGCCAGCGCAGGACGGTGTTGGACACTTATCAACTTTCATAGAGGCACGCTGGGGGCACGAAAAATGCATATCACTCGAAAGCACGCAGAATCATGCGGTCGCGACGAGAACTGGGACTTCTAGAAGTTCTTTGCTGAAGGGCCTTACTAAAGGCTGGTCACGCCCCGGATCTGCGAATACTCGCAGATCCGGGGCGTTTTTCGTGCCCATCCGGAACGCCTTCGTGCGGAACTCCTCGCGAATACCACCCGCAACTCGCGCGACCACTTTCAGGAAAGTGGTAAACCGCGTTGCGGGTGGTAGGCAATTTACATGAGGTGGTCTATTGCGTTTTCGGTGGTGCTTGGAACTTGAAGTTTGGAACTTGGAACTTGAGTGGCCAGCTGTCCATCAGGGCAAGCGCGCGCTCGCGAGCCGTTCGGCCGTGCTGAGTCCGTAGTCGCAGCGGTGCAGTCCAGGAGCGAGTCGGTGTTATGTACACGAAATGATGTTAGTATCGTGTACATAATTAGGCAGGGTAGCGATTGGTCAAAGTAGAGGTTCACGAGTCGGCCCTCAAACGCGGGTTGAGCGTTGAGGACGTGATTCGCATGTGGGCGGAAGGTGTCGACGAGATTGTCATCGACGACGGTGAGCCGCCACGGTATATGCGGCTTGCATTCGACGATTTGGGTCGGCCATGGGAAATAGCTGCTCTGGCTTTCGGAAACGGGGCACGATATCTCGTCATTCATGCCATGCCAGCTCGAAAATCAGTGATTTCTAGGATGCAGAGGAGGGGGAGATGAACGACAAGATTGCCAAGCCGGAGAACGGCTCCTATGGCACGATCGACGGAGTGGAGATCACCGAAGAAGTGATTGCGCGCCTCGTCAAGAACGCGGAAGAAGGATTCCCAGGAGCAAAATTCCGCGCGCCTGGCCGCCCAGCGCGCACCGACGAACCGACTCGCGCGATTACCGTTCGACTGAGTGAGTCAGAGCTTGCGGCGGTGATGGCGCGTGCCGAGCGTGAACACCGCAGTCGATCCGAAGCGATTCGCATTGCGTTGGCCGAGTGGGCGAACGAGGCGGCGTGATGCTCCGACCTGAGTAGCGTGCACAGGGTGAGATTGCGCTCAGGTGCCGGAACGCAGGCAACCGCGGGCGTTCACGCCGAATTCACCATGTCCTTCTGCTTTCAAGTACTGGCAGGCGTTTGCGCGGGCTGCTGAAATACGTTTCTTCCTCACGATCGCCCCGTGCACATTATTCTGCGCCCACACTTGCAAGCACAGAATAATGTGCGTAGCATATTTTGCACACGATACTGTGCAAACGGAGGGTTCTCTGGTGTTCATTCAATCGCCGAAAGTGTTCGCTGACTTCGTGCGTTCGCACCGAATCCAAAACGGGATGACTCAGGAGGATCTCGGCTCACGAACGGGAATGAGTCGTAGGTGGGTCCAGGAGCTAGAGGCGGGAAAGCTCGTGCCGTCTCTGGAAGCCACACTGAGTGTGGCTACGGCGTTTGGCTACGAATTGCATCTGGAACCGATGCCGAGCGCGTCGCATCTGAACTCCCTGTTTGACGAGCTGTCATGATCGGTCACTCGCCTGCATCAGGAAGACTTCTGCCAAGCGTTATCGTTCCTGCCGTCTCGGAAATACGAGGAGGATGGCGGTCCGACAATGGCCGACATGGTCGCCGTCGTCGACGAGCATAGTTCTCCACGGTGGCGGGGCGAGGACCGCACGGCCCTCGCGCGGTTGTTCTCGTTCAACTTGCTGACCGCTGGGGTTGACGCGCATGCGAAGAATCACAGCCTCATCCTTAGCGGTAGCCTGGTGCGCCTCGCCCCGGCATATGACCTCATCTCGGCACACGGGATGTGGAGTGCAGAGCGCGTGCGATTTAAGGGTTTAGCCGCCGTGCGTTATGGCAAGGAACGACGCTATCGCCAGATCACGGGGCGGAATCTGGCCAATACTGCTGATATCTTGCGCATGGACCGGCGAGAGTTCCACGATCAGCTTGTAGCCATGCAGCGCCGACTCCCGCGCGCCCTGAATTTGGCGGTCAGTGAGCTTCCCGAGGAAATGCTGACGGATCGGGTGAAACGGATGGCTGAACGTCAGGCGGAGTTCGGTATTGAGGTCTCTTCGCGTATGACCTTGGCCGATATCACTGAAACCACCGTGTTCGATCCGCCGTCTAATCGCAGTAGCGGTAGGCGCAACCGAGTGTGGGTGCCGGGGAAGTTGATGAACGGTAAATGGGAAACTGGCAGCTACCGAAACCGTGGACAATCACGTTAGTCAATACTTCCCACTTCCTCAGTTTTGGATTTGGAAGCCTTATTAAGTCTGCGCTTCGTTTTGTGGCGAGTCAGCGGTCGCGTGTTCAGACGCCTCGGCGAGCGTCGCCATGAGGATCGGGACGGTCGCTTGCACGATCGGTAGCCGACGTACCGCGGCGAGCTCGGTGAGCAAGTCGGCGTGCGGGTCCAGCCTGCTGAGAATCTCGAGCATGCCGCCAAGCGCGAAGTGCACGGTCACGCTTGCTTGCACATCCAGTTCATCTGGCGCGATTCCGAATGCATCGAGCCAGAGTGCGAGCATCGAGTCTTTGAGCATGTTCCGCAATCTTGAAGTTGAGTGTTGCCCCATGATGACGGGGATGCGGTGCAGGTTGCCGGTGTCTGTAGCGGCGCGGAGGAACAGTTCGTCGATCTGCTCGGATTCTGGGGAAAAGCCGCTCGCCAGCAATTTGGGGATTTCCGGAATCAGGAGGTTGGCGACGGCGCTGCGTGAGAGCTCATCGAGCCCGGCGAAGTGGTAGTAGAACGAGTTTCTGTTGACCCCCGCCGCCTCAACGATGGCGCTCACGGTGATCTTGTCGAACGGAGTTACTGCAAGGACGTCGAAGAACGCGACTTCGATGCGCGCCGCCGCCGTCGGTGAACCATCCTTCTTCGGGCGCGCCATGCCTGTCCCTCCACCCATAAATTAGGCAGCCAGCCTGAAGCTGCCCGTTTTATCTAGACACTCTGCCTAATACTCTCAAACTGTATCGAACGTGCGATGTCACGGCCAGAGGGAAGGACTTGTAGTGTTCGAAAAAATGGGGTCGAGGAAGTATGTGTTCCCTGTTCTTATCGTCGTACTCATCGGCGACGTCATGGCGCTCATGTTTTACCCGATGCTGAATATGGCGCCGAAGGAACTCCCATTCGCCGTGCTCTCGCTCGACGAAGGTGCTGAGACACCGCAGGGTGAAATCAATGCCGGCGCGATGATGGCGGACACTCTCGTGAACGCCGAAGTGCCCGAAGGTGAGGATGCGGCTCCAATCAAGTGGGAGCTCTTCGAGAGCCAGCAAGAACTCGACCAGGCACTCGCCAATAACGAACTCTTCGGCGCCCTCACCATCCCCGCCGACTTCACGGAGCGCCAGGCGATGGCACAAGCAGGTGCGGGGGACGTGCCGAGCGTGGATGTGGTGCTCGACAATGCGAAAAGTCCCATCGCTGCGACACAGATGCAACAGTCGCTCGGAGAAGTATTTGCGGAGATGAACATCCCGGCAAATATTGAAATCATCAATACCGGGGATTCGGATGCCGCTGCCTCGTCTCCATTGGCGGGCATGATGAGTCAGCAAATCGGCGTGATGCCGCTCATGATGATGTCACTGGCGGGCTCGATCGTGCTGACTCGTATCTTTCCGAAGAAGAACGCGGCTTCGACAGGCGGTCGCTTCGCCGCGCTCGGTAAGCAACTCGGATACGCGGGTGTGCTTTCGCTCCTTGCTGCGGTCACTGCCGTGGTTCTGCTCAATACACTCGTCGGTGCGAGCGCTCCGTTTTGGACGACCACCGTGTTTCTCTGGCTTGCGAGTTTCGCGGTGATGAGCTTGTTTATTGGTTCGTTCAATATTTCTACGCTGCTCGGTGTACTCGTGGTGGTCTTCGCACTGCTCTGCGGAATGTTGACCGCGGTGCTTCCCGCCGAACTGTTGCCCGCGTTCTGGGCCGACTGGATTTACCCCTGGTCGCCGCAACACTTCATCGGCGACGGCATCCGCGACATCCTCTATCGCGGCGCTGGCCTATGGCCGCGTGGTGCGGGTGGGCTCCTCGCCCTCGGCGGAATCGGTCTCGCGCTTGCGGGGCTTTCGGCCCTGATCAGCGGACGTTCTAAGGGTTCCGCCCCGGAACGATCGGATGAACCACAGTCGGCTCCGAGTCTCGCATAAGGATGGCGTGGCTAGGTTCCCGGGAGGGACGGTCCGGATGATCGGGTGTCTGTCGCGTACCGGTGAGTCTGCGCCGGCTCCTGCATCACCGGCCGCGTCTGCATCCCCACAGCGCATCTCGCTTACCACCGAGAAAGTGGTTTACTACTTTCCTGAAGGTGTGTCATCTCTCAGAGCTTTGTTTACAGACTCTCTCATGACTTTGTTTACAGGGTGTCTCATGGCTTCGTTGACAGGTAGCAGGTCTCGCAAGATCGAGGGATGTCGAAGTCTCTTTCTCCTGCTGTTCGTCGCCAAATCATCGCGTACGACCCTGCCGACCCGCAGTCGCCGTCGGTGTCAGCGTTTTGCCGGTCGCTGGGCATCAGTCGTCCCTCGTTTTACACCATTCGTGACCGGTTCCGGCAGGAGGGCAACGCGGCATTGAACCCGCGCTCGCGCGCACCACACCGGCCGGCGCGGGTGTACACCGACAAGACGAGGGACATCGTGCTCGGGGTCCGGCAGCACCTGAAAGGCAAGGGGTGGGATGCCGGGCCGCGATCGATCTGGCATTTCGGTGTTGATGAGGCACTGTTTACTGGCCCGATCCCGTCGGTGTCGACCATTTCCCGGGTCCTCGCTGAAGCGGGGGTGGTGGAGAAGAACCCGCGGAAACGTCCTCGGTCCTCGTTTATCCGGTTCCAGCGGGCTGCGGCGATGGAGATGTGGCAACTCGACGCGTTTGAGTTCAAGCTCTTCGACAGCGTCGACGAGGGTGCGCGGACGAAGGTGACCGTGTATCAACTTGTTGATGACTCGACACGGTTCGATGTCGGATCCTGCGCGTTCCAAGATCCCGAGAACGGCGATGACGCAGTCAGCGCGGTGACAGCGGCAGTCGAGGAGTACGGGGTGCCGCAGGAGTTACTCAGTGACAATGGCAAGGCGTTCAACCTTGCCCGACAGGGCGGGGTCACGAAGCTGCAGCGGGCGCTTGCTGATCGCGGGTGTCTGGGGATCACGGGATCGTTTCAGTCACCGACCACGCAAGGCAAGAACGAGCGCTCCCACCAGACGCTGAGCCGGTTCTTGAATGCGCATACCCCGGGCACGCTGGCGCGGGTGGGCGAGTTGGTGGTGGAGTATCGGGAGTATTACAACCATCGTCGTCATCATCAGTCGCTGCCCGGGGAAATGACCCCTGCGCAGGCGTGGGACGCGTCAGAGCATCGTCCGTCCAGCGGGGAACCGATCCCGCACGCGGACCTGATCGCGAAGGCGTTGGAATACACCAGCCAAGCCATCGCTGATGCGGCAGAGCCTGGCGATGGACTCACGCTGCAGGACCCGCAGCATACGGGTTCTGGTCGGTTACGGTCCGTTGCTGGTGAGGTCGTGATCACTCGAATGAACCCACAAATCTATCTACACGGCAAAATCATCAAGGTCCCGACCTATCTTGTCGGCACTTACCAGCCGGTGATCACTGACAACGAGTACGTGTTGTTCGATGTGCGTGATGGCGCGGAATCGATCGGGTTCCCCCTGCCGATCCAGACCAAAGCGCCCCATCCGAAACGGTTCCCGCTGTGGCAGGTTCGTGGCGCAAGAGTGCGCGATCCGAAACACGATTGGGCCCAGGAACACCTCAACTATATGACGGAGCACTATCCCGAAGACATGACCGAGGTGTCAGCGAAGTGATGACATCGACTGTCAACGAACTCGTGACAGCGGGTGTCAACAAAGTGATGACACCCGCTGTAAACGAAGTCATGAGAGAGGTTGTAAACAAACTCGGGGTATTCCACACACTTTCCTGAAAGTAGTAAACCGCACTTTGGGTGGTAAGCGGGCTCGGGATGCAGTGGTTGGCAGGTTCGAGAAGGGGCCGTGCGCCCGGAAAGGGCCGCTCACGGCGCGAGACCCGGCGCCGCGCACGCGCGAGAACGGGTGTTCCAAGAAGAACCAGCTCCCGAAAGAACGCGGCAATGCGACCATGCCGTGACTAAGCGGGCTCGGGATGCGATGGTCGGCAACGGCACCCCGGGTACAGTAACCAACATGGCAACGCCGCGAGTTCTGGGACCAACGGTCGATGACGAGACCCGGTGCATCCACTATCACGGGCCCACCGACCTCATCGCGATTAAGTTCAAGTGCTGCGGTGAGTACTATCCGTGCTTCAAGTGTCATGAAGAGACGGCCGGGCATGCCGCGCAACAGTGGCCCGCCACCGAGGCGACACAAGCGGCAATCCTGTGCGGGCAGTGCAAGCGCGAGCTGCCCATCAACACGTACATGGTGCTCGGACGCTGCCCCGACTGCGATGCGCAGTTCAACGAGCGCTGTAGCCTCCACTATCCGCTGTACTTCGAGTTCGGCAATACCGGCGCCGCGACATAGGGCACACACGAAAACAGGATCGCGGACAGACCAACAACGCCGATGTGCAGGGCATAGGATGTGACCCTGTCAATCGAGGAAAGAGTCGCAGATGTTTGGGAAAAAGGGCGAGACCGCCGTGCTTGAGAAACTCGCAAAGGCACCGGAGCCATACCGCGAGATCGGTGAACGACTGCATGCGCTAATCCGAGAGAATGCGCCGACGCTGGAGCCAATCCTGCGCTGGGGGATTCCCTTCTATACTCGCAACGGTGAAGACATTTGCTACATCAAGTCTGACAAGGACTACCTTGTTTTTGGATTTGGCGAGACGGTGAATCCCGCATTCACTGACGGCGAAGCGCTCCACCCGATCGTCTGGAGCATCACTTCGCTCGACGAGCAGAGCGAAGCGAGAATCATCGAGCTCATCAAGAAAGCCGTCAGTTAACTCCGAATCACTCAGCCCGACAAAATGCCGCGCCCGCGCACAGCGTGGGATGCGGCATTTTGGTTTTCCGGTGTCTGCGAGCCGGTGGGAGTGGATGAGCAACCAGCGGGGTGGATTCGCGGCAGGGCAACTCTCATGCATGCAAGAGGGCTTGGTATTTGGCAGATAATCGGATGTTTGCCTAATTTTAAGCAGCCAAACCACGTTGACATGTATGCCAGAGCGGGATAGGTTCAGTGTCAACACCGCCCATCAGCACAGCCCACCGACACAGCGCAATGACGCGAGACGAGGTCCAACAATGTCCAACCCGACCGGTGACGAGCAGGCCGCCTACGGCAGTTCGCTCACCAAAGTTGAGCCGCACGGCACCGAATCGATTCCCACGAGCGAGCGACACGGGCATCCGCGTCAGCAGTTCACGCTGTGGTTTGCGGCCAACATGGTGCTCGCGGTCATGGTGTCGGGCTTCTTCTCGGCATCGTTCAACCTGACGGTGATCGAGGGGCTCACCGCAGTCGCTTTCGGATCGCTCCTCGGCGCCATCGTGATGGGTGTCCTCGCCGGAATCGGCGCAAAACTCGGCGTGCCGCAACAGGTGCAGGGCCGCGCCCCGATGGGCTACTACGGCAACTACCTGCCGATCGCGCTACTCACCATCGTCTCGGCAATGGGCTGGACCGCCGTCAACACGGTATTCGCAGTCCTCGCGCTGCAGACCCTCGTCGACATCCCGTTCTGGACCGGCGCGATCGTGATCTACGCAATCCAGGCGATCTTCGCGGTCTGGGGTCACAACCTCATCCACATGATCAACAAAGTCGCGAGCGTGGTCCTCGCGATTCTCTTTGCATTCATCACGTTCTTGTCGCTTCAGCAGGTCGATTTCGGCATCGAGCTGAACCGGGATGCGACGATCTTCCAAGGTGGAATCGGCAGCTGGCTGACCTTCGCCGGGTTCTTCTTCGCCTACGTGATGACCTGGACGCCCTTCGCCTCCGACTTCTCGCGGTACCTGCCCAAAAACATCAGCCACGCGAAAGTCGCGACCTACACCGCGGGCGGCAGTTTCGTCTCGCTCATGTGGCTCGGCGGCATCGGCGTCCTCGTCTCGAGCTTCGCGGGCGAGCTCGGCGCGGTCGAGGCACTGAGCGCCCTCACCGGCGATTGGGCGCCACTCGCGATGATCACCGTGGTGCTTTCCACGCTGCCGGTGAGTGCGATGAATCTCTACGGCGGCGCACTGTCGCTGCTCACAATCGGCGTGCCCGTGAGCCGTGCCGTCGGAGTCGCCGTGACCGCGGTGCTGAGCCTCGGCATCGCGCTCCTCATGCAGGGCGACCCCTACGGCAGCTTCTACGACTTCCTCAATTTGCTCGCGTACCTCGTCGTGCCGTTCAGCACTGTGCTGCTGCTCGACTATTTCTCGCGCTCGCGGTACCTCGGCGAGCGCGGAACCACCGAACTCTTTGACAAGAGCCGTCGCGTTGAGTGGGGCTTCTTCGCCTGGATATTCGGATGCGCCTTCTCCTCGCTGTTCTGGAATACCAGCATTTGGGTCGGCCCGTTCGCGGAGCCGTTGGCCGCGTGGGGCGATCTCGCCTACGTCACCGGCGTGGTCGCGGCCACCATCGCGTATTTCGTCATGCGACTTCTCCCGCCGTTGTCGAAGGATGCGACCGGTGAGTTGACGGAGACGGAAGCAACATCGCTTCGCAGCGTCACTCGTCGATAGCCTCGGGAAACCGACAGCAGTCAGCGAAACCGGCAAGGCTAAGGAACGCGAAAGGGAGCGGCGTGGTGGACAACGGGGCGGAATCGGGCGGCCTGGATGCAGCCAACATAGGTGCAGGCAGCATGGAGTCAAGCAGCAAGGATGCAAGCACCGCGAAGCTCGTCATTATCGATATGCAGGAAGCATTTCGCCGCGAAGGCAGCGACTGGGCATGTGTCGGATACGAGGCCGCCGCCAACCAAATTGCTCGGCTTGCCGAGCAATTCGCCGGGGATGTGATCTGGACGCGGTTCGTCCGCGATCCGCAGGAGCACGGCAGTTGGGCCGATTACTACGTTCGCTGGCAGGCCTTCCGCGTTCCCGAAGACTCTCCCGAGTGGGCGATCACGATGCCGGTAAAGGCGGCGGATGCGGTGGTCAGCCTCCCGACGTTCGGGAAGTGGGGGAGCGAGCTTGCCTCGCTCACCGAGGGGCACGACCTCGTGGTCTGCGGTGTTGCGACCGACTGCTGCGTGATCGGGACCGTGCTGCCCGCGATCGACGCCGGGAAATCCGTCACGGTCGTGACCGACGCCTGTGCGGGCGCCACGGCAGAAGTGCACGCGCAAGCACTACACCTCATGGGTATGCTCGCTCCTATGGTGTCGCTCAAGACGACGGACGAGGTGCTTTCCCGGTAATTCGCCGAGCAAGACGGCTCGACCGGTTGTTCGCGCGCCGAGCATCGAGCGCGACGCAGAAGCGAGGAATCCGAACATGGGGCTGCAATTTTCCGACCTCTTGCCGCTCGCCATTGGTATTGCGATCAGCCCGATTCCCATTATCGCGGCCATTCTGCTGCTGCTCTCAAAGCGCGGTCGCGTGCCCGCCATAGCGTTTGCGGCCGGATGGGCGCTCGGCATCGCGCTGGGCGTTGTGGTGTTTCTGCAGGTCCGGATGCTGCTGCCGCCCGCGGATTCCGACACGGGCGGTCAGGTTCGTGGCTGGTTGGGTTTGGTCCTCGGGGCGGTGCTGCTTGTACTCGGCGTCCGATCGTTCTTACACGGCACCGGCACCGGCGAACCTCCGCCTCCCGCGTGGATGCGCGCGCTCGACTCGATGGGCCCGTGGCGAAGCGGCGGATTCGCCTTCATCATGGCGCTCGGGCCGAAGAACCTCGTCCTCGCTGCGACGGCGGGCATCAGCCTCAGCCGCGTCGACTCGATGCCCGTCGCCGTGATCGGTGGCGCCGCCTTCATCCTGCTGGCGGGCTTGACAGTGCTCTTCCCGGTTGGTGCGACCGTGGTCGCCCCTGCCAGGACCGCGAAACCGCTTGATGCACTTCGCAACTGGCTTGTCCGCAACAACAGCACCATCATGGCGATTCTGCTCATAGTGCTGGCGATGAATTCCATCGGCAAGGGCCTGGATGCGCTGTAGCAAGTGCCGGCGCAGCCTCCTAAACCGGCTCAATCCCAAACGCCCGCGCGAGCCCGTCAATCCGTTCCGCACGGTGCAGGCGCGGCAGATCGCTGCCATCGCGGACCACGCGACCGCGCTCATTGAACTCCGCGAGGAACTCACGCGCCCAACCGACATCGGATGCGGGCGGGCTGAACATCTCGTTGATGACGGACAGCTGGTTCGTGTCGAGGCACAGCTTGCCGGTGAGGCCGAGGCTGACCGCGGTTTCCGACTGATCGCGCAGGATCGGGTGGCTCTTACTCACGGTCGGGCCGTCGATTGGACCTGTAAGCCCCGCGATCGCACTCGCAACGGTGAGGCGAGAACGCGGATACGACATCGCGAGATCAGTGGCCGCAGTACCGGTGTCGCGCCGGTAGTCACCGCTGCCGAAGGCGAGGCGGAACACACCGTCGGCCTGCGCAATCTCCACTGCCGACTCGATCCCGAGGGCCGATTCGATCAGCGGGATGACCGGCGTTTTGCCGCCGAGGCGCTCGAAGGTTTCGGTGACTTCTTCAGGCCGCTCGACCTTGGCGAGCATGACACCGGCGAGCCCGTCCTTGCCGCGGAGGAGCTCAATGTCGTCCTTCCAGAAGGACGTACCGTGCACGTTGACGCGCACCCACGCGTCGTTCCCGTCCCCGAACCACCGCAGCACCGATTCCCGCGCGCTGTCCTTGTGTGAGGGATCCACACCATCCTCGAGATCGAGGATGAGTTGGTCGCTCCGCGAAGCGCGAGCTTTATCAAAGCGCTCTTCTTCACGGGCTGACAACAGCAGCCAGGATCGTGAGATTTCGGCAGGAACTTGCTGCTTGGCAGCAGCGGTGGGGCTAGTCATTCAGTGTCCTTTGTATTGCTTTGGGTGGTCCGAACCTGTCCGCGCGTGTGCACGGTGGGCGGATTCACCGGAGTAAGTTTTCCAGCCATGGTCGAGACTGGCGAATATTGGCGGATATCTCGCGTGGCAGCGACGAAACTTTGGCGTCGGTGGCGTATTCCTGCGGCCAAAGGGCGGTCAGTGCGCCGGCCAACGCGAGGAGCCGCGGCAGTTCATCTGGACCGGTGCGGACAAGGCGTCAGCGCGCTGACGAACGCGAGGAGCCGCCGCAGTTGGTCCGGTCCGGGCTTCAACCCGCAGATGAACTCCGGCCAAGCCGCTCCAGCGCCGTGACCGCCGCACGGCGACCGGCGCGGGTCGCGCCGACGGTCGAGGCGGATGCGCCGTAGCCGACGAGCAGGATGCGCGGGTCGCGATCGACCTGCACGACGCCTGTGGTCCGCACGCCACCGCCCGGTTCGCGTAGGTGCAGGGGAGCGAGGTGGTCGATATCGGGGCGGAAGCCGGTGGCCCAGAGGATGACATCGGACGCCACTCGCTTACCCGACTCGAACACGACCGCATCCTTTTCGATGCGCGCGATGCGGCCATCCGACACGAGCCTGCCCCGATCGCGCGCCGCGAGGTATTCGGGCCAGGGCGGGATGCCGGTGTTGCGCACCACGCTGTGGGGTACGAGGCCGGCGCTCGCACGCGCATCCACTCGCTCTTCGACCGCGACGCCCCAGCGTTCGTCGAAGGGGTCCTCGACCCAGTCGGGCTCGCGACGGGTTGACCAGGTGGTAGTGGCCCCCGCCTGCTCGAGCATCAGGATGAACTGCACGGCCGACAGCCCGCCGCCGACCACCACGACATGCTTGCCCGCGAAGTCATCGGAGCACCAGTAGTCCACTGTGCGCAGCTGCAGCCCCTTGAACTGTTCGGCGCCGGGGGCGTAGGGCACGAACGGCCGGGTCCAGGTGCCGGTGGCATTGATCACGAACTTGCTGCGCCAGGTGCGTGAGCCGGCGCGAATCTCGAGCGGCGCATCCGGCTCTTCGCCGAGCGACTCGACAGTATCCACCCGCACGGGTCGTTCGATGGGCAGCTCGAACTTCCGCTCATACTCGCCGTAGTAGCGCGTGACGACGGCGGATGCGGGCTCGGTCGGGTCTGGTGTGCCCAGCTTGAGACCGGGGAGGTCGTGGATGCCGTGGGCCTTTCCCAGCGTGAGTTCGGGCCAGCGGTGTTGCCAGGCGCCTCCGGGGCCCTCATTGCGGTCGAGCACCACGAAGTCTTTCCACGGCTCGAGCCCGCGCTGCTTGAGCCAGTATGCGGCGGTGAGTCCGGCCTGGCCCGCGCCGATCACGACGACATCCAAGAGTTCCATATTCGGTGCAACACTCAGGATGTGAAATTACTTCCCGCGGCAACTATGTGCGCGGCGTGGGTTGCGGACACTCGCAAACACAAAACCGCGGTGCCGCGCTCGCATGGAGCACGACACCGCGGTCAAAACCTGCTGAAGACTAGGCAGCGACCTGCTGGCTGGTCTCGAAGTTCGAGCACTCGGCCGAGTTGCCGTTCACCGAGATCGCGGTGGCGGCGCACATGAGGTTGCGGTTGTGGACGCACTCGGTCATCTGGCAGGCACCGACGTGACCGTCAGCCACGGCGAGACCACCTTCGGAGTCCAGCGAGATGAACGTGGCGCAAGACGCGCTGTCGCCGCTGCGGCCCATGGTGATGGCGGCGGCGGTGCAGTCGTTGTTGCTGTTGTAGGAGCAGGCGGTTGCGGAACAGGAGCTAATCGTGGTGAGTTGAGTGTTCATGAGGTTGCCTCTCTTTCGTCGAGTGGCGTCGGCCGTCACCCGTCTCGATACCTCTAAAATAACGGACTTGACAAGAGATTGATAGCAAGGTAAGGCGTACCTATTTGAGGCTTGCCTATCTTGCATTGGCGCATCAGGATGCGGCGGACAGACAGATCCGGGGTCGAGCAGCGCATCCACCTGCTCGGCCCCGGATTCTCGCGTTGACTGCGCTACGCGCCCTGAAACTCAGGCACGACGTGCTCGATGAACAGCTCGAGAGAGCGCTTCTTCTGCTCGTGCGACAGCGAGTTGTCGCTCCAGAAACTGAACTCGTCCACGCCGAGTTTCTCGTATTCGCGCAGGCGCGTGATGACCTCATCCGGCGTGCCAATCATCGCTGAGCGGTGCAGCGACTCGGCCTCGAACTCCGGACGTTCGGCGAACTTCGACTCGGGGCTCGGTTCGTGGAAGCCGTTCGGCGCCTCATTGTTGCCGAAGACCGAGTCGAAGGTGCGGTAGTAGCGGTTGATGCCGTCGGCGGCGACGCGCCAGCCCTCGGGATCGGCCTCGTCGTGCACGTAGGTGTGGCGGAGCACCATGATTTCGGGGCGCCGCGACACTTCAGGATGCGCCGCAGTCGCCGTCTCGAATTTACCCACGAGATCGACCACCTCGTTGTCATCCTTCATGAGCGGGGTGACCATGACATTGCAGTTATTCGCCACCGCGAAGTCGTGCGTTTCGGGGGAGCGGGCCGCGAGCCACATTGGCGGGCCGTCCTGCTGCACGGGCTTCGGCACGCTCGTCGAGGTGGGGAACTGCCACACCTTCCCCTCGTGCGCGTAGTCGCCCTGCCACAGCGCTTGCACCGCGGGCACCATTTCGCGCAGCGATTCACCGCCGTCGGCCACGGGCATCCCGTTCATGATGCGGTCGAACTCGTACTGGTACGCCCCGCGCGCGAGACCGACCTCCATCCGGCCGCCGGAAATCACGTCGAGCAGGGCGCACTCGCCGGCGACGCGGATGGGATTCCAGAACGGCGCGATGATCGTTCCCGCGCCGAGGCGGATGGTGCTGGTGCGGGCCGCGAGGTACGCGAGTTGCGGCATCGGGTTGGGGGAGACGGTGTATTCCATCGCGTGATGCTCACCGATCCACACGGTGCCGAACCCGCCAGCCTCGGCAAGCTGCGTGAGCTCCACGAGGTTCTCCCAGTGCTGGTCGTGGCTGATCGAGTCATCCCAGCGTTCCATGTGGATGAAGAGTGAAAAGCGCATCGTTGGTCCTTTCGAAATGGTTCCCTGCTCCGACAGCAGGCTGAGTCAGTTGGATGCGTGCCCCGGCTAGCCCGCGGCGTTGCGTTCAGCGATGGTTTGGTTAGTGCGTGCCCAGTGCTCGTGCTCCACTTCGCGCACGATCACGGTGATGTTTTCGGGTGCGGCAGCGACGGTTTCGACCGCGACGCGGTGAACGCCGTCCATGAGCGCACGGAGCTGTTCCGGGCTGCGGCCCTTCGCGATGGAGATATCGATCAGTGGCATAGTGGTTCTCTTTCGGTGATCGGCAGTGCAAGGAGGTGATCGGCGGTAAACGGCAGTGGCCCGTTAGCCGCGCATGACGAAGGGGTCGCCGAGCGGGCTTTCATCGGTGTTGATCCAGACGCTCTTGAGTCGGGTGTATTCGTGCATCGACTCAAATCCGTGCTCGATACCGACGCCGGAATTCTTGAAGCCCTGCCGCGGCGACATCGGCGACATGGCGCGGTACATGTTGATCCAGACCGTGCCGGCATCGAGGCTGCTCGCCATGCGGTGGGCGCGGGCGAGGCTCTTGGTCCACACTCCGGCGGCCAGCCCGTAGTCGGTGTCGTTCGCGAGCTGCAGCACTTCCTCTTCGGTGTCGAAGGGCATGATCGCCGCGACCGGGCCGAAGATTTCTTCCCGCACCACGCGCATGTCGTTGTTGACGTCGGTGAGCACCGTGGGGGAGTAGAAGTAGCCGGGCAGTTCCACCTCGGGCCGCTTGCCGCCGGCAAAGAGCGTGGCGCCCTCATCCACCCCGAGGTCCACGTAGTAGTTGACTTTCTCGAGCTGGTCCTGGAATGCGAGCGGTCCGAGTTCGGTTTCGGCGGCGAGCGGATCACCGATTTTGATGGAATTGGCGCGCTCGGCGACTCGCTCGAGCAGTTCCTCGTACACCGCGCGCTGTGCGAATACGCGGCTGCCGGCGATGCAGGTTTGCCCGGCCGCGGCGTAGATTCCGGCGATGACGCCCATCGCGGCGTTCTCGACATTGGCATCCTCGAAGACGATATTGGGGCTCTTGCCCCCGAGCTCGAGGGTGGAGCCGATGAAACGCGAGGCCGTTCTTGCGGCAATGGCTGCGCCGGTCGCGGTGGAGCCGGTGAAGGAGATTTTTGCGATGCGCGGGTGATCGACGAGCGCCGCGCCCGCTTCGGCGCCGAGTCCGGTGACGACATTGACCACGCCATCGGGGAATCCGGCTTCGCTGGCGAGTTCGGCGAAGCGCAGGATGGTGCGGGAGGTGTACTCGCTCGGTTTGATCACCACGGTGTTGCCGGCTGCGAGTGCGGGCGCGAGCTTCGAGGCGGTGAGGGTGAGTGGCGAGTTCCACGGCGTGATGGCTCCGACTACGCCGAGCGGTTCCCGCTGGGTGTAATTGAGCACCGCGAGGTTATTGGTCGGAATCTGCGATCCCTGCACTTTGTCGGCGAGGCCGCCGTAGTAGTAGAGGTAGTCGGGCAGGGTGAGGAGTTGGCCGCGCATTTCGCGCAGCAGCTTGCCGTTGTCGAGGCTCTCGAAGCGCGCGAGTTCCTCGGCGTTCTCGGCAATGAGATCGCCCAGTCGGTGTAGCAGTTTGCCCCGCTTCGTTGCGGTGAGCCCGCGCCAAGACGGGGCCTCGAATGCGCGTTGTGCGGCGGTGACCGCAGCATCCACATCGGCACTGTCGCCCCGTGCGGCCTGGTAGAGGTCTTCGAGGGTGGCCGGGTTCGTGCTGGTGAAATACTCGCCGTTGGCGGGGTCGCGCCAGCCGCCGTCGATGAAGTGTCCGTATCGCTCAGTCATCGGGGGTTCCCTTCGGAGTCGTGGGTGGGGGCAGAGTCGTGGATGTGCGCGGTGTCATGGATGTGCGCAGAGTCGCGATCGTGCGCCGAGGCTTGGTCGTGCGCGGCGTGGCGATTGTGCGCCGGGTCGCGTTCCTGCGCAGCGCCTCGGATGTGCTGGTCAATCGCCGCTGCCAGCGCCGCCGGGTTCTCCACCGGCAGCATGTGCCGCGCGCCGGCGACGATCTCGGCCCGGGCACCGGGAACCGCGGCGGCAAGCCGTTCGCTCATCTCCGGAGTCGACCCGGGGTCGAGCTCCCCGGTGATCGCCAAAGTCGGCATGGCAATGCGAGCGAGTTCGGCGGCGATGTCCTGATCGCCCGTGGCAAAGACTTCGTAGGCGTGCAGAAATGAATCAGGATCATTTGCTTCGAGAGTGCGGCGCGTCTGCGCGATCATCTCGGTACTCACGGAGGTCCCGGCCGGATACCAGCGTTCAATCGAACGGTCCGTGCTCGCCGCAAGGTCGCGTTTCGCAATCGCGAAACGCTCGAGCACCGCGGCGGTCTCCTCCGGGGTCCGCTGGCATACCGAGCTCACGCAGGTGAGCGTCTGCACGCGCTCCGGGTGGAAGCGTGCAATGTGCTGGGCAATGAGTGCGCCGAGCGAGAACCCGATCAGGTGTACCGCGAATTCGGGGAGGCGAGCCACCACATCCTCGGCCAACTCGCGCAGCGAAGTCGGGGCGCTCAGCGGTGGCTGCTCGCCGTGGCCGGGAAGATCCAGGGCGATCACCTCACCCGACAGCGCCGCGGTCAGCGGCTGCCACATGGTGCGGTCGAGACCAACACCGTGCAGCAGCACGATGGCGGGTTCGGCATTGCTCGCGTGCGACATGGGGCTGCTTATTGCTCGGTGCTGAGCGCCGCGAGTCGCTGCTGGGGGCGGCCCTGGGCGGCGCCAGCGAGCGCGATGAGCAGCTCGTCAGGATGCGGGGCATCGGCAATCCGGACCTCGAAGGACTGATGATGCGAGCGAATCGTCGCGTCGGTGAAGTGCTTGAGGGGAATATCAAACGCGATCCCGGCAGGCCCGCGCTTCTCGACGGCGGGTAGGAGGGTCGTGGCGCTCGCGGCATTGCGGAAGTGATCGCCGAACTTGAGCGTGTGTATGAGCCCGGATGCGTGCTCAATTTCTCCGTGCAGCCCAACGATGCCGGCCTTGCCATAGGCCTCGAGCGGCTCACCGAGCGCCTCCATAATGCGTGGTGCGAGCAGCGCCCCGAGCTGCGGCGCGATCTCGTCAATGCCGGGCCCGAGGTCTTCGACGAAGCCCTGACCGGCCCATGGGTTTTTGATGATCGCGGCAACTACCGCGACGCGGGCGACGGGCTCGACCGGGCGGCCGCCCTCGGTGAGGGTTTCGTCGAGGAGGGTGACAATTTTGCGGAGTTGCATCAGATGCGTCCTTTCAGGATGTCGAGGGTGACGGCGCCGTCGGTGCGGCGGTCGCCAATTCTGGGGAACGGTCGGGAGCCGGTGGCGGCTGCGGCGATCACGGCAATCTCGCCGTGGTGCGGAGCATCCGCGAGGTGGACGCTCATGCTTTGGTAGTGGCTGCGAGTGGCGGCGTGGGTCTTGTGCCACATTGGTACGCGAATATCTCCGCTCGCTTCCGCACGCTCATCCGAGAAACAAATAATCGAGGTGCCCTCGAGGCTTTCGCGCAGGAGGTTGCCAAAAAACGGGGTGTGGATGAGTGCGCCAGCGTGTTCAAGTTCGCCATCGAGCCCGACCACCGCGGCCTTCCCAAACGCAGCCACCGCCTCGGCCCCACCGAGCACGGCCAGAAGCCGATCGCTGAGCAGTTTCGCGATGATCGGGGCGATCCGTTCGGTCTCCGGTTGCAGATCGGTATCGGTAGCGGTGCCGAGCCACGGATTGCGCAGCACCGCGACCGCGCTGGCTTGCCGTACCGGTGCCGCAACGGGGGAGCCGGACTCGGCGTGCACCTCTTCAACCGAGGTGAACACTTTGCGCACGCCGCAGGCGAGCGCCTCGCGGTGCAGGGCGGAGCCAGTGGGCAGGGATGCGGTGTTCGGGCGCATTAGCGTTGCTCCTGGGCTTCGGGGTCGGTCGTCACGGGAAAGTCTTCGACGGCGAGCGCCATCTGGCTGGATGCGTGCACGTGCTGGCGCATCGCGAGTTCTGCGGCCATCGCATCCTTCTGTTTGAGCGCTGCGACCACGGCGCGGTGCTCGTTATTGGATGCGGTGATGCGACCCGGGCGTGCCACCGTGCGCAAGACGATGCGGTGGTAGGCGAGCTGATTCATGAGCCGGCGGTAGTGCTCGAGGAGCTTGACGTTGTCGGCCCCGGCGACGAGGGTCCAGTGAAAATCGTGCACAAGTGAGGCGTAGCCCGAGCCGTCGGCGCTCGCGGCGGTGGCCTCGGCGTCGAGCACGTTTTGCTCGAGAAGTTCGAGTTCCGGAGTCGGTCCGCGCTTGGCGAGCAAGCTCGCGGCAAGCCCTTCGAGGGATTCTTTGAGCTGAAAGAGCTCGACAATCTCGCGACGGGTGGGGATGCGGACGAAGGTGCCCACGCGGGGGCGGATTTCGACGAGCCCCTCGTTTTGCAACTGCTTGAGTGCCTCGCGAATCGGGGTGCGACTGACCTCAAATTCTTGGGCAAGGGCGAGCTCGGGCATGAGTTCGCCGGGTTCATAGGTGCCGTCGATGACGGCCGCCCGGAGGCGATCCAATAGTGGTGAATCGGCAGTGATATCGGAGGAGTCGGCGGCACTGCCAAAGCTCGAAATAGCTTGCATGCAAGAAGCGTATCTTGCATGCAAGAGGCCTGTCAATCGCGGACGTCATTCCCGAGCAATCACGCTATTTACCTGGTTGTTGACGAACTTCGCGCGCTGTGCATAGGATTACTGGCATGCAACAAGACATCAAGGATGCTGTCCAGTATGCGTGGTCGCAGGCCTGGGACCACGGTGAGTTTGCCGCCCTGCGGGCGATCAGCACCCAGGATTATGAGCGCGTCAGTGTTTCCTCCGGCCGGGTCTTGGATTTCGAGGAGTTCATCCGCGAGATCGCCGAAATCCGCGCCGCCTTCCCGGATATGCGGACCACCATCCAGCGAATCGTTGCTAACGAGGACGAGCTCGCGATCTTCTGGCGCACGGACGGCACCTTCTCGGCGCCACTGGGCAATGTGCCGCCCACGGGGACGAGGCTCAAGACCCACGGCTCGAACTTCGCGCGCCTGCGGGGCGGCAAGATCGCCGCGGAAGAGGTGACCTGGGATGACTCGGCACTGCTTCGGGACTTGGGGCTGCCGTCACTCTCATCGGCCTTCGAAGACGAGCCCGAGGGGACGCACGTGGGGGATGTGCCGCCGCCGCGCGAAATGCTCAAGGCCTTCAATAAGCAGTTCATCTCGGGCGTGACCGTGGTCACCACCAATGACGCGGACGGGAACCCCCGCGGCCTCGCGGTGAGCGCCTACAGTTCCGTGTCGCTCGACCCGCCGCTCGTGCTGGTGTGCGTGCAGAAGACCTCGTCGACGTATCCGTCCCTCTTCGGGTCGGCGCATGTGGGGATTAATATCCTCTCCAGCAACCAACGCGCAACGCTGGATGCCTTTGCATCCAAGTCCGCCGACAAATTTAAGGATCTCGAATGGCATCCCGGCCCCAATGGCAGTCCGCTGATCGACCACTCTTCAGCGTCGATTGAGGTCGAAATCAAAGAGCGGTTTCAAGCGCTCACGCACACGATTTTCATCGGTCGCGTCCAGCACGCCGAAACCACGGATGACGCCCCGATCCTCTACAAAGCAGCGAAATTCTACGACGGCCGAGGTCTGGTCGAACTCTGAGCAAGGCCCGTATCGGGTTCAGCGCACAACGAAGTGGAGCACATCATGAACGACCACGATCCAACAAGTGAACAGTCGCAGGCGCGATCTCGCGAGCGGGCCGACACCGAACTCGGCAGCATGGCCGTCTCGGGCCTGGGCGCCACCGGTGGCCCGAGCGAGGCGCAGCAGCGGGCGGATGCGCTCCGCAGTCGCCCCGGGGCGGTGTTCTACCTTTCGATCGGGTTCATCCTCGCGTTCGTCGCCTGGGCGTCGATCTCGCCAGAAACCCTCGGGGGAGCGATGACCTCGGCGATGAACTGGGCCTCGGAGACCGTGGGCTGGTCGTACCTGCTCGTCGCCTTCGGCTGCATCGTGCTGCTCATCTACTTAGCCGCGAGCCGCTTCGGCAATATTCGCCTCGGGAGCGACGAGGACCGCCCCGAATACACGAACTGGGCGTGGATCGCGATGATCGTCTCGGCCGTGATGGGCATCGGGCTCATTAGCTACGGTGTGGCCGAACCGATCTCGCACTTCTTCGCCCCGCCCCACGATCTCGCCGAGCCCGGCACGGTGGACGCCGCGGTCCGCGCCATGCAGTTCTCCTACTTCGACTGGGGTCCACACGCCTGGGCCATCTTTGGGGTGTTCGGCCTCGCCATCGCGTACTCGACCCACCGGCAAGGGAACACCGGGCTGGTCTCGCCAATGCTGCGACCGGTACTCGGCAAATTAGTCGACGGCTGGGTCGGCAAATTCATCGACGTATTCGCGATCATCGCAACGCTGTTCGGGACGACCACCTCGCTCGGTCTCGGCGCCGCGCAGATCTCCGAAGGCCTGAACCGCATCATGGGAGTGCCGACCGAGTTGTTCGTACAGATCTTGATCATTGCGGTGATCACGGTGCTCTTTACGCTCTCGGCGCTGTCGGGCGTGAACCGCGGCATCAAATACATCAGCCAGTTCACGATGCTGCTCTCGGCCGCAATGGGTGTCTACGTCTTCCTCGCGGGGCCCTCGAACTTCATCACGAACCTCTTCGTCCGCGCGGTCGGCCAGTACTCGAGCGACTTCCTACAGGTGAGCCTCATTACCCCACTCACCGACGAGGGCAGCCAGTGGATGCAGTGGTGGACCTACTTCATGATGGCCTGGTGGCTGAGTTGGGGCGCCTTCGTGGGCGTCTTCCTCGCAAAAATCTCGCGCGGCCGGACGATCCGCCAGTTCGTGCTCGGGGTGATGGTGGTGCCGAGCATCGTGTTCTTCCTGTGGTTCACGATCTTCGGCGGCACCGCGATCAAGCTCGACATGGCAGGCGTCAGCAATATCGGGGATGCGGCGGCGGCCGATATCAATTCGGCCTTCTTCGAGATGCTCGCGCAGCTGCCGCTGCTCGAAGTGACCTCGGTGGTCGCGGTCCTTCTCGTGGTGCTGTTCTTCGTCTCGGGCGCGGACGCGAATACCTTCGTGCTCAGCATGATGTCCTCCCGCGGAACACTGAACCCGACAAGGCCGATTCTGTCGATCTGGGGAGCGCTCACCGGGCTCTGTGCCGCACTGCTGCTGGTCGTTGGCGGGCTCGCGGCCCTGCAGCAAGCTGCGATGCTCTCGGCGCTACCGTTCACGATCATCGTGGCGTTACTCGGGGTCTCGCTGATCATTCAGCTGCGGAAAGACCCGATTTTCGACCACACCCGTGGCGTGCACCGCGAGGACCTTGCAACGGCAGCGCTGCGGGTGCCGAAACAGCGGAAGTAGACCGAAGTAGAGAATACGGCTCATGCAGATGTGAGGTGGCGCTGTTGAGTGTGCCGCCCCGCATTTTGCGTGACTTGGACCTCACTTAGTTTGTTTTGAATTGAGACAGGATTTTTCTGATCTCGTCCGGTACTTCCGGCATCCTGAAGAGTTCGCGCCCGTTGATCTCGATTGTCGCTTCTCGTAACGGTACGAGAAATTGCACGATTTTCCTGACATACCACCAGCCTGTCCCCGTCTGCACATGCCGTGGCGCGGCTAGCGCGCAGGACACGATCGTCAGGTGCGGTTCGATGCTTTCGCGCGTTGAGAGTCGGCCGTATTTGCAGTTCGCCTTTCATCATCTGGAACGAACGCAACATGTGATGAGCAGCAAATACCCTGCCCCGCCCAGCCGTTTCTCACTGAGGACTGAACGTCCTACCGGGACCCCGATCCACGACGGCATCGCCGACGACCGGAACGCTGCCTAACGTCCACTCGTCATCCACAAGGATTCAAAGAATCCTCGCGCTGAAGCATTCCGCTCACTACGGACCAATGTTCAGTTCCTGGATTCCGATTCTGAGTCGTGCATCTTCTTTATTTCGAGCGCAGTGCCCGATGAGGGCAAGTCAACCATCGCGGCCAACCTTGCCATTGCACTCCCGCAGACCGGTCTGAGCGTCGCACTAGTCGACGGGGACCTTCGTAAACCGACCGCGGCCAAATTGATGGATATTGAGGGTGAAGTGGGGCTCACCGACGTACTGATTGGGAAGGCCGAACTCGCCGATGCGCTGCAGCCTTGGGGCGAAGGCGTATTGCGGTATTGACCGCAGGACGTATTCCGCCGAACCCCAGTGAGCTGCTCGGTTCGCGAGGCATGCAGAAAATCATGGAAACGCTCGGCGAGAATGTTGACTATGTAATTGTCGATGCGCCGCCGTTGCTGCTCGTGACTGAAGCCGCGGTAGTCTCACGGTTCGCGTCGGGAATCATTCTTGCGATTGCGGCAGGTTCGACGAAACGTCAGGAAGTCTGCAGCGCAGTTGCGGCTGTTGAGGCGAGCGGCAGTGCTCTCCTGGGCGTGATTCCGACGAAGTTTCCGGCTAAGGGGCCTGACAGAATGCGTATGGTGCTTACTCCTAAGGTGGAAGCTATGGGACCTACGGTAACGTATTCACACCTGATGCATCCGATAGTCGTGCCGGCAAGCGGGGTGCTGCCGGACGAGCGCGTAAGGAGTGAGTGACGCGATGTCGGTTCGTATCTTGTCGGTGTGCACCGGGAACATCTGTCGTTCGCCACTCGCTGAGCAGCTGCTGCGAGCCAAACTCGACCCATCTCGTTTTGAGGTGATGAGCGCCGGGACCGATGCGCTTGTCGGCCATCCCATGCCCGATCCGTCAATTGAGATTGCCTCGAGACTTGGGCTGGAGCATCCGGAACAACACCGAGGGCAACTGCTCACCAAGGAATTGGTCGAGGAATCTGACCTCGTGATTACGATGGCGCGGGAACACCGCAGCCGGGTGGTGCGACTGTTTCCGCGAGCAAACCGGTACACGTACACGCTCGTGCAGCTTGCCCGAATTGCTGCCGCTATTTCGGATGACGAACTTGAGGAGTCAGTCTCGGGGCGGCGCGCTATCGAACGCGCTGCGTTGCGGACGCTGTCTGAATTGCGGGGGAGTGCGCCTATCCCGGAATCGCAGGAAGAACTCGACATCCTCGACCCCTACCGGCGGGAGATGGAAGTGTATGAGCAGTCGTCTGCGGCGATCGTTGAGGCTGTCGATACCGTGGTTGGGTTCTTTGATCGGGCGTTGCGGTTTGGGCCTGGGGCGTGACCTGGGTCGCGAGTGGTGGAGGTGCGGTTCACTTCGCTGGCTAAGATCCGCTCTATGACTTCTCGCGTGACGAAAGCTTTGATTCCTGCTGCTGGACTTGGCACCCGGTTCTTGCCGGCAACGAAAGCCATTCCGAAAGAGATGCTTCCCGTGGTGGATAAGCCCGCCATTCAGTACGTCGTGGAAGAAGCTGTTCAGGCGCACTTGACGGATCTGCTGATGGTCACTGGGCGCAACAAAACTCCCCTCGAGAATCATTTTGATCGTGTTCCGGCGCTCGAAGATGCGCTTGAAGCGCGCGGCAAGGAGTCTTTGCTCGATGCCGTCCGTCGGACTTCCGAGCTTGCTGATGTTCACTACCTCCGGCAGGGGGATCCGCTTGGACTCGGTCACGCGGTGCTTCGTGCTAAACAGCACGTTGGCGAGGAGTCGTTTGCCGTCCTGCTTGGTGACGACATCATCCAGAGCGGTGGCGAGCTGCTGCGAGAAATGATTGCGCTGCACGTGCGGACGGGTGCGAGTGTGATCGCTGTGCAGGAGGTGCCGATGGAGCAGGTGTCTTCGTATGGTGTTGTGGCGCCGCACATTGTCGACGGGAGTGCTGAGGCAGTGGTGGGGGACGACATCCCGTGGCCTTCGGTGTGGGTGGATGGCCTCGTGGAGAAACCTGCCGCGGGTGAAGCGCCATCCAACCTCGCGATCATCGGGCGCTATGTGCTGCGTCCTGAAGTGTTCGAGGTGCTGGAGCGAACTTCGCCCGGTCGTGGTGGTGAAATCCAGCTCACTGATGCGTTGCAGGAGCTTGCGGCGCGACGCGATGAACTGGGTGGTGTCGTTGCGGTCGTGTACCCGGGGCGTCGATACGACACCGGCAACAAGCTCGATTACCTCAAGGCCAATATCGAGTTTGCGGTTGCGCATCCGGAGATTGGTGGGGCTGTGCGGGAGTGGCTGGGGGAGTATGCGGGGGCGTTGGCTGCTGAGGGTGGGGCGCGGGGTTAGCACTCGCTATTCGGGTGTTGCTCGCTATTCGCAGGCGATTCCGTCGTTGTCGCGGTCGAGCTGTGAACGGTATCCGGGTTCGCCGCGGTAGATCGGTGTGACGCCAGCTTCACGAGCTTCGGTGCAGTTTGCGTAGTAGGCGCTGGCTGGTGCTGGGTCTGGCTCGGGCGCGGGGTCGTTGACGAGCGGCTGGGGTTCGTAGTTGTTGCCGTCGTTGGTGTCTGAGGAGCTTCCACCGGAGGAGCTTTCGTTTGATGAGCTGCCGCTGGATGAGCCTCCGCCTGATGTTGGCTCTTCTTCTACGGCTACCTCAGGTTCTGCAGGTGGTATTGGCTCGACGGTGACTGTTTCGGTGACTGTCTCTGTGATTGTTTCTTGGACCGTCTCGGTGACTGTTTCGACGATTGTCACTGTCGGGGCGGGTTCTGCAATTGGGTCGGAGCTTGTCAAGTTGTTTGTGTGCGGGAATTGCCTAAAGATAGGGATTGATCCGGTCTGGGTACGCGACTGCGAGTTGGGCTAGGGCTTGGTTCCAGTTCGTCGTGACCTGTCCCTCGACCAGCCGCCCGCTCGCCTTCCGGTTCGCGCCCTTGCCGCGCTCTTTTTCGCGTTCGCGGGCGCGTTTGTCCTCGATATTGCAGATCGCTAACCACAACAGCTTCACCACCGCGTCGTCCGTGGGGAATTGGGAGCGGTTCTTCGTCACTTTCCGGAGCTGGTAGTTCAGCGACTCGATCGAGTTCGTCGTGTAAATCACTCGCCGCAGCATCGGTGGGAATGCCAGGAACGGCACGAACCGATCCCACGCGTTTTCAAACGTCGCGACCGCAGCAGGATACTTCTGGCCTAACGAGGATTCGGCGAACTCGGTCAACGCCACCAGCGCGGCATCTTCGTTCGCGGCCGCGTAGATCGGTTTCAACGCCTTCGACACCGCCCGCCGGTCGGCGTAGGACACGAACCGGTTCGCGGCCCGGATCAGATGCACGACACAGGTTTGCACCAACGAATCCGGCCAGGTCGCTTCGATCGAATCCGGCAGCCCGGTCAGCCCGTCACAGCACACGATCAGCACGTCCCGCACCCCACGATTCGCGAGTTCCGCGCAGACATGCGCCCAGAACGAGGCGCCTTCGGTGTTCTGCACCCAGATCCCCAAGACGTGTTTGATGCCATCCAGATCTACCCCGACCGCGATGTGCGCGGCTTTGGACCGGACATGACCGTTATCACGCACTTTCACCCGAATCGCGTCAAGGTAGATGACTGGATAGAAGTCGTCCAACGGCCGTTGCTGCCATTCCAGCACCGCCTCGAGTACCGCGTCGGCGATGTTCGAGATCGTCTCGTGCGACAGTTCCGTGCCGATCGTGGACGCCAAATGATGTTGAATATCGCGGATCGTCATGCCCCCGGCGTAGAGACTGATGATCATGTCATCCAGCCCGCCCAACCGGCGAGCGCCGATCGGCACGAGCCGGGGTGTGAACGAGCCGTCCCGGTCACGCGGGATCGCGAGGTCGATGTCCCCAGCCTCGGTCGACACCGTTTTCGGGTAGGACCCGTTGCGGGAATTCGCGGTAGCTTTCGCTTCCGGTTCGCCTTTCGCGTACCCCAAATGCGAGGTCATCTCGGCCTGCAGGCCAAGTTCCAGGGTTGCCTTCAGGAGCGCGGGGACGAGCCCGCCGTTGCCGGTGAGTTCGATCTCACCAGCATCGATTTTTGCGAACAACTCGTCGAGTGCGCCCGAGGCCTGGAGTTCGTCGATGAACGCTGCCGCGGGTTTCGGGTTGGGTTGTGCCTCGGTCATGGTCACCATCATGTCCTTTCATGACTGACCCGGTACACAAACCATTTGACACCCTCTTGGGTCGACGTCGTTGGAACTGCCGTAGATTCCGCCGCCCACGAATGACGCGACGAGGCCTGCGCCGGTGACAGCCAGCCCAAATTTGCGGCCGCCGGTGAACCCGAACATTGTCCTGCGTCCCGTGATTGCCACGTAAATACCGAGGCCGAGCGCGATGATGCCAGCCATTATGAATATCCCGCCGACGCCGGAGGCTGTTGCGCTAAAGAACAGTACGCATCCGATGACAGCGATTCCGACCCAGTCGAGGGCACTGCGCTGCTTCAGCCAGTTGGGCTGAGCGGGGGAAGACATTGACACGGGGGACTCCTTGATGGTTATACAAAACCGCCCCATCTGTAAAGATGGAGCGGGAGATATTTGAACAGCGGTAGTCGGCTAAATTGCGGTGAGTGTTGTTGCCAGTGCGCACGATTTGTGGAGCCGGGCCATTTCGATTCGGTGCGGGTGCACTGCATCCAAGTTGGTCTAGGGTTCCTCCAATATGACGGTCATTTATTTAATGACTAACTGGCCGCGTCCCATTTTGACGGGGCCGCGGCCAGTTGCAATGAATTCGTTTAATTGTCGTTTCGGTACGACTGGATTAGTGGCCGCTTATTAGTCAGCGAACGTAACCGATTCGGTCTGACGTGTGTTTACGTTGAGCGAGAAGACGTCCGGTCGTGAGTAGTGTCCGACCACGTCGAAGTCCATGTGCGACTCGGTTTTCACCGCAAGGTCGACGTCCGCGTAAAGGATCGTCTCTTCGTCGTAGACGGGGCCCGCGAGAACCGTCCCGGTTGGGTCGATGATTACGCTGCCGCCTCGCATGAGGACATTGCTGTCATGAGCGCCATTCTGGGGTGGTTCGAAGTCGAACGGGTGGTCACTTGGGAACGAATCACGCGTGATGTATTGGCATGCTGAAAGCACGAACACTCGGCCTTCAAGTGCGATATGAGTCATTGAAGATTGCCACGTCGGGCGATCATCAGCGGTGGGT
This sequence comes from Gulosibacter sp., assembly GCF_052090685.1. Lineage (NCBI taxonomy): Bacteria > Bacillati > Actinomycetota > Actinomycetes > Micrococcales > Microbacteriaceae > Gulosibacter > Gulosibacter sp. Next base: position 20,086 of record NZ_JBQDBE010000023.1, on the reverse strand, counting down.
GCGCAATACACCTGCACACCTTTGGCGTACATCGCCTGCCGCATAAGCGGCATGTAGTTTTCCCAACAGATGACCGTACCAACCTTGCCCGCTGGCGTATCCATGGTGTCAAGCGTCGAGCCGTCGCCGAAGCCCCAAACGAGGCGCTCTGTTCCCGTCGGCATCAATTTCCGATGATTGCCGACGAGCCCATCCGTTGGCGAAATTAGCAGTGCCGTGCAGTACAGCGTTGAACCAAGTCGTTCGATGATGCCTATTACGACGTGCACACCATGTTCAGCCGATGCCTGGATAAGCCGTTCAGTCTCAGGTCCTTCCAGCGTGATCGCGCCCGCAACATAGCGGGCATATTCTTCCCTGCCACGCTTGAGCCGGTAGCCAACGGAAGTCCCGAACGCGGTTCCCTTCGGGTAGCCACCGATAAAGGCTTCAGGAAACACCGCCAACTCAACACCCGCTGCACCCACTTCCGCAATGAGACTCTCCGCCTTCTGAATAGAGGCTTCGGCATCAAAAGGGACTGACGCACTTTGAATTACAGCAACTTTGCTCATTCTTGATTCCTTCAACTAGTAGTGAGTATTGGTAACGCGTCCCGATTACCCGAAAGTAATGTCGACGTCCTTCGTCTCTTTCAACATCGGCCAGAGAATCGCAAGCGCAACGACTGCAACCGCGACGACGTAGAACGCAGGCGAGACCAGCATCCCCGTTGCTGCGACCAATGAGGCCGCGATGAGCGGACCCGGGCCGGCAAGCAGCGCGTAGGCAACGTTGTAGCCAAGAGCAGAACCCGTGGAACGAACCGATGCTGGGAATACCTCAACCAGCAGCACGTTGTTCATCACCGCACAGCAGGCCACAAAGAACGCGAACATGACGAGCCCCAGGAACGCAAGGAAAGGGTTGCCCGTGTTCATCAACATGAAAGCAGGCACTGACCAAACGATGAGGCCGATTACGCCAGTCAGCAAGACGGGGCGTCGCCCAATCTTGTCGGCCACAATGCCCACAAGTGGGTTGAATGCAACATAGAAGACCATCGCCGCGCCCGTTACCACCAGCGACTCAATGCGCGGAACGCCGACAGGTCCCGAGAGGTGGTTGTTTGCGTAAGTGATGAAGTAGTACAGGCTGACGCCAAAGATTCCGGCGAACGCCAACGTCAGCACAAACGCTCGAGCGCGAGTTGCGAAACTCGTGTGCTCGATTGAATTTGAGGCACGCTTTCGCTCGATTTCTTCATACACGGGGGTGTCGTCGAGCTTGCGACGAATATAGACGGCAATCACAGCCATAAACAGGGATGCGATAAACGGTAAGCGCCAACCCCACGAGGACAGCGCAGCGTCATCGAGTGCCGCGGTTAGCAACGCGGCGGTAACCGTGCCGACAAGGAAAGCGAGTCCCGCCGTAGCGGTGATGAGGCTTGCATACAGCGCGCGTTTGCGTTTCGGCGCACTTTCGCCGATGTACGCTGCTGCGCTGGTCCACTCGCCACCTACCATCATGCCCTGTAGCAGTCGCAGAACCACGATAATGATGGGTGCGGCAATTCCAATCGTCTCATACGATGGCGTTAAGCCGATGAGTGCGGTGATCAGTCCCATTCCCATTACCGTCACAATGAGCACCGCGCGGCGACCGAGCTTATCTCCCATCGGACCGAGGATGAGAGCGCCTACCGGCCGCGAAATAAACCCCACCGCAAACACTGCGAGCGACGACAGCATTTCGGCTGTCGGATCCCCGGAGGGAAAGAATTACGCTCCGATTATCGCGGCGAAGTAGCCGTAAATGGCGAAATCGAACCATTCCATGAAATTGCCAATACCAACTGCGGCCATTCGTTTTTGAAGGTCTCGCTTCGGTAGGGCGAGTAACTGTGTATCACTTGCCGACGATGCGACGTCTTGATTCTGCACTTGCGATCTCCCTTGTTCACCTTGCAGAGGGCGTTATGAGACTTACTGTGGTGCACGAAGTAACCTCTGTCCAATTGATAGTTATGATGGGCTTCATGAATGTCGTCGATTTGAAGCGGGTTGATCTCAACCTCTTGGTGGTATTTCAAGCACTCATGCAGGAAGGCAGCGTCACCCGGGCAGCAGTCAAACTCGGGCTTAGCCAAAGTGCTGCCAGCGCCGCGCTGTCACGGCTGCGCATCTTGTTGGACGATCCGCTGTTCGAGCGCTCCAAAGCCGGTATGGTGCCCACTTCGAAGGCACTTGAAATATCTGCCAGGGTCTCGCCGTCCCTTAACGCGATTGCCGGTGTTTTACTTCATGAACCAGAGTTCGACCCGAAAACCAGCAATCGAACCATCCACCTCGCGATGTCCGATGACGTCGAGCTCGTCTTGGCGCCATGGCTCGCTCGACAAAAGCATGTCAATGGATGGGGACTTGATTTTGCTATTCACCAGACCAACAGCACGCTCTGGCGAGAGAGTGTCGCCAACGCACGCAACGACTTGACGCTCACTGCCCTGACAGGACAGGACGATGCGACCGTCAAAGTTGAGCCGCTGTTCTCAGGAAGCTACGCATGCGTGTTCGATTCCGAGCAGCTGCCACTGTCAGACCCCATCACGTTCAATGAATACGTGTCGTACGAACATGTGAGAGTCTCCTACGATGTCCAGCGCGGATGGGTCGATGACGCTCTTGCGGTAAAAGGCTATAAACGCGAAACACTGTGTTCGATTAGTCATTTCTCTGGCCTTCCCTCGCTGATCATGAGTGTGCCGGTCATTGCGACCATCCCAGATCACGCGGCACGTGCGATCGCGAGTCGAACCGGCCTCGCAGTAGGTGCGTCGCCCGTCAAACCTCCGCAGTTCACGATTTCCATGGTCTGGCATGCACGCGGTGACGGGTCGCCGTTGAACGTGTGGATTCGGCAACTGCTACAGGAGTTCGCGCAGGAGCTGTAGCCGCGAATCTGCTTGGTCGAGTTGTCTAAATCGATCTGACTCATGGTGCCCATTGTGATTATCAATTGGACACAACTCACTTCCTGAACCAGAGTTCTAGTCATCGCATCGTTGCGAAATGAGACGACCGCCAGTAGCTGGATCGTGTATCCAGCCAGATCCAGTGAAGAGAACTATGAATCCTGCAGGTTGGGAAATCATCATCCTCAAACATGGCCAACGAACGGCCAAGAAAAGTGATGCATTCCTAAATTACGAATGGTACGACGAAGAAGACGTCCCGTATTCGCTTGGCTACTACCTGTGGGTACTCAGGAATGGCGACACCACGATCATTGTCGATACGGGCTTTGACCGAGATGCCGCGGTATCAAGGAACCGCGAAGTGATAATCGATCCGATTACGGCTCTCGAATCGCTGAATATTTCATTGAATCCGGCGGCACTGATCATTACGCACGCGCATTATGATCACGTCGGCAACGTCCATCGGCTCAAGCCCGAACGAGCACTCATCTCGCGACTTGAATACGAGTTCTGGACTGGACCGATCGCATCCAAACCACTTTTCGCGCACTTCGCGGAACCCAAGGAGATTGCAGAGCTTCAGCGACTTCACTCGGTGGGAACTCTCGAACTGACCGAGGACACCGCCGAGGTCATGCCGGGTGTACGGATGATCACGGTCGGTGGGCACACACCGGGGCAGTGTGTCGTAGAAGTGGATACGCATCAAGGGACCGTTCTCATTGCTAGTGACGCGGGGCACTTTCATGAAGAGATCGAGCGGGACATGCTCTTCAAATCGATGAGCGATCTGCCCACGTCCTATCGTGTGCTCGAGCAAATTCGGACCGGCGACTACGTTGCGGTTATCAGTGGGCACGACGAACATGAGCTTTCCCGCCACCCGAGCGTTGATGGCGAACTGTCCTATCTGGCGAGTGTGGTTGGAGGAGTCCGTGTGGGCCAATAACCTTTCGCGAATTTCAAATGACGCAGGGTTCGTGACGCTCGCGCGAGGCCTCACGGTCGCATTCCGATTCGAGCGAGACCACAGTGTTGACGATGGTTCGCATAACGATGATTCAGCGTCGGTTACGGTGAATGTCGTCGAAGGCACTGTACTTGCGGGTCGGCCCGACGAGGTCGACTTCGCGCTCCGTGCTGATGGAGCAACGTGGGCGAGACTGGCGTCGAGAAATCCGGAAGCTGGCTGGCAATCCATCCTCGCCTGTGTTTTACGAGGTGATGTACGTCTCGTGGGAAGTGAGCGTCAGTTCCAGCGACATCTGCAGTTGGTCCGTCGTGCCCACGAAATCTTGCGAGGGATGGACTCTGAATTGTCGATTCCACCTCCCGCGCCAACATTGCAGGGATCGTATGTGCGAATCTTGCACAGTTCCTATGGTGCGTGCGATGTCTATGTCGAGCGGACCGGGGCGGGTGTGCCGGTGCTGTGTTTCCCTACAGCGGGAAGTGACTCGAGCCAGTATCACGGCCTAAGTCAGTTCTTGCCGGACGGCGTTGAATTGATTGCCGTGGACCTACCCTGGCACGGAAAGTCACAAGTGCCATGGGGGAAGACCGGAGCCGATTACAGCCTGACCGAATCCGAATACCTCGAGACCATCGAGAGCATCAGCGATGCACTTTCCCTCGAGCATCCTGTGTTATTCGGTGCGTCGATGGCTGGAGCTGCGGTTGTCCGCGCCGGACTCCGATACCCTGCCCGCTTTCGCGGAGTCATTGCGGCGCAAGCAGGTGTGCAGGTGACAAAGCGATTAGCGAGTTGGTTCGGTGCCGCGGACGTGAACCAAAACATCGCAGCTGCGGAGTGGACATTTGGGTTGATGGCGCCGAAATCACCCAAATCCTGGCGAGACCGCGTGTGGTGGGGGTACACAAGGGGCGGATATCGCTCCTACACGACGGACATCGAACACTATGTGGAATGGGATCTCACCGATGAAATCGAATCGCTCGGTGAGCTTCCAACGAAGGTCGTTCTGCTCGGCGGAGAGTATGACACGACTGTCCCTGCTCATGACGTCGCGGACTTAGCTTCTCGCATTCCCGGAGCTGAATTCATCTCGATGCCTGACCTCGGGCACTTCCCGCATGCTGAAAATCCCGAGCGCTTCAGCGCATATTTTCGCGACGCCTTGTCTCGAATCGACGCAAATTTGTTTCAGACGATTGGACAATAACGAATGAAAATTCTCTTTATCGGGCTCGGCACCATGGGTAAGCCGATGGCTCGAAACCTCGGTACCAAAACCAGACACGACCTCGTGCTATTCGATACACGAACAGACGTTGCACAGGCACTCGCCGACGAACTTGGATGTGCGGCAATCGCATCGCTGGAGAATGTGCCAACCGATGTCGACGCCACCGTTCTGATGCTGCCAAACTCCGACATCGTCGAGTCTGTGCTCATTGGCGAGTCACCGCTCATGGAACAGCTTGCGCCTGGATCACTCATTATCGATATGAGCTCGTCTGTGCCGACGAGTGCGCAGAAACTTGGGCAATTGGCTGAGCAGCGATCACTCGAATTCGTCGACGCACCCGTATCCGGAGGCGAGCGAAAGGCGATTAGCGCTGAACTTTCGATTATGGCGGGTGGTACGGAAGCCGCATTCCGGCGCTCGCTTCCCATTCTGGAAGGGATGGGGACCAAGGTCATTCACGTGGGGCCTGTGGGCAGCGGGGATGCGGCGAAGGCACTCAATAACCTCTTATCGGCGACGAACCTTTTGGCAGCTGCGGAAATCATTACCGCTGCGAACTCCTTTGGAATTCAGCCGGACACCATGGTTGAGGTGATCAACGCATCCACCGGGCGAAGCCAAGCCACCGAAGTGAAATATCCCAACAGCATCCTTACGGGGCGTTTTGACGCGGGTTTTGCGTTCGATTTGATGCTCAAAGACCTGGGCATTGCTGCTCAGTTGACCGACGAGGTACCAACCCCGATCACTGACCTTGCACGCTCGATCTCTAGCGACGCGAGACAGCTTCTTGGCGAGAACCCAGACCACACCGAACTCGTGAAGTACTACGAAGATCAAACTCAGCTGCTCATCCGAACCGCAGATGAGGCTAAGAAAGGAACAAACCATGACTAATGCTCAGGAATATGTTGACCAGATGGCCGCGAGCCGTGGATACGTGCTCGACTATCACAAGATAATGGCGGCGGCGGATTTCCCGGTGCTGCAAGCCGCAAACAATGTTGTGAATGCCGCGTATCTGGGTAAGCGCCTGCTTGACCCGAAGACGAAGGAACTGCTGTTCATCTTGAGTTTGACGGTAATGCGTGCGCCGAAGCCGCAGCTCAAGAGCCATATCCAAGTAGGCCTTGACCTTGGTCTGTCGGCACAGGAGATTCTGGAGGCCATCGAGATCGCGCTGCCGGAGGCCGGCATTGTGGCATTCCAATATGGCGTTGAGGCCTGGGCCGAAGTCGTTGATGCCGAGCGGTTGGAGCCTTCGGTGCAGGTGCACACGGGGGAGTAGCGGGGGCTGAGGCGGATCCTTTCCGTAGTGGAAGGATCCGCGCATCTCGCTGAGAAGCTCGCTGAGATCGCGGAGCTTGCAGCAAGGGTCGATCGACGTTGTTCGGGCATTTGAATGTATCGAGCAGGAGCTTTTTCGGCTTTGTAGAGTCTGTTGGTCGCGGGCGTGATGCGCACTTTTCTCGAGATTCCCGGCCACTTGAGCGTTGACTGTTCTCGGGTCGCGCCATTCGCGAAAGTACCGAGGTGGTTTGAAGGCAACTGATTGCACTGACCGCCTAAAGCCGTGCCTGGAGCTTGCGGGAGGCGCACCGCACTGAAGCAGTATTAGCTGACGCTTTTACGTTGGATTGAGGCGGTCGTATCGCGCGCTACTCATTTGAAAGCCCGCCTTCAACCGGCAGATGCCGGCTCGCCTTATTTGATGCCCATAGGAATGGGGTAGTCGATGAGGCACTGCTTTAGGCAGTAGTTCGTCGTTGCACTTGACCTGTGCAATGGTTTGCGTAAACTCACCCCATAACGACGCTGCATTCAAAGGGGATAGTTATGTGTGGGAACTGCCGCTCAGTCGAAGTGAACGTCGACTGGTATTCCGCGGGAATTGCCGATTCGTTGAGTGAACGACGAAGGGCTCGCTCCGCGCTCGCCGCCGCTGCCGATGCTGCCATGCAGCACCTCGGGTTGCGCGCAACGGTGTACCCGGGGGCGTTTGCAATGAGCGTTTCCACAAAATCGGGCGCTCAAGTATTGGTCGCAAGCCTTAGCGACCTGCAAGGTGCTGCGCAAAAACTCACCGGGTCAGTGCTGGACCCTTTAGATCCTGCGCAAATCACTGCACTATCCGGGGAGTCAGCGACATGATCCATGTACGCATCATCGGTGGCTTTCTCGGGGCTGGAAAGACTACTTGGTTAGCCAATCACTTGAAGCAGGCCGAGGCTGCACCGTATGTGATCGTCAATGAAGTCGCTGAAACCAGCGTCGACGACACGACTCTCCGGTCTAATTGGTCGCACGGCGCACGCTCTTCCGTGCCCGACATTGTTTCAATAAATGGGGGCTGTATTTGCTGCGAGAGAATAGACGAGTTCCGTGAAACTCTGGTGACGCTCGTCGACGAATCCCAACGGAGAAACGAACCCAAGTCCGTCTTCGTGGAGACGACCGGCGTAGCTGCAATTGAGCCACTTGTCTCGCTGCTCACTCACGATCCCGTGCTGAAAGAAAACGCTCGGCTGGTCAATGTGACGGTGGTCGTTGATGGGGCGAACGGAGTCAGACAACTCTGTCATGAACGGCTTGCGCGGGCGCAAGTGCAGTTCGCGGATGAACTCGTAGTGTCGAAGGTAGATCTCGTCGACGCCGACCAAGTAGAACACACGTCTGGAGTCTTGCGTGGGCTAAACCCCACAGCCGAGATCCTCGCGGCAGCCGACGGGCGCGAACGACATCTCGACGAGCCGCTGCCACGCGCCATCGATTTCGACGACTCCACAGAAGTTGCAGCCGAGCCGGCGGTCGTGTGGACGGCTGAACTAGCGCCAACAACTGATTGGGCCGAGTATGCTGTCTGGCTCGATGCACTTGTGCGTGTGCATGGCGGGAAAATCTTGCGCTCGAAAGGCACTATCCATACCCCGGTTGGTCTCCTTCTTGTGCAAAGTGTGGGTGCGGTAATCGCACGCCCGGATCTTGTGCGCCAGGAATCACGGTCGCAGAGTTCAAGTGTTGACGCCGACTCGGACGTGACGACGATCGTCTTTGTCATCCAGCAGGTGCTTGCTTCAGAGCTTGAACGCTCTTTTCGCGCGTTTGTGCCCAGCGCAATCCTTCGCACGCGGCAAGAAGGACGCCATCGCGGGCAGAGAAGCTAGAGAACAAGCCGTTTTGAAGGATGCTTGACCAATTGACTCAACGTCGTTAGTGTTGTTCACGCAAACGTATGCACGAACTCTTGTAGTCGAACGTCGTTCGTGGGGCAGTTGTCCGCGAACGTGTACGCGCCGGAGTTCCCGCCTTATCTACAACGGAGAAGATATAAATGGCTAAGGAAATCAAGGTCTGCATCGGAACAGATATCGATGCAGTTGCGGGATGGCTCGGTTCATACGGTGGGGAAGATTCCCCCGCTGATATTCAGCGCGGTATGTTCTCTGGCGAAGTGGGCATTCCTCGACTCCTCAATTTGTTTAAGAAGTACGAACTGCAAACCACCTTCTTTGCGCCGGGGCATTCAATTGAGACATTCCCTCACCGCATTGAGCAGATCAACGAGGCTGGGCATGAAGTGGGCGCGCACGGGTACTCACACGAGAACCCAATCGACATGACGCCGCAGCAAGAGGAAGACGTCCTCAACAAATCAATTGAACTGATCGAAAAGTACACGGGTCAGCGTCCACGTGGATACATCGCACCCTGGTGTGAGCTTTCCGACGTCACAACCGACCTTCTCCTGAAAAACGGGTTCAAATACGATCACAGCCAGGCTTTCCACGATTTTCAACCGTTCTATGCTCGGACAGGAGATTCGTGGACAAAGATCGACCTGTCTAAGCCAGCCGAGCACTGGATGAAACCGCTTGTTCGCGGTGAGGAAATTGACCTCGTAGAGATCAACTTCAGCTGGTACGTAGACGACTTGCCGCCCATGATGTTCATCAAGGGTAGCCCGAATAGTCACGGGTTCGTGAACCCTCGTGATATTGAAGAAATGTGGCGCGATCAGTTTGACTGGGTTTACCGAGAATACGACTACGCAATCTTCCCTATCACCCTTCACCCCGACGTTTCTGGGCGGCCACAAGTCCTCCTCATGCTTGAACGACTCATCGAGCACATCCAGCGACACCCGGGTGTGACATTTGAAACGTTTGAGAACGTAGCTGATGATTTCCGAAAGCGGTTCCCGTTCGCCGAAAATAGCCGGTACCCATTCGATCGAGAACTCGGCTAGTCCACTCACTCCCTCTAAGCGGCCTGCCAAGAAAAGAGTACTGGCAGGCCGCTTACTACTCTAAATTTTGAATCTTTCGAAGGATCCCCAGGTGTCAACTAAACTTCCACGCATCTCTATGATCGCGCTCGGCGGAACAATTGCTTCGGTCGGCAATGATGACGGTGAAGACGCAGTACCTTCACTGACTGCAACCGATCTCCTGAGTTCAATCCCGGCAGTCGAGTCTGTCGCGACAATTGTGGAGGCCACAACGTTTCGTCAATATCCATCGGGGGATTTGACTGTTCAGGACCTCGTTGAACTCGCATCACTGATAGAAAGCCAAGCGAGCACAGTCGACGGGTTCGTCATTACTCAAGGGACTGACACCTTGGAGGAGACGTCTTTTGTCCTTGATCTGCTCTTGCGGACAGATACGCCCGTGGTACTAACTGGCGCGATGCGCAATGCAGGATTGCCTGGTGCCGACGGACCGGCGAACATGCTCTCTGCCATACGTGTTGCGGCCTCCGAAGAAGCTCGCAGTATTGGCCCACTGGTTGTGTTTGCCGATGAGATTCATCTGCCGCGGTTTGTCCAAAAGGTGCATTCTTCAAGAATTGCTGCTTTTGAGTCGCCGAATGCCGGTCCGATTGGGATGGTGACCGAAGACCGTGTCTGGATCGGGCTAGTCCCGAAGAAACGAACTGTACCCATCGATCGACGTCGTCTCTCGACGCCACTTGCACGAGTTGGGATTTTCAAGTTTAGTCTAGGGTCCGATCTGGGCGGACTTCGGACAACCATTCCGCGAGAATACGACGGTCTCGTTATTGAAGCGTTCGGAGGTGGACACGTTCCTGCTCAAGAAATGGCGGCAATTAGTGAGATCGCCGGTAAAATTCCTGTCGTAATGACTTCTCGTTCTCGAGGTGGCGAGACCTATGAAGCGACATATGCCTTCCCGGGGTCGGAACGCGATTTACTAGAAAATGGCGTAATTGGCAGCCGCATGCTTGACGGTCTCAAGGCTCGGCTGTTGCTATTACTTCTCATTTCATCGGGCGCTTCCGACGAAGAGATCCGAAGCCGCTTTGCGGAACCTATGTAGGTGAGCCTGACCGTGCGTCCTCTCGACCCAAGGCTTCCTTACGAGGCGGGGGAGGAACGCATCCCGGTGCTTGATTCGCGAATACGTAATTCCGGCTCCAGCAACACCGACTCATGCTGTTCTTTCGATTCGCTAGCAATCACTTCGGTAAGCAGCTGCGCAGCCTTCTGGCCCATCTCAAACATGGGCGAATGGACGGAGGTAAGCGGAACGGACATGAAGCGCGTCAAAGGAACATCGTTGAACCCGACAATCGCAATGTCTTCGCCGATTTCGCGACCATTTTCCCGCGATGCTCCGTAGGCACCTATTGCCGCAAAGTCATTGATGGCGAAGATTGCCGTAATGTCAGGGTGATCTCTTAATAGCTGTGATGCCGCAAAGTAGCCGCCTTCGGCGTCGGGTCTCGAGGTAACGATGTGTGAATCTGGCACGCCGATCCCCGCGGTTAGGAAGCGCTGCACGAATCCATACGTGCGTTCAACACACGTGCTGGCAAACTCAGGCCCTGCTACGACACCGACTTTTGTGTGGCCGAGTTCGATGAGATGATCCGCGGCCAGATGGCCACCCTTTACATCGTCAGTTGTCACCGAGAGGTGCCCACGGAGGCGTCGGTTGACGAGTACGTAGGGTATTCCACGGCGCTTGAGGTACCCGACTAGTTCATCGCCATCAAGTCGCGCATCACCGACAATGACACCTTCCACTCGACGCGCCATGAGGCTATCGATTCGAGAGAGGCGCAGATTAACATCATCATTCGTGCCAGTGATAAAAGTTTGGTAGTCATTTAATCGCGCGGATTCATCGATTCCCTCGTATATGCGCGCAAGAACATAATCGGTAAGACGAGGAACGACTGCTCCAATTACACGGCTACGACCTGTCCTGAGCATGCCTGCGGCAGGGTCAGGCTGATATCCCATTTCATTAGCTATGGCTTGAATTCGTTTTACCGTTGGCTCGCTGACCCCGGAGGGATTTGCACTTAGTGAGCGCGAAACGGTCGAGAGGTGGACTCCCGCGCGCTGAGCAATTTCAGCAAGTGTCACATTTCGCACGGTGTCCTCCTTGGGCTCAGTGGTCCAGCGCCCTTGGCGCCACATCAAGTCTATTGATCCAGGATGCCAACCTTACCGAAGCATATTGTCAACGGTCAGCTTGCCCGCCACAATACAGACGTTGCGCAACGGTCGCGCAAGCCTTTGCGTAGTGGATTTGCATCCACTGGTTTGATGACTGGCGTTGTAATTGCTGGTGTCTTGACAGAAAGATTCTCTTCGGCATAGCATGAGTGCAATCGAATGCATGAAACTTGTGTGTTCGGGGAAATCTCAAGGCTGAGATTAGAAATATCGAAGAGCATGACCGAGATGGTGGTGCTCCCTCCCTTTGCGGGCAAGAGTGGTGTCCATGGTCCAGCTCTGCGTCACCGTTGACGAACCGCAACTCCCACTTCGCTGAAGACACGACGTGACCAGTGAGTCAAAGAATCACCGCAGTACTTCTAGAAACGGATCTATGAAATGACCAAGAGTCTCATTCCGCCAAAACGCTTTTCGATTCGCGAGACCAGATCGGCGACAGTTATCGCATTCTTCGCCTGGACTATCGCGGTTTTCGACTTTATTTTGTTTGGAACTTTGCTTCCAGTAATTAAGGAAGATTTGGGCTGGAGCGACAGCCAAGCACTATTGATAGCAACGCTTACGACTTTGGGCGGCGCAATAGTGGTGCTCATCATCGGCCCGATTGTTGATCGCTTCGGGCGCCGGAAGGGCATGATGATTACGGTCGGCGGGACCGCGCTTTCCTCGGCGCTGACAGCTGTCTCGGTCAACACCGCCATGATGGTTGGCGTCCGTTCGCTCAGTGGTTTGGGGCTTTCCGAGCAAACCGTCAACGCGACCTACCTCAATGAGGTTTACGAGCTCAGCGACGACGAAAAGGTTCGCCGACGTCGTGGATTCTTTTACGGCATTGTTCAATCGGGGTGGCCAGTCGGAGCTCTTCTCGCCTCTGGTTTCGTAGCTGTCATCGGCCTTGCTATCGGTCACGGTCAGTGGCAGTGGATGTTCCTGCTTGCCACGATTCCCGGACTAATCGTGCTCATCATCCGGCGTACTCTGCGGGAGTCGCCCCAGTTCCTCGCGATGCGCGAGGTCAAAAAGCTTCGCGCCGACAGCCGCAATGCAGATGCTGACGTTCTCGTCGACGCCTATAACTTACGGGCGGCGGATCGCTCGCCCGTAACCGCAATCTTTACTGGCCCACGCTTGCGAAATACTGTTGTTCTGAGTCTCGCTTTCGCCGGCAACTGGTTTGGAGTTCAGTGCTTCAGCGTTCTCGGTTCTACCGTTCTCACTGATACGAAAGGACTGGATTTCGCCCTCGTCGCCCCGCTCCTTGTCATTGTGAACCTCGTTGCGGCCGCGGGATATGTCTTTTTCGGCTGGATGGGCGACAAAGTAAACCGACGCAATCTGATTGGCGCTGGCTGGATCATCGGTGGCGCACTATTTGCAGTAATGCTGCTGACCGACATGCCGGTATGGCTCACGGTAGTCGTCTACGCACTGGGGCTGTTCTGTCTGCTTGGACCTGCATCCGCCCTCTTCCTTTACATCGCGGAATGCTACGACCCGAGCTGTCGTGCGACAGGTGGAACCTTCGTCCTCGCAGTCAGCCAACCCGGAGCTGTTATCGCTGGTTTCATCCTCACTGCACTTATTGCTGGGGGTATGGCATCAGCTATGGCCTTCACACTGGTGGGTGCATTGGGGTGCGCTCTCGGCGGCCTGCTTATTTTCGCTGCGAAGAAGGTTGATTCGAACGTGCACCTAGCGCCTTATGAAGTTCCAGCGGTCGGGAAGGTCCAGGCATAAAGGACGGGTGTCGCCCTTGAAACGACATTGTTCCGCCTTCGCGTGTAGATCATTCCGAAGGCGGAACGATGCTCTTTCCGGTCGCTCATTCCCCTTGCACTGTATTGGAGGGTTGGAGGTTTCACGCCCAGCAGTCTGAACCCTGCGCTTGACCCGACGGGCGACGATAAGCCGATCATTTAGATGAGATGATCTTGGGTTGGCAAATACACTGACAGCACCGGAAGCGCTGTCAACGCAACAAACCGCGCAGACCCGCACTACGGCTCAGCCTCAGCAGAAAGGAGCACTGGTGAAGAAGCTTAACGTCACTGATCTTGTTGGTGTGATCTACTCCGCGGGCAAAGTATTTGACGGTCTGGACACCGGGCGCCTCGACACCGAGAACTTCCTTCGCTCCGGATCGACCGAGGGTGTAAGGTCACGTGCTGACCTGGCACTCCTCGAAGACCTTCGAGATGCAGCCCGGTACGTGCTTGAACACAGTGATCGCCAGACCATCGATGCCCGGTTCATCGTGGGACTGAACGCGCAGCTCACTCGAAGCGCTTCATTGCATCCAGGTGACCTGCGCACGCCAGAAGCGCGCATTGGTGTACAGACGGAGTTTGGTCGACACGAGCCGGATGCGATGACTCGCGAGGAACTCGAGATGCTCATTGACACTGTGCTCGCGCGGCCGGATACAACACCAGAATCCCAGGCGATCGAGCTGTTTGTGTCGCTCGCCAAGGCACAGCCGTTCTGGGACGGAAACAAGCGTACTGCGCTGTTTACTGCCAACGCGATGCTCCTGAAGAACCGCACCGGCTCGTTGCTTACGGTTCCCGTATCTGAAGAAGACCCTCGTCTTGCCCACCGGTTCAACACGCTCCTTGCAGAGGCGTATGTGTTCGACCGACGAGAAGGCATAATGACGTTGATGCGGGAACAAGGGCTAGCTCGAATCGTTGAGTAAGTCCTGCTTAGTCGGGGCTGCGGCGCAGGTAGGGGAGTGAGCTTAACACGACGGTGTCGAGGTGTCGGGTAGGCCATTGTTGGGCCACGCTGCTGCTCATGGCGGTCGCGGTGCCAGTGGCGTGGCTGCTGGTTGAGGAACCGGGGCAGTAGAGTGCATGGCTGGCCTTCGCACTTCCGCGACGGTCACTGATTGCGGCGGGCGGAGCATCCATCGTAGTTGCGGTACTCGCGCCTGGTGTCATGAAGGTGACCAATGCTGTGAATGTGACCGTGCATGCCGCTGGGTGCATTTCGCAGCGGCTGTCAGTCTCACCGTTGAGTTCTTTCCGCACCTGAATTAGTAGGTCTCGAAGAGTCTGGAAGCCCCATCACTCCTTCCCACCAAGCTAAATGCACCAAAGAGATTATGTCGCGACGTGAACGTATACGGTGCATCCGGCCCCAGCGCTCGCGCTCTGCCCGCGAACGCCGCCTCTGATCAACGAGCTTCGTCCATCCGATTGTGATCACGCTCTGGCACTTTTGGGATGCCGTGGCTGGCTCTTCGAGTAAGCCACGGCATCCAGACGAAGGATCGACTTCTGGAACTAGCTACGCAACGGCTTCGGTGACAGCAATAGCGCCCAGCGAATGCGCAAATTCGGTCGCGTTCTCGGGGAGTGTATTACCCCGCCATGCAACGTGTTGGTCTTCGCGAACGATGACGTAACGAGTCTCGTAGCACTCGGGAGCCTGCAAGTGTTGGAGCGATACGACGTCAATCGGAAGGCCGGCCTCGTTCAGTTCAGTCGCCCAAAGGTCGGCTGAGTCGAGGTCTGTCGTGGGGCCGACCACGATCAGTGTGTACCAGAGGCCAAGCGCATCGTAGAGAGACACACCTTCATCGAGCCACACGTGCGGAGTGCGGCAACCCGGCACTGTGGACGGAATGTGACTGCCCATTGTGTAGCTTGGCGCGACACCATCGTCTGCAACGATGATCGGCGAATCAGCGTATGAATAGCCAAAGTTGAGACCTTCGGCAGCGAACTGTTGCACATTGAGTGCGTAAGCAAGCTTGCCAAACTCTTCCCGACTTCGATCGCCCTCGGGACCATCCTCATCCAGATTATTCGGGATCTCGGCCACGGCGATCTTTCGCAGATGTGACATTGCGAACTTCGAAACCTGCGCGGTGATGGGTAGGCGCTCGGCTTCGTAAGCATCCAAGATCGATTCTGATGCCCATACTGCTCACGTTAACGTAGACGCCACGCTCGCGTTTACGACGCTGCCTGCGATGGGTATCAACTTGGTGAAGCTCCTTGCCCGGATTTGTTCGGAGATCCGTGCAAACGCCTAGACTGGCAATCTCATCATCAGCTCGAGCTCGTTGATCGTCGCGAGCGGCGGCGAACTGTTCTTTCCAATTACGTTGAATGCGGAACGCTCTTGAGTGCTCCCTTGCGAGCTGCGCGCCTTGAAGCGATATGTACTGCGGTTTCATCAGGAATATCGACCACGGTGACTTCGCTCGCCGGACGACTGCTTAACCAAGAATC
Organism: Gulosibacter sp.; assembly: GCF_052090685.1. Taxonomy (NCBI): domain Bacteria; kingdom Bacillati; phylum Actinomycetota; class Actinomycetes; order Micrococcales; family Microbacteriaceae; genus Gulosibacter; species Gulosibacter sp. The sequence continues at coordinate 4,186 of NZ_JBQDBE010000023.1, read as the reverse complement.
TCGGCTTCGTGCACGATGAACTGCCCCGGTTGCCGTTCAGGTGGCGAAATCTCGAGCTGCTCGAAGATGAATTCTGCGGCACGAGCGCCGAAGTCACGGGGTTTCAGATCCACGCCAATGAGTTCCTGCTTACCGAGCTCAGTGCTCGGGTCGGCTGCCATCGTTGCAATCGGCGGCACGGGCCTGCCTGCGAGCTTGAGTTGCATGATGAACCGCGCGGCGAGACCCTGCTGCACGACGACGAGCCCGTCGACGTCGTCAGCGAACTCCGCTAGTGCCTCATCGAGCACTTCCTCTCCCGGCGTGAACGGCAGAGTGACCACCTTCGGTGCAGTCCCGCGCTCCTCGCACCAGTCTTCATACGCCTCACGAATCATCCTCGCCCACTGGGGCGCGAAGTCGTTGTCGATGGCAATGAGGGCCGGGCGCTCGGCGCCGCGATCACGTAACCGGTCGAGCACGACCTTGGCGAGTATCCCCTGCTCGGCACTGACCGTTCCCATGAGCTGTGCGGCCCGCGATCCGAGATAGCGACCGACCGCAACCACCGGCACGCCGCGCCCGACGGCCTCCGCGACAAAATCATCCTCGACCACCGGGTCCACCGCGAGAATCGCGTCGACGTTGAGGGCTCGAGAATCGCGCCGCTCGCCGCCCTCGGTGAGCAGCAGCAGGTCGTATCCGTGGGCGGCCGCGACCTTCGCGACGCCAAAGGTGAACTCCATATAGAACGCGAGCGACTCGGTCGAGGGGAGTAGGTGCAGTCCAATTGCACGATGCTTGCCGCCACGCAGCGATTGTGCCGCCCGATTCGAGACGTACCCCATCGCCGCTGCAGTCTCGAGAACGCGCTGCCGGGTGGCCTCCGATACCCGGCCGCTGCCGTGCAGCGCCGAAGACACCGTCGTCTTCGACAGGCCCGTGGCCGCGGAAATATCGAGGATGGTCACGGGTTTTTGCGTCATGACTCCACCGTAGCGGGAGCATCCACCTCGATTCGCCATTGACATCGAGCGTGATTCGCCCCTACGCTATTCGCAATTGCGGTAACGTTCCCGCAGTTGCGAATTTGGAGTGTCATCCCGTGTGAATCATCCGCATTCGTGACCCAACCCATCGACAGAGGAGTCGACCCTTGACCAACTCGACAGCGGAGGCCAACGTGGCACCCACATCCACCGCCGAATCCTCGCCCGCTGGGCTCACTCGACTCACGCCGCGCATCGTGCTGAGCTTCATCGGCACGATGGTCGTCGCATTTATGGGCGCGAATCTCGTTCCCGTGCTCATCGGCGCGATGGTCGGCAAGCTCGGGATCGAGTTCAGCCACGCTGGGATGATCGCGACCGCGATGAGCGTCGCCTCCGTCGCGGCCATGCTCGTTACCAACCGCTTCGTCGCTCGCGGCGACCGCAGCAGCATCGCTCGAATCGGCCTCCTGCTCATCTCGATCGGCTTCTTCGGGGCCGCGATCATTCTCACCGTCGAGGCCGTCACCGCCGGCTTCGTCATCGGCGGCATCGGCATCGGTATTGTGCTCGCGAGCGGCACCGCGGCGCAGTCCTCGACCGCCGACCCCGACAAGACCGTCACCACCGTCATGATCATCAACCGGATCGGCGCGACCGCCCTCCTCGCGATCGCCCCACTCTTCCAAGGAGACCTGCGGGCGGTGCTGATCACGATCGGCCTGCTCGGCGTCTTCGGACAGCTCGTCGCAAGTGGCCTGCCGAATCTGCCCGGGCGCAAGGACCTCCCGAAATCGGCTGCCCCGACTCGTCCCGTGCAGACGATCAAGCAGGGCACGATGATTACCTGGGTGGGCATCCTGCTCGCCGTCTCGATGGGACTATGGTCGCTCACCGAAGACATGGTCTACTCGATGACGAGCGCGCTCGCCGACCGTGCCGGCATCAGCCCCGAGGTCTCGAGTCTCCTGCTCGCGGGGAAGGTCGCCGGCGGCCTCGTCGGCGCGATCCTCGCACCACTCGCCCTGCGCTGGATTGGCCGTTCGCTGTCGCTTGCCATCATCGTTGTCGTCAGCACGGTCACGAAATTCCTCATGATCACCGCGGAATCACCCGTGGTCTACGGCGCCAGCATCCTGCTCTGGGGCGTCATGTACGGTGCCGTGCTCGTCCTCGTGTTCGGCCTCGCGGCGATTATGGATGTGACCGGACGCACCGCGGTCATCGTCTCGAGTGTCTACCTCACCGGTGTCGCGTTCGGTCCGCTCGTCGGTGGCCAGCTCGTCGAGGCGGTCACTCCGCTCGTGTACGCCCTCGTCGTCACGGTGCCGAGCGTCATCTTCGGGACCGTAATCTTCCTGATCGCCCGCAGCCGCCGCAAGTTCGAAGCTGGCAACACCACTGCCATCGCGGTGTCTGGCGAGGCGACGAGCTGAACCTCGCGCGCCCTTATTCTCGCTGACTGGAGAAAGAAACCTCACTATGACTGCTGATGTCATCATCCACGCCCACCGCGTTCACACCCTTGCCGAGGAAGCTGCGAACGCGACCTCGATCGCGATCCGGGGGAAGCGCATCCTCGCCGTGGGCGACCGATCGGAGATCGGCGCCCTGCAGGGCTCCGAAACTGTGGTGTACGAATACCCCAACGGGGTCATTACGCCCGGGCTCATCGACAGTCACACCCACCTCGTGTGGGGCACCGAACTCACTCGCGGTGTGAACCTCACCGATCTGTCCCTCGCCGAAGTTGCCGCGGCGCTCGCGGAGGTCGCGCCGAGCATTGAGGCTGGGGAATGGCTCCACGGCTGGGGGCTCGACCCGAATATCTTCACCGACCACGGCTTCGACGGGCGGATTTTCGACGAGGCGACCGGCAGCATCCCGATGTTCTTGCGGATGCGTGACGCCCACTCGGCGATCGTCAACAGCGCCACGATCGCGCTCGTCGGGCTCACCGGCGACGAGACCTTTCCGGACGAGTCGGCGGTCGTCACCGATGCGGAGGGCGCGGTGTCCGGCTACCTGCGTGAAATCTCGGCGATGAACCTCGTGCTCGAAGTCGCGCCGAAGCTCACGCTTGAGCAGGCCGCCGAGAAGGTGCGCGCGCAGATGCTCGCGATGGCGGCGACCGGGCTCACTGCCACGCACGTGCTCGACCTCCACGAGGGCACCGTCGAGATCATGGAGCACCTCGAGGCGACCGGATCGCTGCCGATGCGAGTGCGCATCTCGCCCTTCGTGATGCCGGGTGTCTCGGCTGCGGGGCTCGCGGAACTCGAGGCGATGCAGGGCCGCGGCGGCCGACGCTGGCAGATCGAGGGCGTGAAGTTCTTCATTGACGGCACCGTCGACAACGGCACCGCGTGGCTGCACGCGCCCGACTGTTACGGGCAGGGCACCGAATCGATCTGGACCGATCCCGAGGCCTACCGCGAGGCGCTGCGCTTCTTTGCCGAACGCTCGATTCCCACCGCGACCCACGCGATCGGCGACCGCGGGGTTGACTTCGTGCTCGATGCCTTCGAGTCGCTGGGGGAGCTGGCCCGCAATGCACCTAACCGGATCGAGCACATCGAGACGATTCCGGACTCGACCGTGCCTCGCTTTGCGCGACTCGGGATCGCGGCGAGCATGCAGCCCGTGCACGGCACTCATCACACCAAAGCCGACCGGAGCGACAACTGGTCGGTTCGCCTCGGCGAGGAACGCGCGGCTCGCGGCTGGCGCTGCCAGGACATCCGGCGTACCGGCGCGACGCTCGCGCTCGGCAGCGACTGGCCGGTGACCCCCTTCGACCCGCGCGCGATGATGGCCGACTCTATCCTTCGTCGGCCCGTCGAACGCCCCGGTGTTGCGCCGGTGCAGCCGGAGCAGGGGCTTACCGCACTGCAGGCTCTCGAGGGGTATACCTCGCACTCCGCTCGGTCAGTTGGGGTTGAGGATGAGGGTGTGCTTGCTCCTGGTGCACGGGCGCAGGTCACGGTGTTTGCGGCTGATCCGCTGGAGGTTTCCGCTGAGGAGCTTGCGGAGACTGAGGTGCTTGCGACGTTTGTTGAGGGGGAGTTGCAGTATGGGCGGTCGCTGGCGCTGATGCGTGGCGTTTCGAATGTTGAGTGGTGAGAGCAACTTCGGACTAGCTCCTGAACTCAACCTTGCCGCTTAGGTCGTGTCCTGTAAGTGTTGTTGATGGTGGGCGTGTCCGCTTTTAATCGCTG
>NZ_JBQDBE010000022.1:0-57187 GCF_052090685.1 Gulosibacter sp. | reverse complement strand
ATTCAAATGAGGCAACGTATCGAGCTACGCGGAGGTTTCTTATGAGTCAACGCGGTGGATCCCGAAGACGTGGTGAGGTCGACTATGCTGAAACAGCAAATTGAGCAACTCCTTGACTCGTTGTCGGAGCGCGACGCCGGTGTCATTCAACTGCGCTATGGCTTCGGAGGCGTTGTGCCCAAGACCCTTGAACAAATTGGCGACACGTATGGTCTGTTCAGAGAGCGGATCCGACAAATTGAGTCGAAGACGATGGCGAAGCTCCGCCATCCGTCGCGGTCAGACCAGCTTCGCGATTATCTCGAATAGGCCGCCGCGGTGGCTGCGCACCCCGATCGGGCGACTGTTCAAGCGGGGCGTTTATGCTCTGCTGTAGGCAAGCGCGCCAGCAGTAACGAGTGAGCGGCGTACCTGCTTGCGGTCTACTCCAAGCGATCTAGCAATCTCGCGCATTGAGATGCCACTGTGATGAAGCTTCACTGCCTCGGCGGCTTCGTCAACGGTGAGTCCGCTCTGTCTGCGCACAACGTTGTTTCGGGTGAGGTGCTTCGAGACCGTCGCGCGGTGCACACCATACATTTGAGCTAGGTATCCGACACTGAGGCCAGCGAGGTAGTCGTCGACCAAGCGGTCTACTTCAGCGGGGGTGAGAAAGGTTTGAGGTTTCCCAATCCTCCTGACGCAGGGCCCTCGCACGTCTTGTATCGGGGTGCTACCGACCCGCCGCGATACACGGTATACGCCTCGTTTCCAGCGAGAAATCAACAATTTTAGCCCCGGGCTGGGGTTTGAGAACTGGCTACGAAGGGACCCCACGATTTAGCTCCCGACTTCATTGCAATCATGCTGAAGTCGGGAGCTTTACTTTTTCGAAAGCTGTCGTGAAACGCCCCTCCACAAAGTGGTCAATACTTGGGGTCAAACTCCCGGATAACAACAACGATCGACCACTCTGCGGAGGTGGGGAGCTCAAAGCGGGGAGCTCCAGGGGGGGGCGTTCAATCATCCCGATCTTGCGTCCTCACAAGATGCGAGTACTATTCGACGATTGTTGAAATTCCCGCCCGGATGCTCCGGGCCAGTACGTTGGAGAGTGCCGGTGGACGTAGTCATCACCCGCGACATCAGTGAGATTGCTCGAACCGTTGCCGATGAGATCGAGCAACTGCTTCGCGAAAAACCTACGGCAGTGCTCGGGCTCGCCACCGGATCGAGTCCACTTGCCGTATACGACGAGCTCGCTCGGCGGCACCGCGAGGGACGCATCAGTTTCGCGCAGGCACGAGGATTCATGCTCGATGAATATGTCGGACTATCAACCGACCACCCGGAACGCTACTTCAACGTGATCGTTCGAGACTTCCTCAGCAAAGTTGATTTTGCTCCCGGAGCCGTAAGCGGCCCGGATGGCAACGCTGAAGACCCGGAAGCAGCCGCCGCAGAATACGACCGCGCCATCATCGCGGCAGGCGGCATCGACTTGCAGATCCTCGGTGTCGGTTCCAATGGCCACATCGCCTTCAATGAGCCGGGCTCGGCTGCTGACTCCCGCACTCGAGTCCTCGAACTCACGGAGCAGACTCGTCGCGACAACTCCCGCTTCTTCGAAGGCAACGTGGATGCGGTTCCCACTCGCTGCGTCACCCAGGGCCTCGGAACCATCCTCGAGGCTCGACGGATCTTCCTCATTGCGCTCGGTGAAGTAAAGGCCGCGGCAGTACACGAGCTTGTTGACGGTCAAGTGACCACTGACTGGCCGATCACGCTCCTCCACCACCACCCCAAGGTGTCGGTACTGGTCGACGAAGCGGCAGCGAACCTGCTGAGCGCGCCAACACATTAGCCCTCGCACCAAAACCGCCGGATTTCACCAACAGTTTCATTGACATAGCCAGGAAATCACCAACCTCCGCGAGTAGGTTATTTCTCTATGACCGCAACCGCCCCCGAACATGCGCCCGACATCATTGAGACATTTCGTGGGGTGCGGGAAGACTTCACGCGGCTGATGCTGTCCTATCAGTTCGGCATGGATGAGATCACCACTAAAATTCGAATCCTGCGTGAGGAATTCGACAAGTTACACAGCTACAACCCAATCGAGCAGGTAACCACGCGACTCAAGAGCGCCGAAAGCGTCGTCGACAAAGTCACGCGCAAGGGCTTGGAGCCTTCACTGTCGAGCTTCCGCAAGATCACCGATATTGCGGGAGTACGGGTGACGTGCTCCTTCACGGCAGACACCTATCGAGTATTTGAAGCCCTCACGGGCCAACCCGATGTGCGGGTCCTTGAGGTCAAGGATTACATCGCCCACCCGAAACCGAATGGCTACCGTTCCTTGCACGCCATCGTCGAAGTACCGGTGTTCCTTTCCTCGCGAACGGTGAATGTTCCCGTCGAAGTGCAGTTCCGCACCGTGGCCATGGATTTTTGGGCCACACTCGAGCACAAGATTTTCTATAAGTACGACGGGGATGTTCCGCCCGAGGTGGTGCTCAAACTCGAGGAAAGCGCTGAAACCGCGGCACAAATGGATCGGGATATGGAAGCACTCCACGATTCGGTGCACGGACCGCGAGACTTCCGCGAACGTGATCGACAAGACGACCAGGTCATCTCGGATGACGTGGTTCGAAAGCTCTCGCAGTTCCTCTCTGGTGAGGGCGGCTAACACTCAACGCGTGTGGCAACCGTAGAATTGTCGGATGGCCGTTCCGAAAATCCTCCTCTACTACGTGTTTACGCCGCTGTCCGATCCCGAAGCGATCCGGCTGTGGCAGCGTGACCTGTGCGAACGGCTCGGACTGCGCGGCCGCATCATCGTCTCTCCGCACGGGATCAACGGCACCGTCGGCGGCGATATCGATGCGTGCAAGCAGTATGTCCGTCGACTGCGCGAATATCCGGCATTCCACAACGTCGACATGAAGTGGTCGGACGGCACCGGTCTCGACGAAGATGGCTTCTCGCTCGACTTCCCGAAGCTCAGCGTGAAGGCACGCGATGAGATCGTTTCCTTCGGTGCCCCCGAGCAATTACAGGTGGATGAACACGGCGTCGTGGGCGGCGGACAGCACCTCGCACCGGATGAGCTCCACACGCTGCTCGAAGAAAAACCGGATGCGGTGTTTTTCGATGGCCGGAACGCCATCGAAGCCGAGGTGGGCCGGTTCCGGGATGCGATCGTGCCCAAAACCGACACCACACACGACTTCATTTCGGAGATCGAGTCCGGCAAGTACGACGACCTCAAGGACAAGCCCGTAGTCACCTACTGCACGGGTGGCGTCCGCTGCGAAGTTCTGTCCGCCCTCATGATTGAACGAGGGTTTCAGGAGGTCTACCAGCTCGACGGTGGCATCGTCCGCTATGGCGAACGCTTCGGCAATGACGGGCTGTGGGAAGGTTCGCTCACCGTCTTCGATGCGCGCGAGCACATCGACTTCGCGCCAAACCCGAAAGTGCTCGGGCAATGCCACCGTTGCGCCAACCCCACCCCGCGACTCCAGAATTGCGGCGATCCGTCCTGCCGCGAGCGGCTCGTGACCTGCGAGTCGTGCAGCGGCAGTCACATCCGCTGCACGACCCATGCCGCAACCGAGGCCCAGGGTTAATCCGTTTGCCGCGCTCGGGTCACCGTCTCGGCGTCCGAACCATCGGCTGGCGCAGAACCATTGGCCAGCACGCTGTCCCGCACCGGTGAACTCGGCACGAGTTTGAGCCCAATTACCGCGCCAATGATTCCGACGAGGAAGACAACCTTCCAAAAGGAAACCGCTTCCGCGCCGGTCAGCATTGCATAAATCACCGTCAGTGCGGCACCGACCCCGGTCCAAACCGCATAGGCGGTTCCCATGGGAATTGACTTCGCCGCCCAGCCGAGACCGAGCATGCTGAGCGTCACGGCAATAAGAAACACCACGGTCGCAACCGGCTCGGTGAAGCCATTAGACAATCCCAGTGCAGTCGCCCACACCGCTTCGAGCACCGCACTCGCGATCAAAATGATCCACGGCATCCTCAGCTCACCACCTTGAGACCCGCAACTGAACCAATGAGCAGTACGAGCAGGGCAACGCGCATAATCGATACGCGCTCCGCTTTCGTCACCATCGCCCACACCACAGTGAGCGTTGCCCCAATACCAACCCAGACGGCATAGGCGGTCCCAGTCGGCAGTTCACGCATCGCATACGCGAGCCCAGCCATGCTGATCACCATCGACACGAAGAACAACAGTGTGGGACGCCATTTTCGGAACCCTTCCGAGGCGCCGAGCGCGCTCGCCCACACCGCCTCGAGCATCCCGCTTAAAATCAAAATCGCCCACGACATAAAATCAACCCTTTCGAGTCAGTCTTGTCGTAGGCGGGTACTGCTCCCTCGTCCGCAAGCTCGAGTGCCGAGCTTCACCGGGTACTTTAGCAAGGTTGGCGCGTGTTGGCAGCATGGATGCACAGGGAGACAAGACATGGACTTGGCAATGGACGAGTTTGAAAAATTGGTCGTGGCCGAACTGGATCTGCTGCCCGATGAAGTCGTCGACGGGCTCGAGAACCTCGTGTTCGTCATCGAAGATCGTCCAGAAGATGGCTCACTCGACCTTCTGGGGGTCTATGAGGGCTACGACCTCTTCGATCGCGCTAACTACGGTTACGGACAATTGCCCGATCGGATCGTACTTTTTCGCGAACCGTTACTCACCATTTGCGACACCGAAGAGCAATTGCGCCACGAGATTCACGTGACGCTCGTGCACGAAATTGCCCACTATTACGGTATTGACGACGAACATCTGCACGAGTTGGGTTGGGCGTAGGAATCAGGCTGCATACTGAACCAGGTCATCACCGCAGCCAGCCCGTATTCCGACTGAATACGAAGCAAAGAAAAGGACTCGACTTGTCGCAGTATCAGCCTTACCAGCAGCCGTACACGCAGAACCCGTACCCAACGCAGTCATATGAGCGTCCGGCCAGCGAAACTGACACGCTCGGAAGCTGGATGCTTGCGGTGTTCCTGATGATGATCCCCATCGTGGGATTCATTTATTTGCTCGTTCTGGCCTTTGGCGGTACCGAGTCGATCGCGAAGAAAAACTACGCCCGAGCGACACTGTTGTGGTCGCTCATCATGATTGTCGTTGCGATCGTGATCGTCATCATCGCGAGCATTACCGGTGGGCTGTGGTTCTCATCAATGGTGAATTCGACGAGCTATAACTACTAGCACGCCAAGGTCCTAAGGCGAGCAATTAGTTCCTCCGCATCGCCATCGGCGCTCAGTTGCAGGTCAGCGAGTTGCGGCGAGCGCTCACGCTCGTAGAACGCATCCTCTTGCGCAGCCCAACCCGCCCACCACCTGTCGTCACCGTCGCGTTCCGTTGCTCGAGCGCGCCGGAACTCGGGGGCGGCCTCGAGCCACACCGCGAAATCCAGCAGTGGCCGCGAGGCACGAGACAGTGCCCCGCAGCCTTCAACGACAATCAGGCCGCGCGGTTCAATAACATCGCCATCGCGAAAGACGTCACTGTGCCAGTCCCAACGCGGGGTGGCAACGCGCTCGCCCTGCCGCAGTGGCTTCAGGACTTGCGACGCCAAATAGACCGCACCGGATTCAAGTCCACCCCAGCCGGGATAGAAATCCTCGACATGGATGAGCTGTCCACCGATGCGGTCAATGACCTCGCCCGCGAGCGTCGACTTCCCTGAGCCGGATCGCCCGTCGATGGCGATGATCATAAGTGCGGCTATTTCGCGCGCTACTTTTTAAGCGCTTTGACCAGGCGAGGAAGTGCCCAGCCACCGACCATCACGAGCGGGGTTACGACGGCGAGCAGCGCAATGATGTTCGGACGGAAGCGAGTGCCGTAGTCGTCGCCGACGTATGCTCCGAGTGGAATCGCGACGCCACCGACGGTGCCGCCCTCAGCGTGGCGATCGGCGTCTACGCCACCCTCGCCCTCAGCAGAGCCACCGGCCCAAAACGCGACCGGAATGATCTGTTCGTGTCCCAAGTCGACGCGCTCGCCGTAGGCAAGTCGGGCGCCAATTTTCGATACTGCATCACCTGCGGAATTAAGTCGTTCACTCATAGAAGCAACGCTACGGTTTGTGGATGCATGCAGCCTGGAAGCGCCATCCGTGCCGTGCGAGCGCTCCCTGTCGCAGGCGATCAGCGTGAAGACGCGGTGTCTCAGCAGTTCGGTAAGAATCCCGGCTTAGAGTGGCAGTCTGATGAACGAGTCAATTTCTGTGCCTGAGGCGCAGCCACAGGCCGCCACTGAATCCAAAGAGTCCGCGCTCCAGATCCCCGAGTCATGGCCGGGCACGGCTTACCCGCTCGGTGCCACGTATGACGGTTCTGGTACGAACTTTGCAATTTACTCGCAGGGAGCCGAGCGTGTTGAGCTCTGCCTCTTTGATGAAGATGGCAATGAGCGTCGTGTTCGGCTGTTCGAACAAGATGCCTTCGTGTGGCACTGCTACCTGCCTTCTGTCCAACCCGGTCAGCGCTACGGCTACCGCATCCACGGTCCCTATGACCCGCACTCGGGCCAGCGTTTCAATCCGAGCAAACTCGTGCTCGACCCCTACGCCAAGGCAATTAGCGGCGATATTGAATGGGATCAGGCCGTATTCAGCTATAACTTCGGCGATCCAGATTCCCACAATGAAGAAGACTCGGCACCGTTCATGCCCAAGGGCGTGGTGATTAATCCGTACTTCGACTGGACCGGCGATCGTCACCCCCGCACCCCGTACGCTGACTCGCTGATCTATGAGGCCCACGTCAAGGGACTGACGCAAATGCATCCGGAGATTCCGGAAGAGATGCGCGGAAGCTATGCCGCGGTCGCGCATCCTGCGGTAATCGCGCACCTCAAGAAGATTGGCGTCACCGCGATCGAGCTCATGCCCGTGCACGAATTTGTGCACGACTCGGTACTCGAGGAAAAGGGCCTGCGTAACTACTGGGGCTACAACACCCTTAACTTCTTCTCCCCGCACGGCGACTATGCCCACACCGGCGACTACGGTCAGCAGGTGCAGGAGTTCAAGAGCATGGTGAAGACCCTGCACGCGAACGACATCGAAGTGATCCTCGACGTGGTGTACAACCACACCGCGGAGGGCAATCACCTCGGGCCAACGCTGAGTTTCCGCGGCATCGACAATGAGTCCTACTACCGTCTCGAAGAGGACCGTCGTTACTACACTGACTACACGGGCACCGGTAACTCGCTCAATATGCGTAGTCCGCACACCCTGCAGCTGATCATGGACTCGCTGCGCTACTGGGTCACCGAAATGCACGTGGACGGCTTCCGCTTCGACCTCGCATCCACGCTCGCGCGCGAACTGCACGATGTCGACAAGCTCTCGGCGTTCTTCGACCTCGTCCAGCAGGACCCCATTGTTTCGCAGGCAAAGCTCATCGCTGAGCCGTGGGATGTTGGCCCCGGCGGCTACCAGGTCGGGAACTTCCCACCGCTGTGGACCGAATGGAACGGGAAGTACCGCGACACGGTTCGCGACTTCTGGCGTGGTGAGCCCGCTACCCTGGGGGAGTTTGCGACCCGCCTGGTGGGCTCTTCCGATCTCTACGAGCGTTCCGGTCGACGCCCGGTGGCGTCGATTAACTTCGTCACCGCCCACGACGGGTTCACGCTGCGTGACCTCGTGAGCTATAACGAGAAGCACAATGACGCCAACGGTGAAGACGGTCGCGATGGCGAAAGCCACAACCGGTCGTGGAATATGGGCGTTGAGGGGCCAACTGATGACCCCGAAATTAATGCTCTCCGCGCCCGCCAGCAACGCAACTTCATCGCCACGCTCATCCTTTCTCAGGGTGTGCCGATGCTCTCGCACGGTGACGAACTCGGCCGCACCCAACACGGCAACAACAACACCTATGCGCAAGACAGCGAGCTGTCGTGGATTCACTGGGAGCAAGCCGATCAACCGCTCATTGAGTTCACCAAGGCCGTCACCCACCTACGACGCGAGCACCCGACCTTCCGCCGGCGTCACTTCTTGAACGGCAAGGTTGCCAAGCGCGGTGAGGGTGAGGGGCTTCCCGATGTGATGTGGGTGTCAACCGACGGCACGCCGATGGAGGATGAAGACTGGAATGAGGCGTTTGTGAAGGCCATGGGCTACTTCCTCAACGGCGACGCGATCGCCGGCCGGGATGCCCGCGGCCAGCACATTATTGACTCCAGCTTTCTGATGTATTTCAACGCCTCCGACCAGGATGTGAATGTCACGATTCCCTCGGGTGAGTTCCAGTACCGCTGGGAAGCGGTGATCGACACCGCGGGTATCAACTCCGATATCGGCGTGATTGAAGCGGGCGCCAACATGCTGCTGCCGCAGCGGACCGTCATCCTCTTGCGCGAATACGCGGAACCCGAAAATGAACCGGACCATTCCGTGGCCGCCTCGGTTGCGGGTTGGACGACGCCGATTCCGATCATCACTCCCCCGAACGATCAGACGCCCACCTCCTAGCAAGTTGTCAGCCTCCTCGATCACCACTGTCTTCGATCACTAAGGAAGGGTCACCATGCGCACTCCCACAAGCACCTACCGACTCCAGCTCAACTCGGAGTTCACGCTCGACGATGCCGCGGCCCGCGTGCCGTATCTCGCCAAGCTCGGTGCGGACTGGGTGTACCTGTCCCCCATCCTGCAGGCGCGAAGCGGCTCGACCCACGGATATGACGTCGTCGACCCCACGAAGGTGGACGAGTCACGCGGCGGTCGCGAGGGGCTCGAGCGGCTCTCCCGTGCCGCGCATGACGCGGGACTCGGCGTGCTCGTCGACATCGTGCCGAACCACATGGGGATCGAGATTCCGCGTGAAAACCCGTGGTGGTGGGATGTGCTCGAGCACGGTCAGGAGTCAACGTACGAGAAGTACTTCGATATCGATTGGCAGGCCGGCGATGGAAAGCTCCTCATCCCGGTAATTGGCGACGATGACATGCCCGCGCACCCGGGTGATCCGATTGGTGGGATGTGGATCGATCGCGGTGTCGGGGTTCTGCGCTATCACGATAATGAGTATCCCCTCGCCCCCGGCTCGGCTGATAACGAAGCCGATGATGCCCGCAGCATCCACGACCGCCAGCACTATCGACTCGTGCACTGGCGCCTCGGCGACTGGGCATTGAATTATCGCCGCTTCTTCACGATCACGACCCTCGCTGGTATTCGCGTAGAAGACGAGCAGGTGTGGGATGACGCGCACGCGGAGATTCTCTCCTGGGTCCGCGACGGGCTCGTGGATGGCTTGCGGATCGACCACCCGGATGGTCTGCGGGATCCTGAGGGCTATCTTGCTCGCTTGCGAGAGAAAACCGACGGGGCCTATGTCACGGTCGAGAAGATTCTGCACTTCGGTGAGGATCTGCCCGACTGGTCGACCGAAGGCACCACCGGCTACGACGCGCTCGGGGAATACGAGCGAATCATGATCGACCCCGCCGCGGAGCAAGTGCTCGACGACACCACCTCAGCGCTGTCCCACACCGATGTTGATGACTGGCCCACACTCGTGCACAGCATGAAGCGATTCGTCACGGACGGTCCGCTGCACGCCGAAATTCAGTGGGTCGCGCGCGAGATTGCGCGCTCGGGCACCGAAATCGACCAGGCAGCAGATGCCCTATCCGAGATTGCCGCCAATTTTGGCGTGTATCGGACGTATCTGCCCACCGGACAGGAGCAGCTCGACCGCGCGGCACGCAACGCGGTCGACTGGCGGGGAGATCTTGCCGATGCGATCGAGCAGGTGCATGCCGTACTCGCTAACCGCGAGCATCCCGCTTCGATTCGCTTTCAGCAGATCACCGGGATGGTGATGGCCAAGGCCGTCGAGGACCGGTCCTTCTATCGCTATTCTCGGTTGACTTCCCTCAATGAGGTCGGTGGCGACCCATCGTTGTTTGCGATCAGCCACGACAAGTTCCACGAACTACAGCAACGGCGTCTCGAGTGGTGGCCGGCCGCGCAGACCGCCCTCACCACCCACGACACGAAGCGCAGTGAGGATGTCCGCGCGCGCATTGATGTGCTGAGTGAGCTACCCGAAGAGTGGCACGACACGCTCGAGGAGCTCCTCCACATTTCGCCGATCCGCAATCGTTCCTTTGCGAATCTCCTCTGGCAGGCGATTGTGGGTGCGTGGCCCGCTCGTCGAGAACGACTGCACGACTACGCGCTGAAAGCTGCGCGCGAAGCTGGCGACATCACTACCTGGACCGAGATCGACGAAGAGTACGAGGCGGAGCTGTTGGCCGCGGTCGACACCGCATTTGATCACCCCGCGGCGGTGGCGGTGCTCAACAATTTCCTCGATCGCGTCAAGCAGCCCGGTTGGTCGAATTCGCTGGTGATTAAGGGGATGCAGTTGCTCGCCCCGGGCGTCCCCGATGTCTATCAGGGCACCGAGCTGTGGAGCCACACCCTGGTCGACCCCGACAATCGCCGGCCCGTGCGCTGGCTCACCCGCGAAACGGCGCTGGATGCAGTGATCGGCGGTGCCCGCCCCGACATTGATGACACCGGAGCGGTCAAGCTCATGCTCACCACTGCGGCACTTCGCTTAAGAAAGCACTTCCCGAAGCGATTCATGCAGTATCTGCCGTGGACCGCCACCGGCCCCGCAGCCGAGCACGTGATCGCGTTCGATCGCGGCGGCGTTGCCTTTGTGGGCGTCCGCCGACCGGTCGGACTTGAACGCGGTGGCGGTTGGCATGACACGAAACTCGAACTCCCAGAGGGAACCTGGGTAGACCAGCTCACCGGTCGTAAGTTCACCGGCAGGGTTGCCGTCGCGGCGCTGCTCGAAGAGCTTCCCGTTGTCATTTTGCTCCGCAACTAAGTACCGAAGAACTGGAGTTCTCACCCATGCGTGACCCCCGTTTCGATGTTTGGGCGCCGTTCGCGAAGCGCCTTCGCGTGCAGGTTGACGGCGAAATCTACGACATGCGCCGCAGTGACGAATCCTGGTGGCGCCCCATTGGTGTGCCGGAGCTTCCCGATGAGGGGCCACACGCCGAGGCCGACTACGGCTATCTCATCGATGATGACCCCACTCCGTACCCTGATCCGCGTTCACGTCGACAACCGGGAGGCGTGCACGGGCTCTCGCGAACCTTTGACGCGCAGTGGTACGAGTGGGAAGACCACGACTGGCGCGGCCGTCAACTCGCCGGAGCAGTGATCTATGAGCTGCACATTGGCACGTTTACGCCGGACGGTACGCTCGATGCCGCGATCGAACGGCTCGACCACCTCGTCGACCTCGGCGTGGACTTCGTCGAGCCGCTGCCCGTCAACGCATTCAACGGCGACACCGGCTGGGGCTACGACGGCACCTACTGGTACGCCGTCCACGAACCCTACGGCGGCCCGCTCGCCTATCAGCGATTCGTCGATGCCTGCCACCAGCGCGGTATCGGGGTGATTCAGGATGTGGTCTACAACCACCTGGGGCCCTCCGGCAACTACCTGGGTAAGTTTGGACCCTACCTCGCGAACCAGCACCAGACCTCCTGGGGCGATGCGGTCAATCTCGACGGTTTCGACTCCGATCAGGTGCGCCGCTACATCATCGACAACGTCCTCATGTGGGTGCGCGATTTCCACGTTGATGGATTGCGGCTCGATGCCGTTCACGCCCTTGTGGACACGCGCGCAACGCACATCCTGGAAGACATTTCAATGGAAGTCGAGGCATACTCGGCGCACGTCGGTCGGCCGCTCACGCTCATCGCAGAGTCAGATATGAATGCTCCGCGCGTCATCCAACCGCGCGTGGCAGGTGGGTATGCGATCACTGCCCAGTGGTCCGATGATTTCCATCACGCCGCACACGTTTGCCTCACCGGTGAGGCCGAGGGCTACTACGAAGACTTTGCATCCACGCGCGGTGGCGGGATGGGCTCCTTGAAAAAGGTGCTCACCAATGGTTTCTTCCACGATGGCGCGATGTCCACCTTCCGTCGCCGCCGTCATGGCCGCCCCCTCGCGCCTGGCACGAACGCCTGGCGACTGGTCGCATCCACACAGAATCATGACCAAATCGGGAACCGTGCGCGTGGCGACCGGCTCTCCGAGTCGCTGTCCACACGGCAACTCGCGGTCGGCGCGACGCTGCTCATGTGTTCGCCATTCACCCCGATGCTGTTCATGGGCGAGGAGTGGGGTTCAACCACCCCCTTCCAGTTCTTCGCTTCCCACCCCGAAGAGGACCTCGCAAAGTCGGTGACCGAGGGACGCATCCGCGAGTTCTCGCGGATGGGTTGGGATGAATCTGAGATTCCGGACCCGCAAGACCCGGATACCTTCCGACGCTCGAAGCTCGATTGGATGGAGCTGGACCACCCCGAGCGCTCGGAGCTGCTCAATATCTACCGCCAGCTGATTGCGCTGCGGCGTGAGCATCCCGAGCTCACGGCACCCTGGCTTCGCGATGTGTCGGTGGAGTACTTCGTCTCCGAGCAGGTGTTCGCCTTCTGGCGCGGCGACCTGGAGATTGTGCTGAATTTCTCGGATCAACCGCAGTCCATCGATCTCGACGTCGACGTCCGTTGGACGCAGTACCGCGAACTTCCGCAGATTCTCTTCGCCACCGATGACGAGATCACGCTGGATGGTGAGCGCGTGCGGATGCCCGGGCACAGCGCCGCGGTGTTTGGCCCGACTCCGGAGTAGTCCGCCAGCGAGCGCTATTCCAACCCCTGCGAGGGGCGATTGGGACGCTCGCTGAGCCCGGTGCGACGATCCCGACGTTCACGGCGACCGAGCAGTGACGCCGGACGCAGCGCGTCCCGACCAAATTTATCGGTGGCCTCGTCAATGGTTCGTTCGGCGGCATCCCATTCATCGGTGTGGTGCTCGTCCCACAGCGTGAGCGCCATGCCATCGCCGCCCTCGGCAAGCTGGTCGGCACGCACCCCGATCAGGCGCACTGCTTGGCCCTCGCGATGTGCCTCGTCGAAGAGTTCCTTCGCTGCTTTGAACAATGTCAAGCCGGTATTGCTCGCGCGGCTGAGCCGCATTTGCCGGGTCAGTGTCTCGAAGCTCGACCAGCGCAGCTTGATCGCAACCGTGCCTGCCACCAAACCGGCTTTGCGCAGCCGCGCGCCCACCGCATCCGCCTGGGCCCGAATCTCGCGTTCGAGTTCGGCGTGCGAGGTGACGTCGACCTCGAAGGTCTGCTCATGCGAGACGGATTTCTCCGCACGCTCGACTTGCACCGATCGCGGGTCCCTTCCCCACGCGAGCGCCGAAAGTCGCCCCGCATTTGACTTCCCCACGACGCGTTCGAGCACCGGCACCGGGGTGTGAGCCAGGTCAAAGACGGTGTGGATGCCACGATCGTGGAGCCGCTTCTCGGTCACGTCCCCGACTCCCCACATCGCACCGATGGGCAGGCGGTGCAGAAAGCCGACGGTGTCTTGCTCCGGAATCACGAGCAGTCCGTTGGGCTTGGACTTGCCGCTCGCGAGCTTGGCAACAAATTTCGTCGCAGCAACGCCCACGGAACACGGCAAGCCGGTGCGTTCGAGCACGCGTTTGCGGATCATCTTCGCGATCTCAGTGGGCGAGCCGAATAGTCGCGTGGCACCGGAGACATCTAGAAACGCCTCATCGATTGACAGTGGCTCAACCAGCGGTGTGATTTCTCGAAAGATATCCATCACCACGCGGCTCGCATCGCGGTATTTATGCATGTGCCCCGGCAGCATCTCGAGGTGCGGACACAGCCGCAGTGCCTGTCCAATCGGCATTGCGGAGCGCACTCCGAAAGCGCGCGCCTCATAGCTCGCAGAAGACACCACGCCGCGGCCGCCGACACCTCCGACCACGACGGGTTTACCGCGCAGATCAGGCCGATCCAACAGCTCAACTTCCACAAAAAACGCATCCATATCGACGTGCAGGATCGTTGCAGTGGTGTCGTCGGCGACTTCGCCAACGATTCGACCACCAAAATCCTTCTTCGACATACCCCTATTGTCGCCTGTCCTACCGACATACAAACGCAGCCGCATAGACTTTCGACATGGATGCGAAGCAGATGAACGCCACGCGGGCGTGGACCAAGAACTACGCCGACAATGTGCCCACCGACATCGAACCCGTTACCGAGTCGCTCTATGACGTGCTGGCTGAGCGTGCCCGCAACTATCCGGACTCCCCTGCCCTGGAGTTCTTTGGCTACGAGCTCAACTTTGCGCAACTCCACGATCACGTGGTGCGCTTCGCAAACGGTCTTCGCCGCATCGGGGTGAAGCGCGGTGACCGCATCGCACTCGTCATGCCGAACTGCCCGCAGCATGTGATCAGCTACTTTGCGATCGTTCGTCTCGGTGCGGTTGTGGTCGAGCACAATCCGCTCTATACGCGCAGTGAGCTACTCACACAATACAAGGACCACGGTGCATCCATCACCATCGCCTGGGACAAGGTCGCGCCCACGGTGCAGTCCCTCGCTGGCGAAGTGGATGTGCAGCATGTGATTGCGGTGAACATGACGAAGATGATGCCGGTCAAGCTCCGCGCCATGCTCTCCCTGCCGGTCGCGAAGGCCAAAGAGTCTCGCGCCAAGCTCACGGCAAAGGCACCTGGTACCGTGCCTTTCGAGAAGCTCCTGGGGCAGAAGCCCGTCCCCGAGGCACTCGCCGGTCCGAGTGCGGAGGATGTTGCCTGCCTGTCCTACACCTCGGGCACCACCGGTACGCCCAAGGGCGCGATCCTCACCCACGCCAACCTGCTCTCCAATGGCCGTCAGGGTGCTGCTTGGATGCCGAACTTCACGCCCGGCAAGGAGACGATCTACTCTTTCCTGCCGCTCTTCCACTCCTTCGGGCTCCTCCTCGGACTCACCTACGGAGTCGTCTCCGCATCCCGCGTCACGCTCTTTCCCACCTTCGACCCGGAACTCATTACCGACGCGTCGAAAAAGCACCCGGCCACGTTCATCCCCGGCGTACCGCCGATGTACGACCGACTCGCACGGGTCGCGAAGCAGAACTCCGACCTCGATCTCTCGCAGGCGATCTACGCAATGTCGGGTGCCATGACGCTGTCCGACCCGGTCGTTGATCGATGGGAATCGGTGGCGAAGGGCAAGCTCAATGAGGGATACGGCCTCACCGAAGCCTCGCCCTTCCTCTTCGCCAACCCGTTCTCCGACAAGCGCAAGATCGGCACGATTGGGCTCCCCTGCCCATCCACCCACATGAAAGTTGTGGACCAGGAAAATCTCGATCGCGAAGTCGAACTCGGCGAGACGGGCGAGCTGCTCGTCAAAGGACCGCAGGTTTTCCAGGGCTACTGGAATAACCAGGAAGAAACCGACAAGGTGCTCCTCGAAGACGGTTGGCTACGCACCGGCGATCTGGTGACCCAGGATGAGGATGGGTTCGTCACGATTGTCGACCGCAAGAAGGAACTCATTATTACCGGTGGGTTCAATGTCGCCCCGACCGAGGTGGAGCAGGTGCTCAACTTCCACGAAGACATCGCGGAGAGCGCCGTGGTCGGCGTCCAGCGCGGCTCGAGTGGCGCAGAGATCATCACGGCAGTAGTCGTGCTCGAAGAGGGCGCAGAATTCGATGAGGAATCGGTTCGCGCGCACGCTCGAGAGCGTCTCGCGGAGCACAAGGTACCTCGCAACTACCTCGTGTGGGAGGAACTGCCAAAGTCGCTGCTCGGCAAGGTGCTTCGTCGCCAGGTAAAGGACAAGATCGTAAATGGTTAGACTGCTCGGCCAAGACGGGGCTCCGGACCGAGGTGAGCTGGAAGAACTTGCGCCGCTGGATTCCTTCCTCGCCACGCTCGACCTTGACGACACCGGGGCCCGCACCGGCGAGTTCATCTACACCGGCAAAAGCCAGTGGATGCCGCACGGCAGAGTCTTTGGTGGTCAGGTATCTGCGCAGTCGATTATTGCGGCCAGCAAAACCGTCCCCGAGGACCGGCCAATCCACTCGATGCACGGTTATTTTCTCCGCCCGGGGGATGTGAATTACCCGATCACCTTCGCCGTCGAGTTGATTCATGACGGTAATTCCTTCAGCACCAGACTCGTGCAGGCGTATCAGCACGGCAAACAGATCTGGTCGATGAACGCGAGCTTTCAGATCGAAGAGCCGGGACTCGAGCACGCAGCCTCGATGCCGAGTGGAATCCCCGGACCCGAAACGCTCGAGAGCGAGGCCGCGCACGTGGCCGTCGCGGGTGACTCGCTCGCAAACTATTGGGTGCACCGTCGGCCGTTCGCGATGCGACATGTTGATGGGCCGCTCTATTTGCGTCCGGCGGAGCCGCGGATTGCGTCCGAAGCGGTGTGGGTGAAGGCGCAGGGCGGCGAGCTGCCGGATGATCCGGTCATTCACCGTGCCGCGCTCTGCTATGTCAGCGACTACATCATGCTCGACCCTGTCTTGCGTCGACACGGACTCGCGTGGATCAATCCGCGTCTGCGCGTTGCGAGTCTCGATCACGGCATCCGTTTCCATCGGTTTGCGCGTGCCGATCAGTGGCTGCTGTTCGTGCTCGATTCGCCGAGTGCCCAAGGTGGGCGCGGCCTCACCAACGGACGGTTCTTCGATCGGGAAGGTCGGCTCATCGCGAGTGTCTCCCAAGAAGCGATGATTCGCATCAAGCCAGAGCGTTAGCGGCCCGGCTCGGTGATGTAGCGCCAGGGACGGGTGGCGGCCTCAAGGCGGTGCAGGCCATTAGCGGTACCCTCCCCGTCTTCGAAGGCCGCATCACCGAACCAGCAAAACAAGTTACCGTCCTCGAGCACCTTCGTCTCGAAGTGCTCGAACGGTTCCCCGACACACCGATCGAGGGCCTCTGTCATCGTCGATGACGCGCTGATCTGGTGCAGCGTGACCCAGGTGGGAACGACCAGGGTAATTTCGTCACGGGCGTGAGCATCCAGCATCGCATTCGGATTGACCCACTCGAGTGAGACCGCTTCCGGTTCAAAGGCCACAGGGGTCCCACCAGGGTCGGGAGCCATGAAAAACCAAGTCCGGAAGCGCGGTTTGACACCGTTCGGTGGGCTCCAGATCGCATGCGGAATGAGCGTCTCCGGCTCCAACACGAGCCCCGTCTCTTCGTGGGTTTCACGAACGGCAGCGGCTCGGGCAGCAATGCTTTCGGCTTCGTTTGGTGCCGCCAATGCGTGCTGGTCGGCCTGTTCAACAGCGCCGCCCGGCCACACCCAGGCATCTGGGAAAGATCCGCGAGCGGGTCGCTGCATCATCAGCGTCTCGAGTCCGTCATCGCCGTCACGCACAAGGATGACGGTGGCCGCAAGCCTGCTACCTGTTCGATCCGCTTCTTGCATGTCGAACATGCCCTCCCTACGTTGCTCCACTAGCGTCACTGCGTGCATCGCAGACTACTCGGTCAACCTCGAACGCACGAGTAGCCTGTGATCATGACCAATTCTGCTGACCCTAATAATCTAGTTCAGTGCATCCTCGCGCCAAATCCAAACTCGATGACTCTGAATGGTACAAATTCCTACATCATTGGTGCGGGTTCCGGAGCTGCAGTAGTTGTTGACCCTGGCCCAGATGATCAGGGGCATTTGGATGCGCTGGTTGCGGCTGCGGGCCCCATCGCGTTGGTCTTGTACACGCACTGGCACTCCGATCACACGGGAGCCTTTGAGCGGTTTAGCGAGATGACGAACGCCCCTTCCCGTGCGGCTAAAACGCAGTACACGCGCGGAGCAGGTCCACTCGTTGATGGTGAAGTGATCGAGCTTGGCGGCATCAGAATTCGCGTGCTCGCGACCCCGGGTCACAGCTCGGATTCGATCAGTGTGGTGCTGCCCGCGTATGGCGAGCACGGTGCGATCCTGACCGGAGACACGATTCTCGGCGGTTCCACCACCATGATCGATCATCCGGATGGCTCACTCGCGGACTATTTCGAGACGCTCGACAAGATCGAGGCACTCGGGGATGCTCGGATCTTTCCCGCGCACGGCGACCCGATCGAGAGCGCTGCGACGGAAGCGCGGCGGCTCCGAGCGCACCGCCAGGAACGCTTGCAGCAGATTCAGCACATACTGGCTACACACGCTCAGGAAACCGGCGAGGACGCCAGCGTGGACGACATTCTTGCCGCCGTGTACGCTGACGCCCCCGAGTTCGTGGTCAAGGCCGCGAGGCTCTCAATCGAAGCGCAGCTTAGTTTTCTGCAGCGCGCTCAAGGATGAGTTCGCGCACGCGCTTCGCGTCCGCCTGACCACCCATTGCTTTCATGACGGCGCCGATGATGGCGCCGGCGGCCTGCACCTTACCGTCCTTGATCTTCGCGAGCACATCGGGCTGCGCGGTGAGTGCCTCATCAATGGCCGCAATCAACGCGCCGTCGTCGGACACCACAGCCAGTCCCCGAGCTGCCACAACTTCGCGTGGTGAGCCTTCACCGGCGAGCACGCCTTCGAGGACCTGGCGAGCGAGCTTGTCGTTCACGGTTCCTTCGGCGATCAACGCCTCAATCTCGGCAACCTGAGCTGGTGTCGCAAGCGTATCTGGATGCACGCCACGCTCGTTTGCGATGCGGCTCAGTTCCCCAAGCCACCATTTGCGCGCTCCGCTCGGAGTTGCGCCCGCTTCGACGGTGGCGGCCACTGCTTCGAGCAGCCCACCATTGACAATGTCCTGGAACTCCTGATCGGCCAAGCCCCAGTCCTGCTTGAAGCGGCGGCGACGGAGCACCGGCGACTCGGGCAGCGCATCCCGAAGCTCTTGGACCAGCTCTGCCGAAGGGCGGATTGGCATGAGATCGGGTTCCGGGAAGTAGCGGTAGTCGTCGGCGTCCGACTTCGGTCGGCCCGAGGAGGTGCGGCCGGTGTCTTCGTGCCAGTGACGAGTTTCCTGCTGGATCGTGCCACCGGCGGCAAGCAGTGCCGCCTGTCGCTGGATCTCGTAGCGCACCGCGCGCTCGATGGAGCGGAAGGAATTGACGTTCTTCGTTTCGGTGCGGGTGCCGAGCGCTTCCTGGCCACGCGGGCGCAGAGACACGTTGGCGTCGCAGCGGAGGTTGCCGCGCTCCATCTGGGCGCGCGAAATCCCGAGCGAACGAACAATGTCCCGAATCGTCGAAACATACTGCGCGGCAAGTTCCGGGGTGCGCTCTTCGCCACCAAAGATCGGCTTCGTGACGATCTCCACCAGCGGCACGCCGGCGCGGTTGTAGTCCACCAGCGAAGAGCTCGCACCGTGAATGCGGCTCGCGTTGCCACCCACGTGGGTGAGCTTTCCCGCATCCTCTTCCATGTGTGCACGCTCGATCTCGACGTGGAAGACCTTGCCGTCCACAAGCTCGACTTCCACGCTCCCCTCGTAGGCGATCGGGTCGTCGTACTGCGAGATCTGGTAGTTCTTCGGGTTGTCCGGGTAGAAGTAGTTCTTCCGGGCAAAACCCGACACTTCGGCAATGCTGCAGCCGAGCGCCAGCCCGAGCGAGATCGAGTAGCGAACCGCCTGCTCGTTCACGACCGGAAGCGTCCCGGGAAGACCGAGATCAACCGGCCCCACCCAGGTATTCGCTTCCTTGTCGTTGTTTGCGAAGGCCGGGTTGGGCGTGGGCGCAAACATTTTAGTCTCGGTGGCAAGCTCCACGTGCACCTCGAGGCCGATCACCGGCTCGTAAATCTCAAGCGCCTGCTCAAAGTCCATGAGTTCTGGCTTAGCCATTAGCGGTTCGACTCCTTCAATTCGGGTGCGTTTGCACAGAACGGGCCGCCCCATTCTGCTTCGAGTGCGGCCTCAAGCGCGGCACTCACCTGATAAAGACGCGCGTCTTCACGAGCGGGCGCCATGAACTGCATGCCAATCGGCAGCCCTGCCGCAAGCCCTCCCGGAAGGGAGATTGCGGGCACACCGGCGAGGTTCGCAGGAATCGAGGTCAGGTCACTCGTATACATGTCCTTCGGCTCGGTCAGCTCACCAAACTTCTTCGCGCCCGTAAGCGCGGTCGGGGTGAACAGCACATCGACCTGGTTGAAGGCATCCGCAAAGTCTTGCTGCACGAGCGTGCGAACCTTCTGCGCGGAACCGTAGTACGCGTCGTAGTACCCCGAAGAAAGGGCGTAGGTACCGAGCACGATGCGGCGCTTCACTTCCGCACCGAGCGTCTTCGCGCGCGTTGCGGCCATGACTCGTTCGACATTGGCCTGGCTGGTCTCGGGCAGCACGCGCACGCCGTAGCGCACCGAGTCGTAGCGGGCGAGGTTGCTTGACACCTCGGCGGGCATCAGCAGATAGTAGGCGGCAACCGCATAGTCAAAGGTCTTGGTGTCGATCCAGGTGACTTCGGCACCGAGTGCCTTGAGCTGGTCGATATTGTTCTGGAAGAGCGTGGCGACTTCCGCATCGTAGGCATCGTCCTCGGCGATCTGCCGCGGAATGCCAATCCGCAGCCCCTTGATGGAGCCTTCCTGCTTGCCCGCACGTGCCGCGTCAGCAAAGGAGGTCCACTCCTGCGGGATGGAGGTCTGGTCGCGGGCGTCGAAGCCACCGATGACGTCCTGTAAGAGCGCCGAGTCAAGCACTGTGCGGCTTGCGGGGCCGATCTGGTCCAGCGAAGAGCCCATCGCGATCGCACCGTAACGGCTCACGGCGCCGTAGGTGGGCTTCATCCCGACTGTGCCGGTGAAGGATGCGGGCTGACGAATCGAGCCACCCGTATCGGTACCGAGTGCGATCGGTGCCTCATAGGCAGCTACCGCAGCGGCCGAACCACCACCGGAACCGCCGGGAACCCGGTCAAGATCCCACGGGTTGTGGGTCGGGCCGTAGGCCGACATTTCGGTGGATGCGCCCATCGCGAATTCGTCGAGGTTGGTCTTCCCGAGGATGGGTAGGCCCGCGGCACGCAGCTTCTCGACCACGTGGGCGTCGTATGGCGGCACCCAGCCTTCAAGCGCGCGGCTGGCCGCGGTCGTTTCGAGGTTCTTGGTGACGATATTGTCTTTCACCGCGACCGGGACACCGGCCAGCGGTGAGGATGCGTTGCCCGCGGCACGCTCCTGGTCAGCGACTTCTGCCTGGGCAAGAGCGCCTTCGGTGTCCACCTTGAGGAAGGCGTGGACGTCACCGTCAACGCTCGAGATCCGCTCGAGGTGCGCCTGCGTTACCGCAACCGAGGTGGTATCGCCCGCAGAAATCGCTTCGGCAAGCTCGGCAGCAGTGAGGGTTGTGAGATTCGTCATTCGTGGCTCCTACTGCTCGTCACCGAGGATCGCGGGAACACGGAATTGCTCCCCGTCCTGATCGGGTGCTCCGGCCAACGCATCGGCGCGATCAAGTACCTCGCCGATCTCGTCGGGTCGGAAAACGTTGTTCATCACGTGAGGGTGGCTTGCCGGTGGAATCTCAGGGGTTGCCACCTCGCTCACCTTCTCGATGAGGAATTGGATGGACCCGAGTTGCTCGGTCATGAGGTCGACCTCGTCATCGGTGAGGTCAATGCGCGCGAGGTTGGCGAGGTGCGCAACGTCTGCGGCGGTGATGTCGGACATAATGCTCCGTCTTCGAATGCGAATACGACGCCCGCCAGTCTAGTTGCCTGTTGAGTGCTCGCTTCCCATGAAGCGCAGCTGCAGCGTTAGCCCGCGTGTCGATACGACAGGCTGGCCTCTTGCAACTTCGTCAGGCGACCGGATTCATCGGTCTCAAACTCAATCGCCCCGATCTCGCAGCCCAGTCGCAGCCTGGAGCCTTCGGCCGCGGTGGTGCTGCAGTCCAGTCCGAGTCGCTTGGCATAGGTCTCGAGCGCGCTGCGGTGGTCGTCGGTGATCCCGAGATCCGCGCCGTGCATCGTGGCTGAGAGCAGTGACTGAGAATCAAGCGGGCGAAGCGGCCCCGCATCGATCGCGAGCACAAGGCTCAGGCCCCGTCCCGCATCCACCGTGATGGTGTGGAGCAGATCGCCAATTGTCTCGGCCGCGAGCCGCAAAATAAGTGAGGGAGTGTCCGAAAGCACTACGACCGGCTCGGTCAACTCCGGAATACCCCGTTGCAGGCCGGCTTCCCGAACGCGTCGCGCAACGCTCAGTGCCTTCGCTGGGAATCTCGATTCGTTCGCTTCCTGCCAACCCCACATCCAGGTGCCAGCAGCGTGCGCGATCGAGCCGAGCAATTGCACCGGGTACGTTCGGGTTCCTTCGTGACCGTTAAAGGTAATCGAGGCTTGCGGAAGATCGACCTGCCACTGCGAATCCAGCGTAGAGTCATTCAATTCTGCTTCAGCATGAACGTGCGTAAACAGTGACATTGCGGCGAGATCGCGCAACTGTTTACTGACCATGGGGCTCCTGACAACTGAGATTCCGGGGGTGAATCCGTGGGCAAGCGTAGCCGACCAGATTTCGCGGAGTGTGCTCGATAACGGTTTTGTATGCGAAACGATATAAATTTCTCAGCTTGGCGATCAACCTATCGCGAGATCCGCGACCGCGGCTGGTCCGCCCTCCAACAGCAGTCTGAAGCCGTCGGCGTCGAGCACCGGTATGCCGAGTTCTTCCGCCTTCGTGAGCTTGGACCCGGCCCCGGGACCGGCGGCAACGAAGTCCGTCTTCTTCGACACGCTGCCCGCAGCCTTGCCGCCAGCGGCAATGATTGCTTCTTTAGCTCCCTCTCGGGTGAAGCCCTCGAGGCTGCCGGTGGCGACCACTGTGAGTCCCGTGAGGGGTCCTTCAACGTCTTCGATTTTTCCGGGGCCAGGATGCTCGGGGGTCGCGAACCTGACGCCCGCGGCGGTCCACCGGTCAATAATCTCGACATGCCAGTCTTCTGTGAGCCACTGCGCGATCGACTCCGCGATGATCGGGCCCACTCCCTCGACTGCGGAGAGTTCTTCCACGGAGGCTGCACGCACCGCGGCCAGCGAGCCGAACCAGTCTGCGAGTGCCCGTGCGGCGACGGGGCCAACATGGCGGATGTTGAGCGCCACGAGTTGACGCCACAGTTCTTTGGTTTTCGCTTTTTCGAGTTCCTCGAGGAGCTTTTCCGCCTGTTTGCTGGGGCTATAGACCACGTGGTCTTTCCGCACCTTCGCTGCCCGACGCTCGGCGGCGGTCATGTCTTCGGTCCCGGGCGGATAGGTTTTCTTTCCTACCCGAAACGGCGTGCGCTGCCGGGGTGTGCCGTCGTCATCGATGCGCGGTTCGCCGGTATCGGCGTCACGCACCGTCACCACGATTGGCACGAGTTGCTCAAGCTGTAGCTCGAAAAGGCCTGCTTCGGTGGTGAGAGGCGGTGTTTCTGGAACGTCCGGCTGTGTGAGTGCTGCGGCAGTGACTTCCCCGAGCGCCTCGATGTCGAGCCCGTTTCGCGAACCGATGTGTTCGACGCGACCGCGAACCTGGGCGGGACAACTGCGCGCATTCGGGCAGCGTAGGTCGACGTCACCTTCCTTCATTGGCCGCAGAGTTGCCCCGCATTCGGGGCACTTCGTGGGCATGACAAACTCGGTCGCATCCTCGGGCCGCTTGTCGAGTACCGGCCCCAAGACTTCCGGGATCACGTCCCCCGCTTTGCGCAGCACCACGGTGTCACCAATCAGCACACCCTTTTGGCGCACAACATCCTGATTGTGGAGAGTCGCAAAGGTTACGGTGGACCCGGCCACCTCGACGGGCCGCATTACCGCATAGGGGGTGACTCGGCCGGTGCGTCCGACACCGACTCGAATGCCGAGCAGCTCGGTGTGGACCTCCTCCGGTGGATACTTATAGGCAATCGCCCAGCGGGGTGCGCGGGAGGTGGCGCCGAGTTCCTCGTGAAGGTCGAGGTTGTCGATTTTTACGACAATGCCGTCCAGCTGGTGTTCGATACTTGCCCGTCGCTCACCGAATTCTTCGACGAAGCCGAGCACTTCTTCGATGCTCTTGCAAACCCGTGCGTGCGGACTCGTGGGCAGTCCCCACTTGGCGAGTAGCTCGTAGACCTCTGACTGATTTGCGACCGGCGGATTTTCCCACGCACCGATGCCGTGCACGTACATGCTGAGTCGGCCGAGGCGATCGCGCATGAGCTGCAGACGCTCTTCGTTCTTGCCCTCGGCCTTTTGCCGCAGTGAACCAGATGCGGCATTGCGTGGGTTCGCGAAGGCACTCTCACCAGATTCGGTTTGCCGTGCATTGAGCGCCGTGAAGTCGTCCAGGCGGAAGAACACTTCGCCGCGCACCTCGACTACCTCAGGGAAGGCCTGCTTTTCCCCGGCGAGTTGCTGCGGAATCGCGGCAATGTATTCGACGTTTTCAGTGACGTCCTCACCGGTACGACCGTCACCGCGGGTGGCTGCCTTGGTGAGTCGGCCGCGCTCGTAGGTGAGGCTGATCGCGAGTCCGTCTATCTTGAGTTCGGTGAGCCAGTCCACTTTGCCGCCGGCGGCCTGGTTCGCCCGTTGCAGCCACGCGTCGAGTTCCTCGATCGAAAACACGTTGTCGAGCGAAAGCATCCGTTCACGGTGCTCGACCGGGTCGAACAAGGTGGATGCTCGGCCACCAACGGTGCGCGTCGGTGAGTCCTGAGATTCGAGTTCGGGGAACTCGGTTTCGAGTTCCCGAAGTCGGGCCATTGCTTCGTCGTACTCGGCATCGGTGACCGTTTGGACGTCGCTTGTGTAGTAGCTATCGGCCCATGCCGTGAGCTGTTCGCGCAGGCGATCAACTTCGGTACGGGCCGCGTCGAATTCCTGCTCGGACTCATTGGCCACGGGCTACCCCTTAGTTGTGCTGGTTTGACGTCCGCGCAATACGTCCATGGCGTTTCGGCGTGAGGCGTTCAGTAGCCACTCCACCTTGTCGGCGTGGCGCTTTTGGGCACGCTTTTCCGAAGTTGTGTCGAAGTACACCGCGCCAATGCCAGCCAGGAAGATCAGTACCGCGATGGCCGCGTAAATCCAGAACCACAAGGTATCCGGCTGCATCAACAGAATTGAGAGCACGAAGGCGCCGCCCGCGAGGATCAGCCACAGTGGCACGGCGAGGATCCACTCTTTGAGACCGAAGGGTCGCGCCCCCTGAGTGCTCTTGGTGGCGAGGTCCTCCGCCTCGGACCGAAACTTCTTGTCGTAGTCGGCGCGGAACGCATCCTCATCATTCGGCTGCGCGTATTTCTTTGCCCACCGCTCAGCTCGGTCGCTAAGTCGGTCGAGCGCTTCGCCATCCTTCAGCGGAGGTGCGGCTGCACCGGGGTTACTCAATGCTGCTCCTTTGCGGTGCCAGCTGCGGCACCCACGAGAACGGGCTCGAGGTCGAGTTCAGAAGTCGCGCGGTCAATGGTGAATTGCCCGACAACTCGCGTTCCCTCATAAATCACGGCAGTCTGTCCCAGGGCGACACCGATGAGTGGCTCGTCGGTACGCACGGCAACCTCGAACCCCTGCTCGGTCGCATCCGGGCGCGTGGAATTTGCGGCGGCACGGATGCTGCAGGTTCCGGGCATCGTGTCGCCGTGCGCGCGGATCTGTACCCCGCAACGGAACTGCTCCTGCGCGGGTTTCGGCCCCGCCCACGTCCATCGCTGGCCAGCAATCTCGCCGATCGCGAGGGCTTCCTTGGGGCCGACCACCACGGTGTTGTCTACGGGGTCAGTGCCCAGCACAAACCGCGGCTTCCCGTCGGCTGCGGGCCGACCGAGCTTGAGGCCCTTGCGCTGCCCGATCGTGAAACCAACCGCGCCATCGTGCTCACCGAGCACCTCGCCTTCGCGATCGACAATGGCGCCCGGGCGCATGGGGATGTGCCCGCCCAGCCAGGTTCGTGTGTCACCGTCCGGGATAAAGCAGATGTCGTAGCTGTCTGGTTTGTTGGCTGTCACGAAGCCGCGCTGTTCTGCTTCTTCGCGGACGAGTACCTTGGAGGGGGTGTCCCCGAGTGGGAAAGAGCAGTACGACAACTGCTCCTCAGTGAGGACGCCGAGGACATAAGACTGGTCCTTCGCCTCTTCACTTGCGCGGTGCAGTTCTCGAACGCCATCGGGACGATCCACGATGTGGGCGTAGTGCCCAGTGACCACCTGGTCAAAACCGAGGTCAATTGCCTTATCAAGCAGCGCCGCAAATTTGATCTTCTCATTGCATCGGAGACACGGATTCGGGGTACGTCCCTGCTCGTACTCGGCGATGAAATCATCCACGACGTCGAGTCGGAAGCGTTCCGAAAAGTCCCACACGTAAAACGGAATCCCGAGTTCATCTGACACGCGACGCGCATCCATCGCGTCTTCGATCGTGCAGCACCCGCGAGCACCGGTACGCAGCGTGCCTCCGGCGCGCGAGAGCGCCAAATGGACACCGACCACCTCGTGGCCGGCATCCACCGCTCGCGCCGCCGCGACGGAAGAATCGACTCCGCCGCTCATTGCTGCCAAAACTTTCATGCGGCGATTCTACTCGGGCGCCTACTTCCCTGTCAGGGGGTCGCCGTTTGATTCAGGTTCCGCCGGCAGCGAATCCTGTTCGCGGTAGAGCTCCGCGTAGATGCCGTTGAGTGAGATGAGTTCGGCGTGGCTGCCCCGTTCAACAATCCGTCCACGATTGAGGACGTGGATCACATCCGCGCCGCGGATCGTCGACAGGCGGTGCGCGATTGAGACCACCGTCCGGCCACGACTCGCTTCATCAATGGCTGCTTGCACGTGCCGTTCACTTACATTGTCCAGCGCGCTCGTCGCCTCATCGAGCACGAGCACCGGTGGGTTCTTCAGCAGCACTCGCGCAATCGCGATTCGCTGTTTCTCTCCGCCAGAGAGTCGATAGCCACGTTCGCCCACGACTGTGTCGTAGCCAAGCGGGAAGGTCATGATTTGTTCGTGGATGCTCGCTTTTTGACATGCTGCTTCCAGCTCTTCATCACTTGAATCGGATTTCGCCAACCGTAGATTCTCGGCAATGGTTGCGTGCACGAGATAGGACTCTTGGCTCACGAGCCCCATGTGTTGCATGATGCCTGCTCGGCTGAGTTCCCGGACGTCCACACCGGCGAACCGAACGGTGCCCGAGGTCGCGTCATAGAGTCGTGCGATGAGATAGCCAATCGTCGATTTTCCCGCCCCCGACGGGCCAACGAAGGCAGCGACCTCGCCGGGCCGGACTTGGAAGCTGACATCATCGAGCGTGGCAAGCTGATCCGCAGTCTGATCGGGGTATCGAAAGGTCACGTGTTCGAAGGCGATTTCACCCGCACGAGTGGAGTCGGGGGCACGGGGATGCTCGGGTTCTCGCATCGCGGGCTGCAGTTCTAAATACTCAAAGATTCTCGCGAAGAGGGCTTTTGAGGTCTGAATTTCAAGGCCGGTGCGCATGAGGCCGGTCAGGGGTCGGGTGAGCTGGCTGTTCACTGTCGTGAACGCGACGATCGTTCCCGCCGTGAGTCCGGTACCGCCAGCGATTAGGAAACCCGCGACAAGGTAAATGACCACGGGAACCATGCCCATCACAACTCGGACGACGCCGAAGAACCACTGCCCCATCATTGCGAGCCGCCGCTGCAACATGACTTGCTGTAGATTCGCATCCCGGTACAGTCCGAGCGACGCTTCTTCGCGTCCGAGCGTTTTGGTCAGCAAAATTCCGGATACGGAGAGTGATTCCTGCGTCATCGCGGTCATATTGGCGAGCGACTGCTGTGTTTGCGTGGCAATGCGAGCGCGCCGTTGGCCGACGCGTCGCTGCATCACGATCAGCGGCGGCATGATGATGAGTGACAGGATCGCAAGCTGCCAGTTGAGCACAAACATGGCTGCCACCGCCGCTATCGTGCTCACGATATTACCCACCACCGACGTAAAGGTGTTCTGCAGCGTGGTTGCGACGCCGCCCACGTCATTTTGCAGTCGGGACTGGATTTCACCCGTCTTCGTGCGTGCGAAGAACGCAAGTTCCATTTGCTGGAGTCGATCGAATAGCCGTATGCGCAGGTCTGCGGTCACCGAGTTGCCGATAATCACGGTCAGCCAGGTCTGCCAGATCGCGAGCGCGGCGTTGATCAGCAGTACCGCGACCATCGCACCAAGAATCCACCACAACGCGACGAAGTTCGGCGTTCCTCCGCCCTCAGCTCCGCCTTCGTCGACCGGGAAAAGCCCGCGGTCAAAAGCCTGTTGTGTGAGTAGCGCCGGAACAACCCCGAGCGCGGCAGTGATGAGCACGAGCACCAGGGCGAAGATGAGCATCCCGCGATACGGGAAAAAGAGCGCACCAATCTTGCGCCAGAGGTGCTCGACCTCGGGCGAAGCGGTGTTCTTTTCTCGGAGTGCGGACTCGTCGGTGAGGAATCTTCCGCGCCCGCCGCCTCCGCCGCCGTGCGGCATCATGCTCATGACGTCGACTCTAGTGCGGCCCTACGACACGAACCTATTACCGCAAACGCGCAACACTTTCAGGCATACCGAGCGATTCGGTAATCCGATTGTGAGCTGCAGTGATCCGTTCGGGTAGCCGAGGAAATTGCGCGAGATGCGCGGCCCGAAAGTGCAATTCCTCGCGCCACCGATCGGTATCGATGGCAAGGATGCTCGTGAGAGTCGCAGAGGGTATCTCAAGTCCCGTCAGGTCGAGTTCTTCCAACAGCGGCACGACTCCGACTG
Source organism: Gulosibacter sp. (assembly GCF_052090685.1). Classification (NCBI taxonomy): domain Bacteria; kingdom Bacillati; phylum Actinomycetota; class Actinomycetes; order Micrococcales; family Microbacteriaceae; genus Gulosibacter; species Gulosibacter sp. The sequence goes on along the minus strand of NZ_JBQDBE010000022.1, from coordinate 28,533 downwards.
GCGTCCGTTGCCCGGTGACCTTGCCCTCCTTATAGTCAAGCAACCACAGCAGGGCACGCAGATTCTCGCGGTAGCCGGGCCAAAGGTACTGGCCGTTTTCGGAATCGCGCAGGAACCAGTTCACGTGTGCAAAGGCGGGACGCGCTGTGAGCTGATCGAAAACCTCAAGCCAGTGCTGCGCATATTCACCCTCGGGGTAGGAGAGAAAGGGTCGCATCGACATCGGGTCGTAGCGCAATTGTCCGTCGACGCCTTCAGCAGCGAACGTCGCCTCCGCACCAAGAGTGAGTCCGTCGTAAACGCCCTCGGCATAGTCGTCGATCGCACGAATCAACGGCTCGCGGTCACGCGTGCGCCCACCGAAGATAACAGCATCAATCACGACTCCGTGGGGTTCGGCCGCGTCCGGAGCGAGGTTTGGGATGCGGTCGAGGGCCACCGTAAAGCGACTGTTCGGATGAGCCCACGGCTCGTTACGCTCATCGACACCGCGATCGGCGATCGGTTGTCCTCGCCAATCCAGCCACCCTGCGATATCGGCCGGTGGCTCGTCGGTGAGCCCTTCCCACCACACTTCTTCCGTGTGTACGTTGTAGGCCACGTTCGTAAAAATCGTGCCCGACCCCTCGGCGATCGCTGCCATCGCGGTCGGGTTCGTGCGTTCATTGGTATCCTTCGCAACTCCGAAGGCACCATTTTCCGGATTGACACCGCGCAATTGTCCTGCGTCGTCAACCCAGAGCCACGCGATGTCATCGCCGTAGAACTCGACTCGATACCGCTCTCCAAGTGCGTCGGGCGGAAGTGTCATCGCGAGATTCGTTTTTCCGGATGCACTCGGGAAGCCGCCGCAGATGTGTCGTCGCTCCCCGGTCTCAAGATCGACGATTCCGAGGAGCAAGAATTGTTCGGCGAGGAATTTACCGGAGCGATATCCGTCAAAGGAAGCCAATCTAAGCGCATGCGCGATCTTCCCTAAGAGCGCGTTACCGCCGTAGGCGGACCCGAAATGCAGAATTATTCGCTCGTCTGGAATCGTCGCGAAGAGTCGTTGGTCGTCCGGAGTGCCCTGACCGAGCGCCGCTAAGTCCCCCGTCACGTGCACCCCTCGCACGAAGAATTCCGGATCCTCGAGATCAGTGAGATACCGCATCCCGACTCTCGCCATTCGGATCATCTGCAGCGCGACACCGCGATCGTCGGTGAGTTCGACCCCCGCACCAAAGCTCGCGAGCGGAGTTCCGGGCGGGACCATGAGGTATGGAATCACATACATCGTCTTGCCGCGCGAGGCGCCCCGCATGCGCTCGACGATCTCATCCTTTGCCTCGCTCGAAGGTCGCCAATTGTTATACACGCCGCGGTCGTCGGGGTTACCGGTCGCAACGACGGTCCGTTCCTCCGAACGCGCGGTGTCTTTTTCGAAGGATCGGGCATAGTAGCGACCCCGGCCGGCAGGAAACAGCTCGTTGGCAGCGAGCGCCTCTCGTACCAATCGCTCGTCGTCCTCGGCACTCACCAATTCAATGTCATCGGGCTCGGTAATATCCGCCCATTCGGCTATGAATTCACGTATCCACTGATTCGTGATCTCAACCGGAATCTTGCTCCGAACCGGATCGGACACTGGATCCAACATCGTTTTCCCTTCACTTCCCCACACACGTTCCAACCACTGGGACTGGTCTGACTCGCGCAACATCTGCGTGATTCTTGAGACTAACCCATTTGTTTGGTGCACCAAACTTTTATCTTTGTCATACTGTATCTTTCTTGCATCGTCCCGGATCACGATGCGAAGTGCCACCCGCGACCGTTCAAGAGCGTCACTCGCGTTCGCGAACACCAATCCCGCCGAACAGGAGGTAACAAACCAATGCAGGAGAACGAAATCCGCGCGCCTAGTGCGCCACTTTCGGCGCACGAGCTGGAAGGGCAGGATTCGCCCGACCTGGTGTATTTCTCGAGTGTGTCGGAGAACACGCGCCGGTTCGTCGACAAACTCGAACTTCCCGCGGCACGGATCCCTTTGCGCCCGCGTGTTGATGGACTGTTGCGGGTTTCGCGACCGTTCGTCCTCATCGTCCCGACCTACGGTGGCGGTGCACATCGCGGAGCCGTGCCCAAGCAGGTCATCGGCTTCCTGAACGACGCGGTCAATCGTGATCTGCTGCGCGGGGTCATCACCGCCGGGAACACAAATTTTGGCGAGCACTATTGCATCGCAGGGCCGGTCATTTCGGCCAAGTGCCGCGTGCCTGAACTCTATCGATTCGAGTTGCTTGGCACCGCACGCGACGTCGACCGGGTGCGATCCGGCCTCGAGCAGTTCTGGAAACAGAGCGCCACTATTCACCCCGCTGAAGGAGAACCTCCCCTATGACCTCTATCACCGAAACGAATCTCTCGTTGTTGAGCGCATCCGTCACCCCTCCCGGATACCGGCACGATCCGAACGCGAGACTGCGACCAATCAATTGGAATCGTGTCAGCGACGACAAGGACCTTGAAGTCTGGAACCGCTTGACGGCAAACTTTTGGCTCCCAGAAAAAGTGCCGCTATCGAATGACCTTGCGTCATGGCAGGGCATGACCCAGCAGGATCGCACGCTCACAATGCGTGTGTTCACGGGACTCACGATGCTTGACACCGTGCAGGCCACCGTGGGCGAGATCTGTCAGATCCAAGATGCCCGAACCGAGCACGAAGAGGCGGTCTATACGAACATTGCGTTCATGCAGGCAGTGCATGCGAGGTCGTACTCCTCGGTGTTTTCGACGCTCTCATCGACGCCAGAGATTGACGACGCGTATCGGTGGGCAGTTAACAATGACCTCTTGCAAACACGCTGCAAGAAAGTGCTCGAGCACTATTACGGGAATGACCCACTCAAACGCAAAGTGTCGTCGACACTGCTGTCCTCACTCTTGCTATACGCCGGCTTCTACCTGCCGCTGCATTTTTCGGTCCGTGCGACACTCACGAATACCGCAGACATGATCCGCCTGATTCTGCGAGACAAAGCAGTGCACGGATACTACTCGGGATACAAGTACCAGCGCGGGCTCGAAACCCAGAGCGCAGCCGACCAGCAACACATGAGTGACTTCACGTTAGAACTGCTCGAAGAGCTCTACGAACTCGAACTCGCATATTCGGGTGAACTGTACGAACCGCTCGGTCTTATGGACGATGTCGCTGTGTTCGTTCGCTACAACGCCAACAAGGCGCTCATGAACCTCGGCTATCCGGCGAGATTCACACCCGAAGAAACCGAAGTGAATCCAGAAATTCTCGCCGCGCTCTCCCCTGGGAGTGATGAGAACCACGATTTCTTCTCCGGCTCCGGATCCTCCTATGTCATTGGGATGGGAGAGGACACAACCGACGACGACTGGGATTTCTAGGGCACTCGGTCAGAAGCAAACCTGGATGCACGGTCCCAGCAGTGGTTTCTATATCTGAGCAACCACAGCCCTTGCAGTTTTCGCGGACTCGATGGAGCCTATGTGCAAGACGGTGACCGTGTCTTTCAGGATGTGGCAAATCCGACGAGTGCCATCGTCATCACCCTTGACAATGTCGAACTCAAGCGTCTTTACATTGAAGCGAATGACTCCGATTACGTTGCACGCTCCATCGAGTCCGCTCTCCTACCCCGCGCTCCGCATCAGAACGGCGGCGGATCGTCGGAATGTGGTGGGATGCTGCTTTCAGCTGCCCATTTTCCGGCAGCAGACACACTGGCAGAATTTTCTCTGACGCCAAATTGCGCGGTCGCACCCTCATCCGTCGGGCTTGGGGCGAACGCGCGACGAACACCGGCATCGCCCTTGGGTCGGAACCGCGGACCAACAGGTTCAGGTTCGGAGACCACGATTTGACCGAGTGGTGACTGCCACAGCAGGGTTCCACCGCCGAGGTTGGTGACGGTCCAGGGCTTTTCGTGCTTTTGCACGTGGTGCCCGCGACACAAGTAAGCGAGGTTGTCGCTGCTGGTCTTGCCACCCTCGCTGTACGGCGTGGTGTGGTCCACCTCGGACACTGCGGCGGGGCGGGCGCAGCCCGGGAACCTGCAGGTACGGTCCCGGATCTGCAGGAAACGACGCAGGGCACGGTTCGGCAGGTACGTGTCTACGCAGAGCACGTGGCCAGTGACCGGGTCGGTGAGGACCCGGTCGAACGCGGTGGCCTCGCCCGCAAACTGGCGGGCCTCGGCGAAACTCATTGGCGTCACACCATCCAGCATTGCCGGCGCACTACCGTCGACACGTCCCTGGAGCAGGGTCAGTGCAGGTACGACGATACTGACGGACGCTTTCACGTTCGAGGCACCCGGGGTCGCGCACAGCAGGGTTTCCGCGAGAATGTCCGCGCGAACCTGCGCGGTGGTGCGGGTGTCCGCCACGAACTCGGCCGGCGCATCGGTGCCCGCAGCGCGGGCTGCGCGGACCGAAACCTTGTGGTCTTCTGCTGCGGCCGCCTCGAGCACACGTTGCTCGCGGGCCCGCTTGTCGAGCAGCTGCCCGATCGGGGCAGCGACCTCGCTCGGCAAATAAGCGTTGAGGTAGGCCATCCCAAACCCGTCGTGGGTGATCCGCACGTATCGCTGCACGCGGGCTTGCTGATGCGTGGTTTCGAAGTCATCGGCAGCGATAGTGCTCGCAATGCGTTCTGCGAACGGCGCGGTCTTGCTCGCGGTGTGACCTTTGGCGTATTCGAGCACCTGCGCCCCGTAGTCGGCGAGGTGGCGGTCCTCGAGCATGCGACCGTATTTCAGCAGCGCCATAATGTGGCGCATGTCGACTCGCCCAGCTTCGAGTGCTTCCACCCAGGACGCAAACTTCGTGACAAGGAGGTGTGCATCGTATGCGCGGTTGCGAAGCGCTTTGTCCGAGTCGTGGGAGGCGAATGCGAACTCACCAAGCACGGTGGTGAAGTGCCACGCGAACACCTGGTCCTCAGTCCCACGCACCTGTCCGGGCGCGGCGAGGGCGGCCTGGGCGCGATCTGACGCGATCGCGTACGCGGCACTGAGTGCGCGAATCATGTGCGCATCCCCGGCGCTGCGGGCGGTGTAGGCGACCCCATAGTCCGCCAATGCCGACTTTAGCTCGGCCGCGCGGAGCGAGTCCGCCTCGGTGCGGCGCCCCCGATTCGCTCGCGGCTTGCGCGGGCTGGCGGCATCGCCAGTGTCATACCTGTTGGACATGTGGCGCCACCCCCTCGCAAAGAAGCTCTTGGATTCGAACCCGTGTTCGATTTCCTACTGAAAAGTATAGCGAACATCTGGTCGATATGTCCAGCATTATTATTCGAAATATTTATCGAATACTGAGGCGGATTCAAACACCTTCCAACCCCAGTCATCACCGTAAAACGACCCACCGACGTTGCCGCCGTCCGTCGGCAAGCCGCGGGCAACGAGCCGAAACCTTGACCGTCGCTACCCACTGGCCCGCACGAATCGAGCGGGCAAGCTAACGGACATCGTGCCGCAGCCCAAAAGACCCAGCCATCGCCCAGCTGGAGAGGACTTGTGGTTGACGCCTCGCCACTGGAGTGAAATTATGTAGGTAGTTACTTACGCATCTAATTGAGATTTGACGCCCAGTTCTGCCTCGGACGCCGGAAGCTCTGTACGTCCACGACCAGAGAATTGTCCCGAGAACGGAGAAGCGCAATGCCAATCGCAACGGATCCACTCAGCCGCATCTTCTTCGCGCTCGCCGACCCAACTCGACGAGCGGTCCTCGACCAGCTCTCGACGGGACCCGCCTCGGTCAATGACATCGCGAAACCCTTCGCAATGAGCCGTCCCGCGATTTCCCAGCACCTCCGCGTCCTTGAAGAGGCTGGACTCATCGAGCGCACCAGAACGGGACAATTTCGCCCGTGTGTGCTCCGGCCCGAAGGGTTGACGGATGCGGAACAGTGGATCGAACAGCATCGCTCTCGTTGGCAGTCGCGCTTTGACCAGCTCGACGACGTCCTGCGCGAGCTCAACGACCGGGCACCGAAGTCGCCCGGCGATGCCAACACCCCAGTTGGCAGCAAGATGCCCGACACCGATGTCGGCACAAATGAGGAGGAATCATGACCGACAAACAATTCACTATCGTTCGAGAATTCGACGCCCCGCGAGAGACCATCTGGCGCGCCTGGGTAGACCCATCGCTGGCCGCCAAATGGTGGCACCCGCACGGGCTTATCACTCCACCGGAATCGGTGAAGATCGACCTGCGAGAAGGCGGCACTTATGAATACAACATGGTCCTGGAGGACACTGGGCAGTCGTGGCCGACCGCCGGCATTTATCTCGAAGTTCGGGAGCCAGACCGGTTGAAATTCACCTGGGCTGAGCCGGATTCAGCCGTCGAGGAATCACCCATCATCACGATCGACCTGCGCGAACTCGAGGGCGACCGTTGCGAAATGACCTTCCATGTCCTCGGTATCGAAGACAATCGGGAAGAAGAACACAACGTATACGACGGTTGGCTTGAGGCCTTCGAAGAACTCGACTCAGCCCTCGGCGTCGCGGCTACTCGCTAACGCTGTCTCGGTTGTTCTGCACCGGCACCGCAACCGTCGCCGTCTCGCGAGGTTCGGTGCCGGGCCGCCGACAAGACTGTCAAAAGAATCCTGCGAACTTTCCCATCAACAATCAGACCACGCGATCGATCGGTGCGGTAGCAGGCGGAAACTCGCGCCTTTCAGTGCCGGTCAGCCTTCCGAGTTGGTTCATCAGGTGATAGATCACGAGCGCGGCGACCGTACCGAGTGCGATGCCATTGAAAATGATGCCGCCAAAGTCCCAAGTGACATTCGCGATGCCAACGACGAGGGCAACACCTGCGGTCATCTGGTTCTTGGCACTTGCAAAATCTACCTTCGTTTCTACCCACATTCGGATGCCGACAATTCCGATGAGCCCGTACAGCACGAACGTCACGCCACCGAGGACACCCGGTGGGATCGAGAAAATGAGCGCGCCAATCTTGGGGCTCATTGCGAGGGCGATTGCCGCAATGCCGGCGATCCAATACGCGGCAGTCGAGTACACCCGCGTGGCACTCATGACGCCAATGTTCTCGCCATACGTCGTCGTTGGAGATCCGCCAAAGGTCGCCGACAACGCGGTCGCGAGGCCATCGGATGCGAGAGTGCGGCCGACCATGTGGTCCAGGTTCTTACCGGTCATCTGTGCCACCGAGGTGACGTGACCGACGTTCTCGGCGATGAGTACAAAAATCACCGGCAGGAACATCGGCAGCACCGCGAGGTTGAATTCCGGCGCGTGGAACTCAGGCAGCCCGAACCACGCCGCCTCATTGAACGCGGTGAGGTCCACTTCGCCGAGGATTGCTGCGAAGCCGTAGCCAACCGCGACGCCGAGCAGCACCGAGATTCGGCCGAGGATTCCGCGGAAGAGCGCGGTACACAACACCACCGCGAAGAGCGTCACCAGCGCAGTTGGCGTTGACTGCTGAAAGTTGTCGTATGCGGTCGGCGCCAGATTGAACCCGATGAGCGCAACAATCGAGCCCATCACTACCGGTGGCATGAGCACCGAGATCCAGCGCGTACCGATGAACTGCACGAAAATGCCCACCAGTGCGAGCAGCAGCCCCGTGATCAGGACACCACCGAGCGCGACACCCATGTCGTGTGCCTGGGTCGAGGCAATGATGGGTGCGATGAACGCAAAGCTCGAACCGAGGTAGCTCGGAACCTTATTTTGGGTAATGACGAGGAACAGCAGCGTCCCAATGCCCGAAAACAGCAGCGTGGTGGACGGCGGAAAACCGGTCAGCAGCGGCACCAGAAAGGTCGCACCGAACATCGCGATGACGTGCTGCGCGCCGATGCCGATCGTGATCGGCCACGAAAGTCGCTCTCCCGGAGCGACGACTTCGCCCGGCTTGACGGTTCGACCGTTGCCGTGCAGTTTCCAGCTGAACATTGCGCTCCTTCGTTGGCCAGCAAGCAGTCGCTCACCCGAAGAGAAATATTAGTGCCGCGGCGCCGTTCTATTCGACAGGCCAGCCTTCTGCGCTTGGGCAACCGCTTCCGGAAGCGCCGCGAGGAGCTGATCAATATCCTCGGCGGTGGTCGTGTGACCCAGTGTGAAGCGCAGGGCACCGCGGGCCGTCGCCTCATCGAAGCCGCAGCCGAGCAGGACATGGCTCGGTTCGGGGATACCTGCTTGGCAAGCCGAACCGGTCGATACCGAGATACCCGCCATATCCAAAAGGAAGAGGAGTGAGTCACCCTGACAACCGGGGAAAGTGAAGTGGGCGTTGAGCGGCAGCCGTCCCTCGCCGGGTTCTGCGCCACGGAGTTCGGCCTCCGGAATTGCGACTCGAATCTCGCGGATGAGTCGGTCGCGCAGCTGCGCAAGCGCTTCGGTATCGGGCATCACCCCATCCACGAAGGTGTCGGCGACCGCGGCAAAGGCGAGCACCCCACCAACATCCTGAGTACCGGAACGCAGCCCGCGCTGTTGACCGCCACCGTGCACGAGCGCCTCCGGATTCGCGTGGCGCGCGACCGCGAGCGCTCCGACGCCCACCGGCCCGCCGATCTTGTGTGCGGAAACGCTCACCGCATCCACGCCCCACTCGCGCAGTGAGACCGGCAACTGACCATAGGATGCGACGGCGTCGACATGCATGGGAATCCCCGCGGCTCTACACAGCTCGGCGAGCTCGCGCACTGGCTGTACGGTGCCGATCTCGTTGTTCCCGTGCAAGATCGTCAGGACCGCCGCGCGGTCCGCAACGCGAGCAATCACCTCGGCTGCTGCCGCGAGATCAATTAGCCCCCGCGCATCCACCTCGAGCCATTCGACTTCGGCGCCCTCGTTTTTGACGAGCCACTCGACCGCGTCAAGGGTCGCGTGATGTTCGGTCCGGGTGGTGACGATCACCGGTCGCGTTGCTTCGCGATTGCGGGCCCACCAGAGCCCTTTAATCGCGAGGTTGTTGGATTCGGTACCGCCCGAGGTAAATACCGTTTCGATTGCCTGCGCACCCAGGGTGCGCGCAATCCGCTCGCGGGCCTCTTCAAGCTCGCCGCGAGACCGCTGACCATGTCCGTGGATGGATGCGGGATTGCCGACCACCTCAGTGGCCCGAAGCCACGCTTCACGCGCCGCGGGGTGCAGTGGCGTGGTCGCAGCATGATCAAGGTAAACGGACATGTTCTCTATTGTTCCACCGAAGGCGGCGCACAGTCAGTAGACTCTGGAAGCTGACCGAGAAGTCGGATCGCAACTTCCTTCCCACCGCGTTTACGCAAGATCGATCGAACACACAGCATGGATACTTCAGACACTTCTGCTCTCGGAATCACCACGTTCAAGGGACTCCCCCGGCTACGGGTGTGGTCCGAGCACGCGACGGCAGTGTCCGTGGTGGTCCTGTCGCAGTCGCGGATGGTGTTGCAAGAGTTGCCGCTGACCCGCAAGGGCAATGTGTGGGAAGTCTCCAATAGCGTCCTTGCCCCGGGCACCCGATACGCGTTGCGGCTCGACGGCCCCGAGGGGCATGTCCACCGTTTTGATCCAACGCAGCTCGTGCTCGACCCCTATGCGAAACACGTCGAGAACCTCGGCGACGAACAGGACCAGTATTGGGTAGCCCAAGTCGTCGCGACTGAGGAATTCGATTGGGGCGAGTACCACCACCTGGGAACGCCCATGCGCGACACCGTGATTTATGAGGCGCATCTCAAGGGACTCACAAAGCTCGCGCATTTTGTCCCCGAGGAACAGCGCGGCACCTATGCGGGTCTCGCGCATCCGAATGTGGTCGCGCACCTCACCAATCTCGGTATCACCGCGATTGAGCTGCTCCCCATCCAGGCTTTCACGAGCGAAAAGCACCTTCGTCGCGATGAGCTCACGAATTACTGGGGCTACAACACGCTCGGGTTCTTCGCACCCCACGCCGCCTACGCCACCGAGGCCGCACGTGCCGAAGGGCCCGCAGCCATCGCGCGCGAATTCAAGCAGACGGTGCGAACCCTGCACGAAGCGGGTATCGAAGTCCTCCTCGATGTGGTCTACAACCACACGGCAGACGAAGGCCACCACGGCGACCACATTCTCTTCCGGGGTCTCGATAGCGCGGTCTATTACCGGCACGATCCCGCGGGCAACCTCGTGGATGTGACCGGTTGCGGCAATTCGCTCGACACCTCGCACCCGATCGCTCAGCAGCTGGTGCTCGACTCGCTGCGCTACTGGACCACCGAATTCGGCATCGACGGCTACCGCTTCGACCTCGCAGTGACGCTCGGTCGCGACCACGGCCACGCCTTCACCTCCGACCATCCGCTGCTCCACGCGATTGTGAATGATCCGGTATTTGCCGACAAGAAGATCATCGCCGAGCCCTGGGATGTGGGCGTTGGCGGCTGGCAGACGGGCCACTTCCCGCGCGGCTGGTCGGAATGGAACGACGAATACCGCGATCGACTGCGTCGATTTTGGGTCGAGTCGTTTTCCCACGCCCGACAAACGGGTCAGCACCGCGAGGCAATTGGCAAGCTGGCCACCGCAATCGCCGGATCATCGAATCGATTCAGCGATGATCGCGGGCCGCTGGCGACGGTGAACTTTGTCACCGCGCACGACGGCTTCACCCTCCGCGACCTGGTCTCCTACAACGTCAAGCACAACCTCATGAATCATGAGCTCGGCCGCGACGGAACCGATAACAATCACTCCTATAACTTCGGTATCGAGGGCCCCACCGATAACGACAAGATCCAGGAAGACCGCCGCCTCACGGTCCGAAACCTCATCGGTACGCTGCTCATTTCGGCAGGCATTCCGATGCTCACCGCCGGTGACGAGCTCGCGCGGACGCAGCACGGCAATAACAATCCCTATAACCAGGACAACGACGAGTTCAGCTGGATCAACTGGGACCTCGACGAGTCCCAAGAAGAAACCATCCTGCACACGCGACGACTCATCGAGATTCGGCGCGATCATCCAGTACTTCGCCCGGGCCGCTACAACCACTCCACCGAGACACTCGAGGATGCGACGCGATTCACCTGGTTTGATGCCTTCGGTCGGCACATGGCTGATTGGCAGTGGACCACCCCCGCGAGTCGTTCCGTACAGTTCGTCGCCTCCTCACTCCTCGAGGACGGTCGGACGGATCAGTTGCTTGTGATCATTCACGGCGTCACGGATCCGGCACCGTTCCGGCTTCCCGAACTCGATGGGATCAAGGGGTACCGGCTCCTCTGGGACTCGGCTGCCTATCGCGTTTCCGAAATTGATACGGATGCGATGTCGGTTGCCATTCCGCAACAGCGGATGCGTTTGGTCGGCCCATCGATGCGTATCTACGCAGTGATTGATCAAGACGACTAGTTCTTTCGGTTTCGACCAGGTTCCCCGCCAACCAAACTTGCTAAGTTCGCAGACGTGGCTACGACATCTGGATTGAATAACTCGGCTTCCGCTCGATCAACCAATTTCCCCGGTTCGGGATACGAACCGGTGTACGGACGAATTCCGATCATGCAGCTTCGCCCGCAGATCGAAGATTCACTCTTTTCTTCCAAGGCCTACGTCGGTGAGGTCGTCCCGTTCTCCTGTGTGTCCTTCCGTGAAGGACATGACAAGATCGGCGTCGACCTTGTCCTGACCGCACCAGACGGGGCCGCTCAGCGCATCCGACTCGACCGCGGTCGCGCCGGGCTCGACGAGTGGCTCACCACGGCCCAGCTCGACCGCGAAGGCGAGTGGCGCTGGCACATGGAGTCATTTGGGGATGACTTTGCGACCTGGCGACACAATGCCGAGATCAAGGTCCCCGCGGGCATTGACGTTGAGGTCATGCTCGAAGAGGGTGCCCGCGTGCTCGATCGCGCCCAGCCCAGCCCCGCCCTGACCGCCGCAGCCGCAGCCGCGCGGGACACCGCATCCGGCCCCCTGGAGCGACTGCGCGCCCTGCTCGACGATGAAGTCATCGCGCAGCTGACCGCAGCACCGGTGCGCTCCCTCGTGACGAAGTCGGATGAGCGGATCATTCGCGTGGAACGTCAGCGGGCCGGGTTCGGTGCGTGGTACGAATTCTTCCCCCGCTCCGAGGGCGCCGTGCCGAAGGCCGACGGTTCCTGGCAAAGCGGTACCTTCCAGAGTGCGAAAGAGCGACTCGAGGGTGTCGCCGCTATGGGCTTCGACGTGGTGTATCTCCCACCGATCCACCCGATTGGCTCGACGAACCGCAAGGGCCCCAACAATTCCCTCGTGGCCGGTGCCAATGACCCGGGCTCACCGTGGGCAATCGGTGCCGAGACCGGCGGCCACAAGGATGTGCATCCTGAGCTCGGGACCGAGGCGGATTTTGTTTCCTTCCGCGAGCGCGCCGAGTCGCTCGGTATGGAAATTGCGCTCGACCTCGCGCTCCAGGCCACGCCCGACCACCCGTGGGTCAAGGAGCACCCCGAATGGTTCACCACGCTCAATGACGGCAGCATCGCCTACGCCGAGAATCCGCCAAAGAAGTACCAGGACATCTACCCGATCAACTTCGATAATGATCCAACCGGGATTTACCTTGAGGTGCTCGATATCGTGCGCCACTGGGTGTCACTCGGGGTGAAGATCTTCCGGGTCGATAACCCACACACGAAGCCGCTGCAGTTTTGGGAGTGGCTCATTCACGACGTTAACGCCGAGCATCCCGAGGTGTTGTTCCTCGCCGAGGCCTTTACTCGACCGGCAGTCATGCAGTCACTCGCGAAGGCCGGTTTCCAGCAGTCCTACTCGTATTTCACGTGGCGGAACACCCGTGAGGAACTCGAGGAGTTCCTCTACGAAACTTCGCACGACACAAGTGATTTCATGCGCCCGAACCTGTTCGTGAACACGCCGGATATTCTCACCGAGTACCTTCAGCGTGGCGGTCGGCCAGCCTATGAGGCGCGTGCGGTGATCGCCGCAATGGGCGGCTCAAACTGGGGCATGTACTCGGGCTTCGAACTCATTGAGAACGTCGCGCGACCGGGTTCCGAAGAGAACATCGACAATGAGAAATACGAGTTCAAAAACCGCAACTGGGCAGCGGAAGAGGCCGCGGGACGCTCGCTTGCACCGCTCATTACGAAGCTCAATCACATTCGTCGTGCCCACCCGGCGCTCTGGCAACTGCGCAATTTCGAGATTCAGGATGCGAACAATCCGCAGGTACTCTCGTTCTCCAAGCACCTGGCCGCGCAATACACGGATCATGGCATCGCCGACACGATCTTGACCGTGGTGAACCTCGATGCATTCAACACGCACGAGGCCACCCTCACGGTGGACAGCGAGAAATTCGATATCCCCGTCGGCTCCGGCTTCCAGGTTGAGGATCTTCTCACCGGATCAATTTGGGACTGGTCCACTCACAACTACGTCCGACTGGCTCCCGGCCAGGCACACGTGCTCCACGTACGGCATCACTAAGAGAAACACGGTTAGGTCAATGAACACCACGATCTCCACCCAGCCCGATACGCCTGAGATTCCCGACGCCGAGCTGCTCGCGCTCGCCGAGGGACGTCACTCGGGACCCCACGGTGTCCTCGGCCAGCATCCTCACGGCGAGGATGGCTCCGTTGTGGTTCGTGTCCGTCGCCCCCTCGCAAAGTCGGTGCGCATCAACCTCGCGACCAGTGGCGCGAGCGTCGAACTCGAGCACGCAGCGCACGGGATTTGGGTCGGCACGCACCTGCACGGGCTCGATGACTATGCCATCGAAACCACATATGAGGGCGGCGAAAGCTACACTGCCGATGACCCGTACCGGTTCATGCCCACCGTTGGCGATACGGATGTGTATCTCTTTGGCGAGGGGCGCCACGAGCAGTTGTGGAAGGTCCTCGGTGCGCACGCTCGTGAGCACTACGGCACGCACACCTTCACCTCGGGCACTTCGTTCGCTGTTTGGGCTCCGCACGCGCAAGCCGTGCGGGTAGTCGGTTCGTTCAACAGCTGGGACGGTGCGCAGCACGCGATGCGCCGCCTCAACGAGCTCGGGATTTGGGAGCTCTTTGTGCCGGGTATTGGTCCGCACGAAACCTATAAATTCCAGATCCTTGCGCAAAACGGTAACTGGATCGACAAGGCCGACCCAATGGCACTGCACGCGGAAAAGCCGCCGCACACCGCTTCTGTGATCTCGCAACCGACCCAGCACACCTGGGGCGACGGCGACTGGATGGCAAACCGCGCATCCCATGACCCGCACAACCAGCCGCTCAGCGTATACGAGCTGCACGCCATGTCTTGGCGGCCCGGGCTCGGCTACCGCGAACTTGCCGATGAGCTGATTCCCTACCTCGATGAAATGGGCTTCACCCACGTCGAGTTCATGCCGTTAGCCGAACACCCATTTGGTGGGTCCTGGGGCTACCAGGTCACGGGCTATTACGCACCGACCTCGCGGCTCGGCTCTCCCGACGACCTGCGCTACCTCATTGACCGACTGCACCAGGCTGGCTATGGCGTGATCATGGACTGGGTCCCCGGCCACTTTCCGAAGGATGCGTTCGCGCTCGCGGAGTTTGATGGCCAGGCCGTCTACGAGCACCCGGACCCGCGGCTCGGTCACCAATCCGACTGGGGCACCTTCGTGTTCAACTTTGGTCACTCCCAGGTGCGCAACTTCCTCGTGGCGAATGCGCTGTATTGGTTCGAAGAGTTCCACATTGACGGGCTGCGGGTGGATGCGGTCGCCTCAATCATCTATCGTGACTACTCGCGCACGGATTGGATTCCCAATGCCGACGGGGGTCGCGAATACTACGAGGCGATTGAGTTCCTCAAGGAAGTCAACGCGACCTCCTACAAGCTGCACCCCGGCATCATGATGATCGCCGAGGAGTCGACGAGCTTCGCCGGTGTCACGCGTCCCACCGACTGGGGCGGCCTCGGTTTCGGCCTCAAGTGGAATATGGGGTGGATGAACGACAACCTGCGCTATATCGCGAAAGATCCGATCTACCGCAAGTGGCACCACGGGGACCTCACCTTCTCATTCGTCTACGCATGGAGTGAGCAGTACGTGCTGCCGATCTCGCACGACGAGGTCGTGCACGGCAAGGGCTCAATGTTCTCGAAGATGCCCGGCGACGATTGGCAGAAGGCCGCGAATATGCGGTTGTTCTACTCGTACCAGTGGGGTCACCCCGGCAAGCAACTGCTGTTCATGGGGCAAGAATTTGGACAGCCGAGCGAGTGGTCAGAGGACAAGGGGCTCGACTGGTGGCTGCTCGAGAACAACACCTTTAGCGGCATCCAGCGCTATGTCGCCGCGCTCAACCGGCTCTACCGCGAGACTCCCGCGCTGTGGGAGCTCGATCACGACCCGGCGGGGTTGCAATGGATTGCCGGTGACGACTCCGAGAACAGCCTGCTTGCCTTTGTCCGTCGCGACCGCTCCGGAGGGGCGCTGGCCTGCGTCTTCAACTTCTCGAACCAGGCCCTCGAGGGCTACCGCCTCGGGTTGCCGTCGGCTGGTGCCTGGGACGAGGTGCTCAACTCGGATGCGTTCGAGTTCGGTGGCGCCGGCGTGGTCAATGACACGGTGATCGCCAGTGGCGAGCCCGCGAACGGCCACGGCCAGTCTGCTGCGCTGCGAATCCCGCCGCTCGGCGCCGTGTTCTTGCGCCGCCGCTAGTTCGAGCCGGGCAAGGCACGAAAAAGCCCGTGTCCGCAATTCCCGAACGGGGATGCGGACACGGGCTTTGTCCTGTGAGCTAGCGCTTAGGAAAACAGCAGATTGGTGAGCTGTTGCCGGGCGCGGTTTACACGAGCGTCGGTGCTACCGACGACATCGAAGAGCTCCAGGATGCGTTCGCGTACTCGCGTCTTGTTGTCCGCATCCGTTTTGGCAAATAGGTCCAACAGCCGGTTGAAGGCGTCGTCAACGTGACCACCCGAGATATCCAAATCAGCGACATCAAACTGCGCGTCAATGCTCGACGGATCATTGGCCGCACGCTCACGAATCTCGGCGAGCGTCTTCCCGCGCAGTCGCACGAGCAAGCTCACCTGGGCGAGCCCGATCTTGGCGTCTTCGTCAGCCGGTGATTCCCGCAATGCCCGCTCATACGCATCCTTGGCAGCGTCGACATCGCCGCGCTGCAGTGCGTCCTGCGCTTCTTGGTGCAGTGGCGGCAGCGGTTTCGGAGCCGGTTCACTCGCCGCGGCATCCTGGTCGCCCGTGATCTTGACGCTGCCGGTGATCCCCTGCTGCGCTGCCACCTGAATCAGCTCATTGACGACCTGCACGATCTGTTCCCGCGGCGGGTTGCCCTGGAACAGTGGAATAGGCCGACCACCAACCAAGGCAAGTACCGAAGGTTGACCGCCAAGCTCAGGGTGAGCCTGTGCATCGATACGGAGCAATACAAGCCGGCCGTCGGCCGAACGTACGAGTTCTTCAAGCACAGGAGTGAGCGCGACCGAATCGGGGTCGTTGGTCGAGTAGACCTGCACGAGCACCGGCAGCTGAGTTGAGTGCTGTGAAAACTGCTCGAGTTCTGCCGCGCCGCCGTTCACCACGGCATCGGGCAGCGCCATGAAGGCCTCACCGGATTGGGCCTGCTGACCGGGCTGCGGTGCCTGCCCCTGCTGCTGTCCCTGCTGATGAGCTTGGGCAAGACCGCTGAGGTCGACGCCGCCGCCCATGGCCGACATTGGCAAGTTCGGATCAGTCATCGTGGTTAGGACTCCTCTTCAGTAAGTTCTTGTGCGTCTGTCATCGCCTGCGAAACACCGAGGAACTGGATCGGACCACCCGTTGCTTCGCTGGGTACGTAGAACAGCAGCTGGTCGGTGTAGGTGCGAACAAAACCAGTCTCGCTGGTCTCCACTCCGGATAGTACCGCGGTGCGTCCTGACACGGTGATGAGTGCGCGGTCATTCGCGGCTTCCAGCGTCTCGGTCTCGGTAATCGACACCGAGACGATCGCACCACCGTCGATGGACGTAATCCCAACGGGAGCGGTGTCCGTACCCGCATACGCAAAGTCGATCGTGACGACCTCGGGATCAAGTTCTTCCGCCAGGCTCTCACGGTAGGCGTCATTCACCTGCGAGCGAAGCGTGTCATTTTCGGGGTTGAACATCGCGGCAAATTCGGAACTGTCACCGTTGGCGATGACATCCGCGTAGGCCGCGGCGATCTCTTCCGCGGGCATCACGAGTGGTTCCTCGTGGTTCGCCAGGCTCGGAGCGCCGACACTCACCGGCGCGGCTTCTGGCAGCGTTACCCCGGCAGCGAGTTCGGTCAGCGAACCGATCTTGAAGTTATCGCGGGCTGATTCCTGCACGAGCATGAGCGCGGCTGGTGTCGAGCCCTCGGGGGCGTCTTCAGCGGGGCTTACGACGACGAACACCACGCGTGGCCAGCTGTCGGTCGCTTCCGGAATCGCGTAGGCAATGTCACCGCTCGGGAAAGGTTCAGGGCCCGCAATCTCCGAGTCCAGTTGCTGCGCCTCATAGATTGCGGTGCGATGCTGCAGTGCGTCTGCGGTAAAACGAGGTTCCAAGATGCTCGCGTCCTGGGCGGCGTCGGCTTCCGCCGCGAGTTCTCCGGCGTTGGTGACGATCTCCGTCAGCTGCGCTTCGTTGACTGTGGGCGGCATTGCGCCTTCTTCGATCAGCGCGGCCTCGACTGAGGACGTCGGCGTACCTGTTGGAGCAATCTCCGTGTCGGTCCATTCAGCCGGCCAGTACTGCGGTGCACACCCGGCGAGCGTGAGCACGGTCACGGCCATTAACGGCGCCAAGAAGAACTGTCGCTTGGGCGCATTCGTCCGGTCGCGCCCGCGCGGACGCCGCCACTTCGATTCGTCGGCGGCGGATGCGCCGGTACCGGAAGTGCCGGTGGTCGAGCCGGAGCTTGGGCCAGGTCCGCGATCGGAGTCAGCATCAGTGTCGGATTCGGCAGCGGTATCGGATGCTGCATTGGTGTCGGATACAGAATCCGCGACAGGCATGGAGCCCGAGTCGACATCTTCGCCAGCATCCGTTGTGGTCCCAGCCTGCGCGGCTACTGGTACAGCGGCTTCAGGCTGTGCTTCGTGTTCGGCGGGGGTGTGCTCGGCCGGTACGGATGCGGGTTGCGGCGCAAAGGGAGAGTGTTCATCCGGCGTAGGATCGGCCTGCATTGGTTCATCTTGCGCGGGTGCATCAGCTGCTGCTTGCTCCCCGAGGTCGGCGCGCCCAGTGTCTTCTTGGACGGTGTCTTCTTGGACTCCTGCAACGGGCGGCGGTACGGTCGTGATCTTCACCGTTGGTTGCTGCTCTTCCGCTTCAGAAGTGTCCCAAGCCACTGGTGACCATTCGGCATCTGAGTCCACTACTTCGTGAGCTGTTTCTTCGTCGGCTGCCTGTCCACCAGCAACTGCCGTCTTCTTACTCTTCTCAGCGGCACGTTTCTCAGCGAGTGCCTGTGCACGCTTTCGATTGCGTCGGTGGATGATTGCCCACACGAGCAAGCCAATTGCGATCGCGAGAAGCAGTCCGCCGGCGCTCAGCATCGGCCCAACCATTGGCGCGTAGCCGCCGAATGGCCAGCTCACCTCAATGTTCTGTGGGGCGGGCTGCGTGCCATCCGAAGCGATCAGGAGGGAGTATCCGGGCGAGACGACGAGGTCGAGTGAGAGCGTGCCCTCACCCGTGTGTTCTTCAAACCAGAGATCATTCCCCGCTGGGGAGGGTGCAGTCGGTTCAGTCCCTGCCTCGGCGAAATCAAGTGCGAGTGTGTGCTCGTTCTCGGTCTCTACAGCTTCATTGAGAGTGACCGTATTGTGTAGCGTGTCGCCGACCCATGCCTGAACATCGTCGGTGCGGCCCACGGCGACAAAAATCTCGCCTTCGCCGGAAATCTCAACGGACTGCGTACCAGCCCTGGACGCGAGAGTGTCATGACTGATGACCGTGAGCGGGGCGGCAGATTCGCTTTCGCCAATCGCAGTAACCTCACTCACGTTTGACGCTTGCGCGTACTGCACTCCGCCGATAGCGAGCAGTACCACACTGGCCACGAACGCCACGGCTGCCAGGATGAATCGCACGCGTTCTCCTTTATATTTAGGCTTGGACGAACTACATCAAGCGTTAAATCTTACCGTACCGATGGTTTTGTGATCTTATCGTGATCTGTTTGAGCCGTGGCTGTGCTGCCGTTCGTATATTCATTGAGACGTAGTCGTGATGATCAACTGCGAGGTTGCAGGACATTCGAGCGGATTCCAAACCAACGGCCAACTACACTGCAACCAACCCCTCTTAGTGCACTATTTCGCACTTCAATAGCTCCATCTGGAAGGACGGTCTGTGGACGGCTTCAACTTCACCACCACCATGCGCGGATACAACCGCGAGGAGGTTGACCAGGTCATCGGTGAACTGCAGCGTCAGCTTCACGAAACTCAGGTCGCTCAGGAACGCGCAGCGAACGAAGTTACCTCGCTCCAGAATCAAGTCGGCAAACTCAGCGAAGACCTCCGCGAGGCCGACTCCCCCAGTTATGCGGGTCTGGGCACCAAGCTCGCTGGCACCCTCGCCACCGCTGAGGACCAAGCATCCCGACTTGTCTCTGACGCCAACCGAGATGCTGACCGCATTCGCGAAGCTGCGCAGCGCGAGGCCGTGAAGATCCACGAGGACGCCAATGACTACGCCGAGCGGGTCACCAGCGACGCCGATCAGTCGGCACGACGAGTCGCTCGCGAAGCACAGTCAACCGCAGATCAGCTCGTGGAGAACGCGCGTCAGGAAGCCGAACTCACCAAGCTCAATCAAGAGCGCGAAATTGATTCTGTGAAGGATCAGGTCACTGCCGAGCTTCGCGAATTGCGCCACTCGACGGATCGAGACAATGAAGCCGCGCGGGCGAGCGCGAATGAAGAGATTGCCCGTCAGCGCCAGCAGCACGAGGATGACATCGCGAATGCGCTTGCGTCGCTGACCAAGCAGCAGCGTGATTTCAGTGCCTATGAGTCAAGCACGCGTCACGAACTCGAACAGGCTCGCGAAGCGTTCGAACGCGAGATGGTGGAGCGCCGCACCGAGATGGAACGAACGCTTGCCGAAATTCGTCGCACCCAAGAGCAGGAGCTCAGTGAAGCGCAGGCGACGTTCACCAGCCAGCAGACGGCACAGCGCGAACAGTTGAACGCCGAGATCGCACAGGCCAGGGCCCAGCTGGAACACGAGCTCACGAACGGACGCAATCAGCACGACCGCGAGGTCGCCACTGAACGCGAACTGCTTGAGTCCGACCTTGCCGATCTGCGTGCGAAGACCGACCTCGAAGTGAATGAGCTACGCAGCCGTCAGACGCGCGAACTCGAGGATGAGCGCCACCGGGTCACCACCGAGCTCGCTGAAATTCGTGAGAATACGCTGCGGGAGCTCACCGAGTTGCGCAGTGAGCAGGAAGTTGAGCTCGCCGCCAAGCGCAATGAGTTTGAGCAGCAACTCGTGGTCGCGGGTCGCAATGCCGAGGCTGCCGCGAAGAAACTCATTGACGACGCAACGGAACAGCTAGCTGATCTCAATCAGCGGAGCGAGATGGTGCGTCGCGAGGCGGGCAAGATTACCGCCGATGCCCGCAAGCGTGCACAGGAGACCGTGCAGGCTGCCGAGAACCAGGCAGCCAACCTGCTCGAGAACTCCAACCGACAGGCTCGCGAGCGCGCCCGTGAACTTGAAAACCGCACCCGCAGCGAGCAAGAGCAGGCGGAGCGTCGACTCGCGGAGATTCGTGACGAACGCGATCAGATCGCCGATTACCTCGAGCAAATGCGCGGAGTCTTTGCGCAGTTGAACCTGCCAGCCATCCCGGCAATGAGCCAGGGTGCCACCGCTCAGGCCACGGACGCGCAGAGCTCCGCACCGGAGAGCACCGGCACCGACACCGCCCCCGTCGAGGAGATAATCGAGGCCGACAGCACTTCCGACCACGACGTGATTGACGACAGCCCCGAAGAGAACCCCGCTGCCGCTGACGCCGCACAGCAGGTGTCCCAGAACACCAATAACTCCTAACAGGAGTCACTCCATTGACGTTCGAGAATCCGTTTAGAGTCGGATTTGTCGGCGCCCTCGGGGCGTTGCTCGCGATCCTACTCGCGGGAATGATCGGCTCGCTTTCCACGGTGCTGACCTACATTGGCGCTGCGCTTTTCCTCGCGCTCGGCTTTGAACCAATGATCGCGTGGCTCGAGCGCAAGGGCTGGCCGCGGCCGGTGGCTATGCTGGTGACGATTCTCGGGGTGCTCGGGCTGATCGTGCTCGTGGTATGGGCGATCGTGCCCTCGATCACGGCGCAAGTGAACGAGCTATCGATTCGATACGGCGCGATCATTGGCGACCTGCTCAACTCGAATATCGTGGAATGGCTTGCGCTTAATTTCCCCGCCCTCGACGTTCAAGCCGCCATTGCTCAGGCAACGTCATGGCTGCAGCAGAACGCGGCCTCCATCACCGGAGGTGTGTTGCAGGTCGGTGTCGGAATCGTAAACGGGCTCTTCGGCGTGCTCATTGTGTTCATCCTGATGATCTATTTCGTCACCAGCATGAACTCGATCAAGCGCGTCTTCTACCAGCTGACTCCGGCTTCGAACCGCGAGCGGACCGAAGAGATCACCGAGGAGATCACCGGTTCCGTCGGCAAATACGTGGTCGGCCAAATCGCTCTGGGACTCATTAACGGCGTGCTGACGTTCATCTTCCTGTCGATCATCAACGCGAGCATGCCGATGGTGTTCGCCGTGATCGCGTTCTTGGGATCGCTCATCCCGATGGTGGGGACCATCAGCGCGTCGACCATTATTGTGCTCGCGCAGTTGCTGCTTGCGGAACCCTCATCGCCAATCTGGTGGATCGCTGCGATCTACTACCTCGTGTACATGCAGGTCGAGGCCTACGTCATTAGCCCGCGGATCATGTCCTCCGCAGTGAAAGTGCCCGGCTCGGTGGTCGTGATCGCCGCGCTGACCGGGGGTACGCTGCTGGGGCTGCTCGGCGCGCTCATCGCGATTCCGGTGGCAGCGAGCCTGATCATTATCGTGCGCGAAGTGATCATCCCGCACCAGAATGCGAAATAGCGGACGACGCTTGTCTTAGGCAATCTTCCAGCAGTGAGAATGCCAATGGCGTCGATCGGCAAGTGCCGAATCATCGCCCATGATGCTATCCGCCTGCCACACGGCCACGTGAGCCGTACCCGGGGGTATGTCTACGCCGCATCCCGGGCACAGATACGCTTTGAGCGCGCGCTCGGCACGAATGGGTTGCACCGTGTATTCGCGACCGCGTTTGTGCTCGGTGCGGCGAAACCCTCCCTGGATGCGATCCAGGTCGAGTGGTTGCCACTCGCCGTCACGCTTGCCGCTTCTTCCGCGCGGGTGTTGTCTGCGGGGCTTATTGGAACGACCCATCGCTAGCGTTCCCCCATCGCCTGTGCAGTGACGAAGACGGATGCATGGCGGAGGTTGCCGGATTGGCGCGTCTGACAGCATCCTGTGGCGCCTGGCAGCGTGAATTGCATCCAATGCTCCCTCCAGCAGTGCAGCGTTCCAGCGTGGTCACTGGGCGTCCGATGTCGAGATCAACCTTATCGGAGCACGCAAGTCGGATGCTCCACACCGGAAACGACGAACGACCCAGCCGAGTGCTGGGTCGTTCATCTTGATTCTCGCGAGAGGCGGCTTGGGAGGCTTAGTACCAGCCGTTACCCTGCGTGAATTTGAAGTCGTACGCGCCACAGGGCGAACCGTAGCGATCGTTCATGTAGTCAATCGCCCAGGCAATCTGCGTTGCCGGGTTCGTCCGCCAGTCCGAACCGTGCGTCGACATCCTGCTGCCGGGCAGTGCCTGCGGGATGCCGTATGCACCCGAGGATGGGTTCGTGGCGTAGGGGTCCCATCCGGACTCCTGACCGATGATTGCTTCGAAGCAGCCCCACTGTCCGCCCATGCCGCGGTCGTTCAGCATCTGCTGGGCAATCGCCTGCGGTGACTCACCGGAGTAAGAACCGCCGGTTGGGTAGTCAGAGCCGCCGGAGTTGCTCGAGCTATTCGAGCTGCTCGACTCTTCAGAATCGTTGGAAGAGCTGCCGGAGTTGTTGGCGCTACCGGAGTTGCCCGAGTCTTCAGTGGGCTCGGTGGTCTCGGAAGGCTCTGGAGCGGGCTCCGGCTCCGGTTCTGGCTCCGGTTCAAGCTCGGCCTGTACCGATTCACCACGGTCGAAGCCAGCACCCTCGCCAGCGTTCTCCTCAGTTCCGGCGAGCAGGCTGGCCTGGTAGTTCTGTGCCTGCGCCTGCGTGATCTCCTCGAGTGAGGGGGTCGCAACCGAAGCGTCGGCAACCGAAGAAGTGGCACCCGGCTGGAAGATACCGACAGCCGCAATACCCGCAATCGCGCAAGTCGCACCGATTGCGATGAAAGCTCGGTTACGTCGTCCGTTACCGAGCGCTGCTGGCTTGAGTGCCCGAGTCGACCCCGTGCGCATCGTGTCAGTCATTCAGAAAAAGCCTCTCATTGAATCAAGAACAGATCCAACGATAACGGAATGATCACGAACAGGCAACGGTGCTGTTATGAACTCTCAGGTTCATAGCGGTGGTGCAGCTATGGCAGCGCACCAACGCTCGAGTCTAGCGAATCGCGAGCATAACGTCCACGACGGCGTCAATCAGCAGGTCGACCTGACCTTCGCTGTAGCCGCGTCGACGAGAGGTGAAGGCCACACCGCGTGCTTCCCGGAGCGTCATCGGTGCTTTACCACGCAAGAAATCATCGATACGCTCCGCGAACGCGTCCACTTCCCCAACTGCATAGCCGCGCTGAAATGCTGAGACTCGATCAAACCGCTTGCCTGGGCCGCGTTCAAGTCGCTTCAGGATTGCCCGAGCGGCGTCCTTGGTCTCAGCAAGGTACTCTTCCTTGCCGATCTGTGACACGCGCTCTTCCTGCTCCCGTACCGCGACCGCATCCTCGAGTCGTTCGAGCGCGGCGTCCACGTGCGGAGCGGAGTACCCGCGCTTACGCATCGTAAACGCCGTGTGGCGGATGCTCTTCGCGGTGAGGCGCTTGCCGCCGGAGGCATTGTCAAAATTCTCGTAACGCTCTCGAGCAACGGCGAGGGCGCGCTCGACCTCGTCTTGGTCGTAACCGAACTCGCCGCGGGGCGCTGTGGGGAATGGGGCTGCAGGTGTCACCCGTCCATTCTGCCCCATGACTGGCCGAACGCGAGCCCAAACCCGAAAGATGTCGTGTTACATGAGCGGTGCGGCCCAGAAATACAGGGCAAAGGCCATCGCACCGGAGGGCAACATAGAGTCAAGTCGGTCGAAAAAACCGCCGTGTCCGGGGAGCCAGTTGGACATGTCCTTGATTCCGAGCGAGCGCTTCACCATCGATTCGGTGAGATCCCCCGCCGCTGCGGTGAGCGTCAAGGCCGGTCCCATCACCAGCCCAAACCACCAGGGCACGTCGAGCAGGAATACACACAAGAGGATCGCGGCAGCGATGGCGGTAAGTGCCCCGCCGATAGTCCCTTCCCAGGTCTTACCGGGACTGATCTTTGGTGCCATCTTGGTGCGGCCGAATTTGAGCCCGGTAGCGTAGGCGCCGGTGTCGACGCACACGACAATAATGATGAACGAGAGGGCCCAGTATTCGCCGCGAGGCTGTGCGACCAAGAGTGCGGAGAAGGATCCGAGGAAAGTCGCGTAAAGCTGGACAAAGATAATCGAGGATGCGTCAATGCCGAGTTGTCTGCGGCTCGGTCTCGGCTTTTCGAAGAGGACTTCCACGAGCCGCCAGATGAGCACGAAGCCGGTGCTCACGATCAGCGCGGCCCATTGCCAAGCTGGCCCGAGATAAAACGCTGCGGGCACCACAGCGAAGACCGCGAGCGCCGACGGTAGTCGGGGAACGCGCAGGCCAACCTTGCGCATTGCGGTGGAAAGTTCAACCACCACGACCGCCACCATGGCGATCCCGAGGACAATGAACCAGCGCTTATCAATGAGCAGGCTCGCGACCACCGCAACGATAAGTACCACCGCGATGGCGATGGCACTAGCGAGGTTGCGGCCGCTGCGTTCGTTAACCTGTGCGTTGATCGATCGCACGCGATTGCGGATGCGAACCGCTTCAGCTTCGAACGCGTTCACCCCATCGGTTCGAGGTCGTGCGGCGTCGCTGCGGGGCGGGTCGTCGATACCATCGCCGTCCCGCTTCGCCCGCTCGCGATCGGCCGCACTCACGATTAGACCTCGAGGAGGTCAGCTTCCTTTGCCTTGAATGCTTCGTCGACGCGATCGACATAGGACTTCGTGACCTGCTCAAGTTCCTTTTCGGCACGAGTGATCTCGTCCTCGCCGACCTCGCCCTCAAGCGCATCCAGATCGGACTTCGACTTGCGGCGAATGTTCCGTACCGCAACGCGAGCCTCTTCAGCCTTGTCGCGTGCGAGCTTCACGTATTCCTGGCGGCGTTCCTTGGTGAGCTCCGGCATCACCACGCGGACAATGGTGCCGTCATTCATTGGGTTCACACCGAGGTTCGGCTGGTTGGCAATCGCCTTCTCGATTTCCTTCAGTGCCGACTTGTCGTAGGGCGTGATCACAAGCATCCGAGCCTCTGGCTGCTGGAAGGATGCGAGCTGGCCCATCGGGGTCGGGGTGCCGTAGTACTCCACCGGCAGCTTGTCGAACAGGGCTGGGTTCGCACGGCCGGTGCGGATGTTCCCAAACTGTTCGTGGGCGTGTTCAACCGCCTTCTCCATTTTTTCTTTTGTCTCGGCAAGTACCTCAGAGATCACGTTCTATCCTTTCGCTGCTGGGTCACCCCATCCTACTTATCTACTGGGCAGTGACGGTTCCGGTCACGCTATTGGATACCAGCGTGCCGATCGTGTCGCCCAGCAGGGCACGTTCGATATTGCCCTCCGGATGCATGCCGAATACGCGCATGTCCATGCTGTTATCCATGCAAAGGCTGAACGCGGTCGAGTCAACGACTTTGAGACCGGTTTGCAGCGCATCCTGATATGAAGTTTGCGTGATGAGTTTGGCATCCGGGTTCGATCGCGGATCCGAGGTGTAGACGCCGTCGACACCGTTTTTTGCGACGAGCAATGCGTCGGCCCGAATTTCCAGCGCCCGCTGTGCGGCAACGGTGTCGGTGGAGAAATACGGAAGCCCGGCTCCGGCGCCAAAGACCACGACGCGGCCCTTTTCCATGTGCCGTTCGGCACGAAGCGGAATATAGGGCTCTGCGACCTGGCGCATCTCGATGGCTGACTGCACGCGCGCCGTTGCGCCTGCTTGTTCAAGGAAGTCTTGCAGGGCCAGTGCGTTCATGACGGTTCCGAGCATGCCCATGTAGTCGGCTCGGCCGCGGTCCATCCCGGAATTGGCGAGCTGCGCACCACGGAAGAAGTTTCCACCGCCGACCACGATTGCGATCTGCACCTGCTCAGCAGCACGGGCAATCTCACGCGAGATTTCAGTCAGTGTTTGTGGGTCAACGCCGAGCCGTCCACCGCCGAACGCTTCGCCGGAAAGTTTGAGCATTACGCGACGCGGTTTATTGGCCGAAGGTGACAATTGCGCTCCTAGAATCTTTGGTGTGCACGAGCGCTAGCAAGCCTACTCGGCGGTGTCGGTGAAACGGCAGCAAATGCGCCGGGGCGGCCAGCTTGTCGCTGACCGCCCCGGTGCTGTGGTGCTCAAGGAAGCGCGTGGACTACTCGTCCGAGGCCGCTTCTACGCCGACGCCCACCTTGAGGCGAGCGAAGTCGACAACCTTGATGCCTGCGTTCTTGGCGATCTCGCCAACGTTGTGCTTCGGGTCACGAGCGTATTCCTGCTCGTTCAGCACGATCTGCTTGAAGTATGCACCGAGGCGGCCTTCAACGATCTTCGGAAGCGCTGCTTCCGGCTTGCCTTCTGCACGGGTGAGGTCTTCGACAACCTTGCGCTCACGCGCAATGTCCTCTTCCGAAACATCTTCACGGTCGAGTACCGACGGGTTCGCGAATGCGATGTGCTGCGCGATGCCGTGAGCGGTGTCCTCGTCGTCGCCCTCGTAGCCAACAACCACGCCAACCTGCGGCGGGAGGTCCTTGGAGGTGAGGTGGAGGTAGATGTCGAACTTCTCGCCCTTGACCTCGCGCACGTTGCGGAGCTCAAACTTTTCGCCGAGCACCGCTGCGGTCTCGCTGATGAGTTCGGCAACAGTCTTGTCGCCAGCGGCGGCAGCGAGCGCTTCTTGAGCGTTGCTTGCGCCGGCAGCGGCAGCTGCGTCGAGAACCTCATTAGCAAGCGCGATGAACTTGTCACCCTTGGCAACGAAGTCAGTCTCGCAGTTGAGCTCGAGGATAGTTGCGGTGCCGTTGTCGTTGACCTTTGCAACGACGAGGCCCTCGGCTGCGGAACGGTCTGCGCGCTTGGCGTTACCCTTCGCACCCTTCAGACGCAGCAGTTCAATGGCCTTGTCCATGTCACCATCGGCCTCGTCGAGTGCCTTCTTGGTGTCAGTCATGCCGGTACCGAGCTGCTCGCGCAGCGCCTTCACGTCAGCAATGGTGAAGTTTGCCATGTAATTAGCTCTCCCTTTGGTTACTTGGTCTCTTCGGCCGCAGCGGCCTCAGTTGCAGTTTCGGCGGTTTCGGTTGCCGATTCCTGAGTAGCTTCAGCTTCGGCAGGTGCATCCTGGGCAGCCTGAGCCTCAGCCGGGGTCTCTGCTTCCGCAGCAGCTTCCTTGTTTTCGCCCTGCTTGAGCAGTTCGAGTTCCCACTCAGCGAGTGGTTCTGCTGCTTCTTCGGTTTCGCTGGGCTTCTGGTGACGGGTCATGAGACCCTCAGCAGCAGCGTCAGCAACGATGCGGGTAAGCAGTGCTACCGAGCGAATCGCGTCGTCGTTACCCGGAATCGGGAAGTCAACGTCGTCGGGGTCACAGTTGGTGTCGAGGATTGCGACGACCGGGATGCCCAGCTTCTTCGCCTCGTCAACAGCGAGGTGCTCCTTGTTGGTGTCAACAATCCACAGCGCCGAAGGCGTACGGGTCATGTTGCGGATACCACCAAGGGTCTTCTCCAGCTTGTCGCGCTCGCGACGCTGAATGAGGAGTTCCTTCTTGGTGTAGCCCTTCGAGGTGTCCTCGAAGTCCACCATGTCAAGTTCCTTCAGGCGGTTGAGTCGCTTCTGCACGGTCTGGAAGTTCGTGAGCAGACCACCGAGCCAACGCTGGTTCACGTAAGGCTGGTTGACACGGGTTGCCTGCTCAGAAATTGCTTCCTGAGCCTGCTTCTTGGTGCCAACAAAGAGGATGGTGCCACCGTGCGAAACGGTTTCCTTGACGAAGTCATAGGCCTTGTCAATGAAAACAAGCGACTGCTGAAGGTCAAGGATGTAGATGCCCGAGCGGTCGGTGAAGATGAAGCGCTTCATCTTCGGGTTCCAGCGACGGGTCTGGTGTCCGAAGTGGAC
>NZ_JBQDBE010000021.1:0-57700 GCF_052090685.1 Gulosibacter sp. | reverse complement strand
TGTCGATGATCGGCGAGTGCACGGGGAACATACGCTCCACGCCCACCTGGAAGCTCACCTTGCGCACAGTGAAGGTCTCCGAAACGCCCGAGCCCTGACGGCCGAGGACGATGCCCTGGAACACCTGGACACGCGAACGCGTACCCTCGATGATGTTTACGTGCACCTTGACGGTGTCGCCGGGACGGAAGTCAGGAATCTCGCGAAGCTGCTCCGCATTGATCTGATCGATGACATTGCTCATGATGAGTAATCACTCTCTGCCCCGCCACAGGTCGGCAGCATGTAAATAGAAGTCAGAAAATTCCGCAATCGGAGTGTCCCCTGTGGCAGAGTCACGACGCGGCACAAGCGATAAGCATACCCTGAACCGCGTGCGCCGCGCCAGCACTAATCCGAATGCGGCCGAGCCTGCCATTCATCGACATCCGGATCCTCGTCTTTCGGGTCCTCGATGATTTCGCCTTCGATGGGCTTTCGTGCCGAATTGGATGCGGGGCCACGGTCTTCCCATTCGGTATCGGTGTCGACAATGATCACCTTCCCGGCTCCCGGGCCGGATGCATCGGGCCACGGTCCAGTCCGTTGGTCACCTAAGTGCTGACGCATTTGCTCGGCACGCTGTGTCATGGTCTCGACGGCTTCGGTATGCGACCGTTTCCCGATTCGGGACATGCCGATAATGCCGAGCACGAAGCCTGCGATTTGCACGAGCCCACCCCATGGGTTCACGAGGGCGGCGCCGACTGCCCAGGCGAGGAAGGTCGCGAAGTACCAAAGCGCATCCTCGGTGGTGAATTCGCGTGAGAGTCGAATACTCGGTCGCAGCCAAAGCATGAAACCGAGGATTGCCAGTTGGATGAATGCCGCGGGGATGGCCAAGAAGAGCGAGAGGAATCCGCCGACTGATTGCTGAAAAATGATCCACGCAACCAGGATCCAAATCGCCAGCACGAATGGCGCCGGAATGAGGATCCGATAAAAGACGGATTGCAGAGGCTTAGGCATAGGAAAACGCTACTTGAGGCAGCTGCGAATTTCTGCGGCTACCGGAGGAATTCCGCGCGCAGCGAATCGACGACGCCCACCATCCCGTTCGTTCGCATCGAGGCGCGCTGCCGGTCTGCCGGATTGCTGTCGACGATGGCGAGGGCGGCGACGAGTTCGCCTTCACATCCGAGGTCGCGGGCAATTGGCTGTAGCTCATCGATCCGTCGAGCAAGCGACTCACGCCCGCTTTCCTGGCGACCGTCGGCTGCAGTAATGAACTTCGTATCGAAGCCCCAGCGTGCAGCGCGGAATTTGTTTTCGCGCACCGCCCAATCGGGCAGTCGCATCGGTGCGCGACCCTCATCGAGCGCGCGCACGGCTTCTTCAACGAGGCACTGCGTGAACGCGGCACTCGCGGCCACGTCAAAGAGCGAGGGGCCACCGTCGGCGATCCGCACTTCAATCGTGCCGAATTGCGGTGCTGGCCGCACATCCCAGCGCAGCTCGAGTGGGTCGAGGATGACCTCTGCCTCGAGCATCCCCCTCAACGTTCGCTCATAATCAGCCCACGTCTCGAGCGCTGGTGGAAGCCCACCCGTGGGGAGCTGTTGGAAGAGCATTGAGCGATGTGACGCGAATCCAGTATCCGCACCCTGCCAGAACGGACTGGAGGCAGACAGTGCAAGTAACCACGAATAGTTCGCCAGGACCGAGTGCATCACCGGCACAACATGGTCACGGTTCTGCACGCCGACATGCACGTGCACGCCCCAGATCGACAATTGCCGTCCCCATGTTCCCGCCCGCTCCGCGACAC
The DNA here is from genome assembly GCF_052090685.1 of Gulosibacter sp. Classification (NCBI taxonomy): domain Bacteria; kingdom Bacillati; phylum Actinomycetota; class Actinomycetes; order Micrococcales; family Microbacteriaceae; genus Gulosibacter; species Gulosibacter sp. The sequence continues at coordinate 55,893 of NZ_JBQDBE010000021.1, read as the reverse complement.
GCAGATACCGATCGGCCGGACTTACGGCCTGCAGTCGCCAATTCGCGAAGGGATGCGTACCCGAGCCGATAGCGGCGATTCCGGCAGTGGTTGCGGCGGCCACAAACCGGCCTCGCATCTCGCGCAAATCTTCAATCGCGCTCGGCACGTTGCGGTGTGGACGGGTGACGAACTCGACGGTATTGGTAAGGAATTCACCTACGCAGCGAGGGTCGCCAACCTCACTGATTACTTCGTTCGCGCGACCGGTCAGGTCACCGCTTGTTGGGTCGACAAGTGCCAGTTCCCACTCGATTCCGAGTGTGCTGCGCTCTGTGGCGGCGAAATCCATAGGACTATCGTAGGGGAGGCTCGTTCCACTCCCCAATCTTTCTAATTTTCTGCAAGAATGGAGAGCTGAGCCTGCGCCAGCGACCCTCTATCCGTGTGCGCAGCAACACCGAGCCCTGACCGAGAGTGCCCCACATCCCCGGTCGATGTTCTTCATCTAAGTAACTTTTAACCTGCAGGAGACACGTGTCTGTCAAGATCCGTCTTAAGCGCCTGGGTAAGATCCGGGCACCGTTTTACCGCGTAGTAGTCGCCGACGAGCGTTCGAAGCGCAATGGTCGAGTCATCGAAGAGATCGGCAAGTACCAGCCGACTCTTGAGCCTTCGCTCATTGAGATCGACTCGGACCGCGCACAGTACTGGCTTTCCGTTGGCGCACAGCCGACCGAGGCGGTACTTGCGCTGCTGAAGCTCACCGGTGACTGGGGCAAGTACAAGGGCGAAGGCGAGACCGAATCGCAGGTCAAGCCGCAGGTAGCGAAGGAAGAGTTCGTCGCTGACACCGCCAAGAAGCCCGTCCTTCGACCCAAGTCGGAGCCCAAGGCTGAGACCAAGGCTGAAGAAGCCCCCGCAGAAGACGCTGCTGAGGCAGCAACCGAAAAGAACGAGGCCTAGTAATGCTTGCGTCCGCGCTGGAACATCTCGTCCGCGGCATTGTCGATCGACCCGATGATGTCCGCGTGGACGCACTCGCCTCCTCACGCGGCGAGGTCCTCGAAGTGCACGTGCACTCTGAGGACCTCGGCCGCGTAATCGGCCGACAGGGCCGTACCGCCAAAGCACTTCGCACCGTCGTCACGGCACTTGCCGAAGGACGCCGCGTCCGTGTGGACGTGGCAGACAACTAAATTGGCTGCCAAGAATCGCGGCATCACCCAGCTGCGTGTTGGCCGACTGTCGAAACCACACGGGCTCAAAGGAGCCCTCAAACTCGAGCTCTACACCGATGAGCCGGAGAAGCGATTCGTTCCCGGTGCATCCTTTTCTTTGCAGGTGCCAAGCACCTCGCCGTGGCGCGGCAAGAAGCTCGTGTTGCGCGAACTCCGCTGGTTCAATGACGCTCCGGTGGGGTTCTTTGAAGACGTAGTCGACCGCACCACCGCGGAATCGCTCGTGAAAGCGATCCTCTGGGTGGATCAGGACGACGCCGAAGAGCTCGATCCCGACACTTGGTATGACCACCAGCTTGTCGATCTCGAAGTCGTACTCGCAGGCAAGGTCGTCGGCAAGGTGACGCGCGTCAACCACCTGCCCTCGCAGGATCTGCTCGAAATCGAGACAACGAAGGGGACCGTCATGGTGCCGTTCGTCAAGGCGATCGTGCCCGAGGTCGATATTGAAGCCGGAACTATGACCGTGACGCCCCCGGGCGGCCTCTTCGACACCGAGAATGCCGAAAATGCGGCAGCGGATGCGGTGGCCCACGCTGAGCGGGTCGAAACCGACCAGGATGCTGGAACTGAGCAGGGTGCTGAGGCAGATTCTCACGCTGAGTCGCCCAAGGATGCCTAACCCAATGCGCGTCGACATCGTCACCATTTTTCCGCAGTTTTTTGATGTCCTCGATATCTCACTGCTTGGCAAAGCCCGCGCCAATGGGCTGGTCGACTTGCGCATCCACGACCTGCGCGACGCCACCCACGATCGTCATCGCACCGTAGACGACACGCCATACGGCGGTGGTGCGGGTATGGTCATGCGGCCCGAACCGTGGGGTGAAACGCTCGACGGGATTTTTGACGATGCGTCATTGACCGACGCCACCACAGCCGACGCTCCCCTCGTTGTTTTCCCCTCCCCTGCGGGCGAAGTATTCAACCAGGCAACTGCTCGCCGGTACGCGCGAGAGCAGCACATTGTGTTCGGCTGCGGCCGCTATGAAGGCATCGATCAGCGCGTGTTCGACTGGGCTGGCGACCGTGCCCGCGTTGAACTCGTTTCGCTGGGCGACTACGTGCTCAACGGTGGCGAGGTTGCTGTCATGGCGATGATCGAAGCATTTGGGCGGCTGATTCCCGGAGTTGTTGGGAATCCGGAATCCCTCGTCGAGGAATCACACGAGGGTGGACTCCTCGAATACCCGAGCTACACGAAGCCCGCCCAATGGCGCGGCCACGCCGTGCCCGAGATTTTGCTCAGCGGACACCACGCCAATATCGCGAAGTGGCGCCACGAACAGCAAGTGGCACGCACGCAGCGAGTTCGCCCCGACCTCTACGAGGCCTGGCTCGACACTCAGGGCTGAGCGCTCGCTCCAGCATAGAGCGGCGGCCGTCGCAGCAGCTAGCGTCCGAGGAACTTCTGCAGCTTCTCGAGCTCTTCTGGAGTCGGACCGTCGCTTGACGGCTTGGCCGCACCAAATGCGGCGCCTGCTGGCTTCTCTTTCGGTGCTGGCGGCAGTCCGCGCTTCGCGGGATTACCCGAGAACTTCTTGCCCTTGGCGGCTTTCTTTCCCTTTTTGGCACCACCGCGAGCCGGTGCACCGGCTCCCATCGGTCCCATCCCGGGAACGCCGGGCATCGCACCGCGAGCCATGGTCTTCATCATCTTCGCCGAGGCTTCGAAGCGTTTGATCAGCTCATTGACTTCACTCACCTGACGACCCGAACCGCGCGCGATACGCGCACGACGCGAACCGTTGAGCACCTTCGGATTGTCACGCTCGAGCGGAGTCATCGACTGGATGATCGCCTCAATATGTACGAGGCTCGACTCATCAAAGTTTTCCAGCTGGTCCTTCATCTGACGGTCCATGCCCGGAAGCATCCCGATCATTTTCTTGAAGTTGCCAGCCTTGCGAATCTGCTGCATTTGCGACAAGAAGTCGTTCAGCGTGAACTTATCCTGCGCGATCTTCTCGGCAGTCTTTCGCGCCTCTTCTTCATCGAAAGCCTGCTGGGCCTGCTCAATGAGCGAAAGCACGTCACCCATGTTGAGGATGCGCGAGGCCATCCGGTCCGGGTGGAAGACTTCAAAGTCCTCGAGTCGCTCACCCGTGGAGGCGAACAGGATCGGCTTTCCGGTGGTCTGCGCAACCGAGAGTGCCGCACCACCGCGAGCGTCACCATCCAGCTTGGTCAAGACCACACCGGAGAACCCGACGCCGTCGTTGAAGGCCTGCGCGGTGGCGACCGCATCCTGACCGATCATCGAGTCGATCGTGAACAGGATCTCATCGGGGTTGGTTGCCTCTTTGATGAGGCGAGCTTGGCGCATGAGTTCTTCATCGACGCCGAGACGACCGGCGGTGTCAATGATGACCACGTCGTGCTGCTTTTCTTCGGCGATGCGCATGGATTCGCGAGCGACACGAACCGGGTCGCCAACACCGTTGCCGGGCTCCGGAGCAAATACGGGAACGCCAGCCTGGTCCGCAACGATTTGCAGCTGGGTCACGGCATTCGGACGCTGGAGGTCAGCGGCGACGAGCATCGGCGAGTGCTTCTGCCCGACGAGCCACTTCGAGAGCTTGCCGGCGAGGGTGGTCTTACCCGCACCCTGCAAACCGACGAGCATAATGACCGTCGGTGGCCGCTTCGCAAAGGTGAGCTGACGAGTTTCTTCGCCACCGAGGATGCGAACGAGCTCTTCGTTCACGATCTTCACGACCTGCTGGGCAGGGTTCAGCGCACGGTTGACTTCATCACCGAGAGCACGCTCGCGGACATGCGTGGCGAATTCCTTAACCACCGGCAGCGCGACGTCAGCTTCGAGCAGCGCACGACGAATCTCACGTACTGTGCCGTCAATGTCGGCCGCCGTGAGTTTGCCCTTCGCGCGAAGATTGCCGAGGGCTTCGACGAGCCGATCTGAGAGGTTCCCGAACATAGCCATAGGGATCAATCCTACCGTCTACGCACCCGTCTTCGCTTACTCCCTCACTTAGCTTGCAGCGATCTCGATGAGTTCCAGCGCCGTCTGAGTCAGATTGCGGTCTTCACGCCACACCGCGGTCAGCGGCCGACTCAGATCGAGCCCGCGCACCGGCACGCTGACCAGTCGGCCGGAGACGAGCTCATCCGCCACGGTAATCGCGCTCATCACCGCCGGCGCAATCCCCGCGGTCACCGCTCCCTTCACCGAAACCACCGCTGAAAACTCGGCGGCGGGCGGCACAATCACAATGCCCGGGTCGCCCTCCTTGAGCAGGGTTTCGAGGGCCTGCCGCGTGCCCGACCCCTCTTCGCGCACCACGAGCGGGGTGCCCGCCAGTTCTGCCGGCGAGATGCCCTCGGAGCGCTCACTCCACGGATGTTCGGGCGCGACCACAACGACGAGCTCATCATGGCCCACCGTTCGCATCACCAAGTCCGTGGGCAGGTCGAGTGTTTCGATAAACCCGAGTGACACCGTTCCGGCGCGAACTTCTCGCACTACCTCGACGGAATTGACGGCGTGGACGTGCGGGCTCGTGGCACCGTTCACGCCTTTACTTTTGAGGGCTCCGAGCCACTGCGGCAGGAGATAACCAGCGATAGTTTGGGATGCGGCGACCCACAAATCTGCGTTGCTATCGGTTCGCAGGGATTCGATCCGCGCGGTAAACGTGTTCGTCGCCTCAATGAGGTCAGCGGCCCAGTCGGCCACGAGCGTGCCCACCTCGGTCGGTTTCGAGCCGCGAGCGCCCCGCTCCAGCAGATTCAGTTCGAGTTCCGTTTCGAGTCGGCGCATCCGCTCTGAAACCGCCTGTTGGGAGCGACCTACCTGCGCGGCAACGGCATTAATGCTTCCGACGTCGACGACGCGGACGAAGAGCTCGAGCGATTCGTGGTCGAAATGACGCATAGATTCAACATACCTTTGGGCGTGCGAAGATTGGCTCCATGAATACCGGTCCTCTTATTCTTCCGCACAATGGCAAGCTCCCCCGCATCCACGAAACCGCATGGATTGCGCCGAACGCGACGATCATTGGTGATGTCGAAATCGGTCCCGACTCAAGTGTTTTTTACGGCTGTGTCCTTCGCGGCGACTCCGGTCCAATTAGGATCGGTGCGCGCAGCAATATTCAGGACGGCACCGTGGTGCACGTCGATAGCGACGCGCCCTGCACTCTCGGCGATGACGTCACGGTCGGCCACGCCGCGATGCTGCACGGCACCACCGTGGGTAACGGCACCCTCGTGGGGATGCGCGCCTCACTGTTGAGCCACTCGGTCATCGGCGAAGGCTCCCTAATCGCTGCCGGAGCCGTCGTGCTCGAGCACGCAGAGGTGCCCGCCCGATCTCTTGCGGCGGGAGTCCCTGCGAAAGTCCGTCGCGAACTCAGTGACGAGGAGTCCGCCGGCTTCATCCCCCACGCTGGCAGCTACGTCGAGCTCTCGAAAGCGCAAGCTGGTGCGGCTGAGGCGGTTTCGCTCGACAGCGTTCGCTTCCAGTAACGGCTCGGCTTATTCGAAGCTCGGGTCCGCATCCGTAATGTCGATCCGACTCGCCCCGAAGTGCGCGAGTAGTTCGTCGCCATTAACGTAGAACGCGACGGAGTGTGCCCCACCGCCCAGCGTAACCGGCCCGTGCTCAACCAGCTCATCGGCGAGCACGGGCAGCTGCGTTGCCGTGCCGAATGGAGTGATGGTGCCGCGCGCGAACCCCGTGACCGTCTTCGCCTCCTCCGCCGATGGCATCACCGCACGATTGACCCGCAATGCGGCGCGGAGTTTCGGCCACGAGATCACGCGGTCACCTGGAACCAGCACTATCGAATAGTCGTCGCCGTGTCGAACCACCATGGACTTCAGGATCTGCCGGGGCGTCACTCCGCGCTGTTCTGCCGCTTCCCGCAGGGAACTCGCCCGCCCGTGAGTACGGATCTCGTGGTCCAAACCGGATGCCTGGATTGCAGCGATTGCCGGATTGGTAGCGGGGTCAAGTTCTTCGAGAGTCTGGGTGGTCATAGGAATGGAGACGTTCTAGGTCCAGGATCTATTCCCGCTGTTCTCAGTCGGCCGGACCGGCGATAAGCGTGGTGTCACCCGAGACTGATTCACCAGCACCGGTCGTCCAGGTTACGGAGATTTCGGTGCCGGGGGTGTATTCCGCGATCACCCCGGAGAGTTCGGATGCGCTGCTCACGCTGATTCCATCGATGGCCGTAATGGTGTCACCAGCAACGAGTCCGAGCCCTGCCGCGGGAGTGTCCTCATAGACACCGGCGACGGTTGCACCGCTGGTTTGCTGCATGGCGGTATCCGAACCGAGTGCGATACCAAGGAATGCCGGAGTGCCGATCGTGTTGGTGTCGGTTTCGGTTCCGTTCACAATGCTTTCAGCGATGGCGAGCGCGTCGTCGATGTGGATTGCATACCCGGTGATATTCACGGCGCCACTCGAGGCCGCGGTGGTCACGCCCACGACTTCGTCTTCGTCGTCGAGTACCGCACCGCCGGAGTCGCCCGAGACCACATCCGCGTCAATCTCCATGAGGTCAGACAGCGTTTCCGTGGCATCCCGGCTGCTCTGGCTCATCGTGGTCACGCTCGCATCAAGGTTGGTGACGACACCGCTACTGGTGAGCAGTTCGCCGCCACCCAGCGTGTTGCCGACTGCCGCGATTTCGTCACCGACGGCGAGATCATCGTCATCATCGATCGTTGCTGTGGTGAGGTTGCTTGCGTTCTCCAATTGCAGCACAGCAATATCTGCCGTGGCGTCCGTACCGACCACGGTAGCGCTGTAGGTCTCGCCATCCGCAGTCCTCACGCTGATTTCGGTCGACCCCTGAATGACGTGGTTATTGGTGAGCATGAGCCCATCCGAACTCAGCACGATTCCGGTACCGGCAGCTTCGGAGCCCTGATACCCGAGCACCGTTTCGATCATTGCGATGCCAGCAGCTTCGCTGTCACTCGCGGGGCTCGCGTCAATGTCAGTACTGTCTGCCGAATCCTCAGCATTGGGCATTTGCTGTTCGTATTGATCCGGCAACTGGCTCCACGGGAACGCGTCCTCGGTAGGCTGCTGCGTCGAGTCGTCTGCGGGGATCGAGTTGTCTGTTGGCACCGAGCCGTCCGCAAGTGCCGTACCAACCGCGACGCCACCGAAACCACCCACAATCACCAGCGCGAGGGCCGCACCCGCCGCCATAATCGACCGCTTCCATTTCTGCGGAGGGGTCTGCTGCTCGGGTTCGGGAATCGATGTGGTGTTCATGGGAGCGACTACACCAGCGACCCTCATGAGTACGCGATGAGCTTCCTATGATTTCCCTATGCGAATCATCGCCGCGCTTCAACGAATGGCGATTCGTTGAAGCGCGGCGAGGCGGAGCCACTAGCTCCGAACCGATCGGAATACGGTTAGACCGTCGCGAGGTTGGTTCGCGCAAGCGAGGCGAATGCCTCCAGCAGGCGGTCGGTGTCCGCAAGCTGGTCCTCCCAGAAGTGGCGCGCGAAGTCGATCCGGTCGTCAGCATCCTGCAGCTTCGAGAGGTAGTCCTGCACCGGCACAAAGCCCGTCTCGGATGCCTCATGCAGCTGAATCATTCGGATCGCACGCTTCATCTGGATCCCATAGATCGGCACCTGCGGGCCGCGCGGCGCGCTGAGGCCGATGTAGTAGAGCTTTTCGAGGCCCTTCGGCACGATGCCCGCACCGTAGCGCAGTGGCACCTGGCGGCTGCGCTCGATGAGTGATTCGTCGAGGAAGGGAAGGCTCGCGTGAAAGCCGGTGCCCCAGAGAATGGTGTCGTATTCGCCGCTGGTGCCGTCGGTGAAGTACACGGTCTTGCCATCGAAGCGCTCGATGCCCGGCACAATGCGGATGCGGCCGTGGTGCACCCAGTAGAGCAGCAGGTCGTTGACCACCGCGCGCCCCTCGGCGAGGGTGCGCTCCTTCGGCTCCGGAAGGCCCGGGAAGTTGTACCATTCCCCCAGCTTGGCGCGTGAGAGCAGCCGCGAGAGCAAGTCCACCTCGTCGGGAGCGAATTCGCTCAGCCAGGGCACTTCTTGGCGCGGCACCCCGAAGTAGGTCTTGGACTGGAAGTGGGTGCCCTGACGGATCACAATGTCCACGTCGAACCGGTGCTGCGCGGCGTCCACCGCGAGGTCGCAGGCCGAGTTACCGGCACCGACAACGAGCACCCGCTGACCGGCGAGCTCATCCGTGTTCTTGTAGGAGCCGGAGTGAATTTGCTTGCCGGTGTACTCGCCCGGGAAGCTCGGTACCTTCTGGTCCCAAAGGTGACCGTTGGCGATGAAGACGCCGTCGTATTCGCGGCGCTCGCCGCTTTCCAGCGTGACCTCCCAGCCTGTCGAGCCCACCGGGCCGTCGGTTGCGATCGGCTCGACGCTCTTGACGCCGGTGTTGAAGGTGATCTTCTCGTAGAGCCCCTTTGCTTCGGCATAGGACTCGAAGTAGGCGACGATCTGCTCACGACTCGGAAAGTGCGGGTAGTCCGCGGGCATTGGGAAGCCCTCGAAGTGCGTCATGTCACGCGAAGTGATGAGGTGCAGTGCGTCATAGTCGTGGTTCCAGTGCCCTCCGACTCGATCGGCCTTTTCGAAGCAGTCGACCTCGAAGCCGCCTTCGAGCAGTTGCACGAGGGCGGACATTCCAGCCGCGCCAGCACCAATTACGCAATACCTGGTCATGACCGACCATCCTTTCTGTTCTGTGAGCATCGCTTCTTTGCGGTGTCACCGGTTTCGACTTGGTTCCTTGTCGATGGTTAAAACGTACGAGGCTCGCACATCCAGGGCAATCCTGGATATGCGAGCCCTACTCAAGGTTTTTCCTTGAAACAACTCACGGCTTCCGGAACACCCGATCAGCGCACGAATCCGCGGTTCAGCCGTTTCTCCATCCACACCGAAAGCCAGGTGGTCGGCACCGCGATGCAGGCGTAGAGCAGTGCCGTAAAGCCATAAACCTCGAGATAGCGGAAGGAAATCGTGCTCACCTGATACGCCTGACTCATGAGCTCATTGACCGAGATTGAATAGGCCAGCGAGGTGCCCTGGAAGGACATGATCGCCAAACCCATCAGCGGTGGTATCGCGGAGCGGATGCCCTGCGGCACAATCACGCGTAGGAAGGTGGTGGTCTTCGACAGGCCCAGCGCATCCGCACCTTCCTGTTGTCCTCGCGGCACCGAGGCGAGCCCCGCGCGAATCATCTCCGAGGAGTAGGCGGCAACTGTGAAGGTCAGACCCACCGCTGCCGCCCCGAAGTTGTCAAGCAGGATACCCAGGGCCGGCAATCCGTAGTAGACGATGTAGAGCACGACCAGTGCCGGAATACCGCGGCCGATCTCCACCAGCACCAGTGCGATCCAGCGAATCCAGGGGTTCGCGGCAGTCACCGACACCGCGAATACCGTGCCAATGAGGTATCCGAAGAATACGGAGATCACGGTCAGCTGCAGGCTGACCAACAGACCCTCGCCAAAGCGGGGCAAGAACTCGATGAGATTCATGCTCGGGCCTCCTTAAGCCGTGCATCCAGTCGACGCGAAGCGATCGCGATCGGCAGGCTAATGAGTAGGTAGATCACCGCGGCAATCACGAACGGCGTGATCCCGACCATGGTCGCGCTCTGCCGGACGAACTGATTCGCCATGAAGACCATGTCGACGACACCGATGGTGGATGCGATCGAGGAGTCCTTGATCAGGCTCAACAGGTAGGTAGCCATGGAGGGCAGTGCCGTGCGGAAGGCCTGTGGGGTGAGGATGCGCGTGAAGGTGGTCGCACCGTGCAGGCCAAGTGCGTCGGCGGCTTCTTTCTGGCCATTTGGCAGCGTGATGAAGGCACCTCGGTAGATCTCGGCGAGGTAGGCGCAGGCAATGAGCCCGAGCCCAATCACCGCGGCAGCGAAAGAGTCGAAGCGAATCGCACCGATCTGGACACCGAAGTAGATCAGGAAGAGCCACACAATCGGCGGGATACCGCGGATCACGTCAACGAGGAGTCGACAGGGCAGGCTCACGAGCTTTATCCGCGAGCGCAGCCCTAGCATCAGCGGAATGCCGCCAATGAGACCGACTGCGAAGGCCGCTGCGGTGACAGCGAGGGTCAGTGGCAGGCCAAGGATGACCGCGAGAAAGGCATCGGCGATCATCTCAGCGCTCCATGACTGCGCTGAGGAAACGTCGAGTGCGATCATGCTGAGGGTCTGCCATGATCGCCTTCGGGTCGCCCTCTTCGATGATGTAGCCGTCGGACATTACGACCAGGTGGTCCGAGACGCTGCGGGCGAATTGCATTTCGTGGGTGACCACGATCATCGTCATTCCCGAGTCGGCCAGCTCCCGCATCACGTTCAGTACTTCCACGCCGACCTCGGGGTCGAGGGCGCTGGTCGGCTCATCGAAGAGCATTGCCCGGGGGTTGAGCGCGACCGCCCGCACGATCGCGATGCGCTGCTGTTGTCCGCCCGAACACTGTGCGGGGAATTGCATGGTTTTATCACCAAGACCCACGCGCTTGAGGAGGGTCATCGCGCGCTCTTCAGCTTCTTCGCGGCTGCGGCCGAGGATCTTCTCTTGCGGGAACGCGACATTGCGCAGCACGTTGAAATGCGGGAAGAGGTTGAAATGCTGGAAGACCATGCCGACCTCGCGACGAAGTTCCATGAGTTCCGCCGGGCGGATGCGCTTGCTCGCGTCGATCACCTGGTCGCCAACCCTGATGCGTCCCGCATCCGGGGTTTCGAGTAGGTTGACGCAGCGCAGCAGGGTGCTCTTGCCGGAGCCGGAAGGACCGATCATCGCGGTCACGCTGCCCGGCTTCACATCCAGCGAGATGTCCTTAAGCACGTGGTTGCTGCCGAAGGATTTCTTGATGTTTTCAACTTTGACGCCGCGCGGCAGGTCGATGGCATTGGTTAGCAATTTGTCGTTCACGAGTGTGTCCTTCGTTTATCGAATCGATGTCGCAGCGACATCCGCCGGCACCACCAGCGAGGTGTCGAGATCCCAGTCGGTCAGCAGTTGCGCGAGCGTGCCGTCCTCGCGGTACACGTCGATCTGCTCGCTGAGGGCGTCGTTGAGTGCCTGATTGTTCTTGTTCACGGGGAAGGCCACCACCGGCATTTCGGTGGTAATGCCAACGCGGTCGTCGGGAAGCGCCATGCGCACTTCGAATTCTGTGTCTTCGTAGAAGTAGACGGCCACCGAATACCCGTCGAGCCCAGCTTCGATGCGACCGGCAAGGAGGTCCTGTTTCATTTCGATGGTGCCCGGGTAGGTTTTGAGGTTTGAGCCTAGGATCGCGGACATATCCGCTTCCCAGGAGAATCCGGCGCCGCTTCCCACCCCGTTCATGGCTTCCAGCTCGTCGACTTCCTCGGCTCCTTGCTTCGAGATGATCGCCATCGAGTCGTAGAAGGTGGGGGTCGTGAAGCCAACCTGCTCGGCGCGAGATTCCGTCACATACCAGCCGCCGCTGATCATGTCCACGCGTTCCTGCTGGCTGATCATCGGGACACCGGTGCCGTAGGTGACCGGCATAAAGACCAGCTCAAGGCAGAGATCGGCGGCGATGAGTTTAATCAAATCGATCTCATAGCCGTCAGCGTCATTGCCCGTGGTCGTGGTCCAAGGCAGATTCTCGGGAACCCCCACCGTGAGCTGTCCTTCACTCACCGTTTCAAAATCGCTACTGGTTGGTACACAGTCCGGGGCAACCTCGGTGGCGGCGACACGGCCGCATCCGGTCAGCCCGACAAGGGCACCGATGGCCACCAACGAGACACCGATTCGGCGCATGTGACCTGGTTTTTCAGCATGTTCTCTTTCCGTTTCTGCGGCGCGGGCACACCGTTGTGTCCGCAATCATTCGCTGTGGTGGTACGCGGCTAAATTGCGGTCAACCCCCCATCGATTGTGAGGGCGGATCCGGTCATGAAGCTCGAGTCGGTACCGATCAAATAGGTGATCAGCGGGGAGATTTCTGCGGGATCGGCGCGACGTCCCAGGGGTGCCGCGGAACTCGAGCCACCCTGCGGTTCAAAGTCATTCATAGGAGTAGCAACCCCGCCTGGGCAGATCGCATTCACTCGCACACTGGGGCCGTACTCCACCGCCGCGACGCGGGTGAGCCCGAGGATCGCGGCCTTGCTGGCCGAGTATGCGGCATAGCCGGCCGCGCCCATCAGCGCCGCCGTCGAGGACACGTTGACGATCGAACCGCCGCCAGCATCCACCATGAGCGGCGCGAGCGCTTGGATCCCGAGGAATGGGCCGTGCACGTTCACGCGATCGTGGAACTGCCACAGCTCGACGGTGGTTTCGGCAATCGAGGCATAGCGCAGGATGCCCGCATTGTTCACGAGCCCGCGCAGCGGCACCTCGGAGGCGCGCAACTCGGCGGCAAAGTTCGCCCAATCCTCCGCACTGGTGACGTCGAGTTTGCGGAACTGCGCGTCACCACCGGCCTCGCGAATCCGGGCTGCGGTGGCCTCACCGGCCTCGACCTGCACATCGGTGAGCACCACGCGGTACCCAGCCTTCGCGAGTGCCTCAGCGTGCGCCGCACCCTGACCCTGAGCCGCGCCGGTGATGACCACTGCACTATTAATCACTGTCATTTCTTCCCTATCGAATTACGGCACCGCCGGAGAGCACGACGACTTCTCCGGTCATGAACGAGTTGAATGCGGGGTCGGTGAGTTGCCCGACCCAGCGCGCAATTTCCTCAGGCTGGGCCACGCGCCCGAGCGGGATGCTGTCGGCCACGGCCGCCATGCGACCGGTCGCGGCGTTGCCGGGCGTTGCCACCCACCCGGGCGCGATGCCATTGACGCGGATGCCCTCGGGCGCGAGTTCCAGCGCGAGTTCCTTGGTGAGCATCGAAACGGCAGCCTTGGACGCCCCGTACATAAGCTGCCCCGGCGAGACGGTGTACGCATCCACCGAGGTGAAATTCACTACCCCCGAGCCCTCGGACATATAGGGCTTGGCCGCGGCGATGACGTTGACCACCCCGAGCACATTGATGTCGAATACGCGTCGATAGAGTTCCTCGTCGTAGCTGTCGAGGGTGCTCGGCGGGTAGATCCCGGCGATATTCGCGACCCCGGAAATACCGTGCTCGTCCACCGCATCCGCCAGCACTCGCTCGAGTGCCGCGCGATCGCGTACATCCGCGACGACCGAGACGAACTCTCCCGCCACTTCAGTGGTGAACGGCGCCACGTCGAGCGCGATGACGCGCCGCCCCTGTGCCAGCAAATACTCGGCAGTTGCCCTGCCCATTCCCGAAGCGGCTCCGGTGACGATCACCGAGCCCGCATGAGGCTGCGTCATGTCTGACCTCCCTGTCCGACGTAATAGAGACAGTGCACAGGAGATTTTGTATCGGAACAACGCCTAGAATGAGCAGGTCGTTCAAGGATGAACCTATGGAGGCTTTAAACCCGTGCTCCCCACTATTCGACAACTGCAGTATTTCGTTTCGGCTGCAGACATCGGCACCCTCTCAGGTGCCGCCGCGGCAAATCACATTGCACAGCCGAGCCTGTCGGAACAGATCGCCTCACTCGAGTCGGGGCTGAACCTGACGCTCTTCAATCGCAGCTCTCGCGGACTCTCACTGACGGATGCGGGACGCCAACTACTGCCGCTGGCCCAGGATGCGATTCGCCAGACCGAGGCCATCGCGCAGTGGGGCGAGTCGGTACGAGGACTCGAGCAGGGCACGGTGAAGTTCGGTACCTTCAGCAGCGCGCATCTCTACCTGCTGACCGATCTGATCAAGACCTTCCGGCAGAAATATCCCGGCGTAAATATCCGTATCGTCGGGCTCAATTCCTCGGAGGTGGCCGATAAGATCCGCTCGGGTGAGCTCGAGGCCGGGCTGCTGCAGCTGCCGGTGGATGCCCGCGGGCTCACGCTCAAGCCCTCGAAATTCCAGGACCAGTTCGTCTACGTGTCGAAGCAGCCCTTCGGTGATCGCGCATCCGTCCCGCTGCGGGATATTGCCGAGCGTCCGTTCATCCGTTCAGAGGCGAGTTGGGGCGTCAATGACCCACTGTGGGGCTCAATGCTCGAGCGTGCGCAAGCCGAAGGACTCAGCCTCAATACCGTGGTCGAGGTGGAGCACCTCACCCACGCGCTCGATCTCACGGCCGCAGGTATCGGTGGCACCGTGGCGTCCTTCCACGTGGCTCGCCAATGGATCAAACGCTACGGTCTGCGCTGGGCTTTCCTCGACCCCGCCTATGAAGATCACTTTGCCTTCGCGACCCGGCCCGATAGCCAGCTCTCCCCCGCGACGAAGGCATTCATCGATGAAGCGGAGCTCGCGTTGCAGCGACTTGCAGAGCAAGCACCGCGCTAAGCGTCGGCGAGCAGCTGCTCGGCGAACACGTGCGGGGTGAACCCGGTGAGGTCATTAATGCCCTCACCGGTGCCGATCAGCTTGATGGGTAGCCCCGTGCGTTCCTGCACCGAGAGCACGAAGCCGCCCTTTGCAGAGCCATCGAGTTTCGTGATCACGAGCCCCGTCACCCCGGCGTGCTCAATAAAGGCTTCGGCCTGCGATACCCCGTTCTGTCCGGTTGTGGCGTCAAGCACGAGCAGGACCTCACTCACCGGTGCGAGCTTTTCAACCACGCGATGAACCTTGGTGAGCTCGTCCATGAGCCCGGCCTTGGTCTGAAGGCGACCGGCGGTGTCAATAACCACCATCTCAATACCCTCGCGCATGGCCACTTCCACCGTCTGGTAGGCCACGGATGCGGGGTCTTGGCCGTACTGCTGTGGACGCACAATGCGGACATCGGCTCGCATCGCCCAGGTGTCGAGCTGTTCAACTGCAGCCGCCCGGAAGGTGTCCGCGGCGCCGAGCACCACCGTCCGACCAAAGTTGCGGAGGAACTTTGCGAACTTACCGATGGTGGTCGTCTTCCCCACACCGTTCACGCCGACCACAAGCGTCACGGCAGGCCGTGCCGAAAGATTCAGCGTGGTGTCGAATTTCGCGAGCCGGTCTTCGATGACTTCGCGGAGCATCCGCTTGAGGTCGCGAGGGTCGGTGGTGTTGAACTGGTTGACCTGATCTCGCAACTCTTCAATCACCTCGTCGGTGATGGTGGGCCCGAAGTCGGCCGTGAGCAGTGCATCCTCGAGATCTTCCCAGGTCGACTCGTCGATCGTTTGCCGACCAAACATATTGCGAAGTGCGCCGCCGAGCGACCAGGATTTACGTTCCGCCATGCCATTAGGGTACGGGATGACCACCTCTTTCAATCTTGAACGGTAGGAACCATGCGTATCGGCCTGATTCGGCACGGAGAAACTGACTGGAACGCTCAAATGAAGCTCCAGGGAGCCACCGATATTCCACTCAATGAACGCGGTCTCGAGCAGGCCGCTGATGCCGGTCGCCTGCTTCGCGGCAGTGACTGGACCAGAATGGTCGCCTCCCCGCTCGTCCGCGCCCGCAACACCGGCGAGGTCATTGCTGCCGAACTGGGCTTAGCCGAGCCCGAGCTCATCCCGAGCCTTGCGGAACGCAGCTTCGGCGAGCTCGAGGGCCAGCACGTCTATCGGCCCGATGGCAGCCGAACCTCACTCGAACACCCCAGCGTCGAGCCGGTGGATGCGGTGGTCACCCGGGTCTTCGAGGCGCTGCACGACATCGCGGACCGTTATCCGAATGACAATGTGCTCGCGCTCTCCCACGGCACGGTGATCCGGTTTACGCTCGATCAGCTCTTGGCTTGGCAGGCTCCGCATATTTCCAACGTGGCGCTGTCGGTATTGGAGACCGATCCCGCAGCCCCTCGCGGATTCGTGGTGCGTTCCGCGAACGGCTATCAGATTTATCCACAGTAAACACGCCGCACGCCACCAGCCGGGATATGTCACAGTATCTGAAAGTGAATGTGCCATCTTCGTTATCTACGTGTAACCTTGCGGATGGTGAAGGGGAGTATTCCTCTCGCGACGTTCTCGTCATCACGGCATCGGACACCTAAGTTCCGTCCCGGGAGCGTCGGCCGCAACCGCGGCGGAAGAGACCTTCAGAGTTTTTGAGAACCCTGGAGGCTAAATCAATGGGTCATGTCGATCTTTGGGTATGGATCATCAGTCTCGCCGTCATCATCGGCTTCTTCTTCTTTGATTTCTATTCCCACGTCAAACACGCGCACGTGCCATCAATCAAAGAATCCGGTCTGTGGACGCTGTTCTACATCGTGCTTTCGGTGCTGTTCATGGTGGGCATCGGCTTGTTCTGGAACTGGAACGAAGCGGGTGACTTCATCGCCGGGTATACGACAGAAAAAGCACTCTCTGTTGACAATCTGTTCGTGTTCCTCCTGATCATGACTGGGTTTAAAGTCCCCAAGATCGCGCAGCAAAAGGCGCTCCTCATCGGTATTGCGATGGCGCTGGTCTTCCGAACGATCTTCATCATTGCCGGTGCCTGGGTCCTCAATGAACTGTCGTGGGTGTTCTATATCTTTGGTGCTTGGCTGCTCTTCATGGCCATACGCCAGTTCGTTGACTCCTTCGATGATTCCGATCCCGAAATGCCCAAATGGGTGTCCAAGATCAGCAAGTTCATTCCCTCCTCGGAGAACTACAACGGCGATAAGTGGACCATCGTCGAAAACGGCAAGAAGCTGTTTACTCCTCTCGTACTCGTCGTGATCGCGCTCGGCTTCACCGACATCCTCTTCGCGCTGGACTCCATCCCCGCAATCTTCGGTATTACCCAAGAGCCCTACCTCGTCTTCATGGCGAATGCCCTCGCGCTCCTCGGCTTGCGGCAGATGTACTTCCTGCTCGATGCGCTGCTTTCTCGCTTGGTGTTCCTCGACCTCGGTATTGCGTTCATCCTTGGTTTCATCGGCGTCAAGCTCGTATTCCACGCGATGCACGTCAACGAAGTTCCGTGGATCAACGGCGGCGAACCTATCCTGTGGGCACCCGAGATCCCCACGTGGTTCTCCCTCGTCTTCATCTTCGGCGTGTTGGCGATCGCCACGATCGCGTCCCTCATCTACTCGCGTCCAGACGGCCCCGCAGATAAGAAGGCGGCAGCAGAGGATGCGGAGAACGGCAAGGATGCGGAGAATGGCGAGCTCGAAGCTGGCTCGGATGCGGGCGACAACGCCAGTTCGGATGCTGATAGCGACGCCGAGGCAGCCGCGCCCGCAGACCGCAAAGAAAATGGACTGAGCAACGGCAAACGGTAGCCGCGCAGGCAATACGACCAACTAAATCGGGGCTGCCAAGATCTCTTTCAGCGATCTTGGCAGCCCCGATTTATTGGGCCCTCGAATTGAGTAGCGCGCGCTATAGGTGCCGTTCCTCCGGTCCGTTGTACACCGACAGCGGCCGAATAAGCGCGTTGTTCGCGTTCTGTTCTATGATGTGCGCGGTCCACCCGGTCACACGTGCAGCGACAAAAATTGGCGTGAAGGTTGGGGTGTCGAAGCCCATCAGGTGATAGGTCGGGCCCGCCGGGTAGTCGAGGTTCGGGTGGATGCCCTTGCGCTCGACGAATTCCTTGGCCATGGTGCGGTACAACTCGAGTATGTCTTCGCGCTCGTAGTGCGCAATCATGCGCTCCATCGCCGTTTCCATGGAGGGAACACGCGAGTCACCCTTCTTGTAGACGCGGTGACCGAAGCCCATGATCTTCTTCTTATTCGCGAGTGCGTCGTCGAGCCACGCGTTGACGTTCTCGGCAGAGCCGATCTCGGCGAAGGTGTGCATGACGGCCTCATTCGCCCCACCGTGCAGCGCACCTTTGAGTGCGCCGACCGCACCGGTCACTGCACTGTAGAGGTCCGACAGCGTCGAGGTGATCACGCGCGCGGTGAAGGTGGATGCGTTGAATGAGTGCTCGGCGTACAGCACCATCGAGACGCGGAATGCATCCACAACTTCAGGGGCCGCTTCCTCGCCGAACGTCATCCACAAGAAGTTCTGCGAATAGTCGAGGTCCTCGCGCGGTTCGACAACGTCTAGACCGTGGCGGCGACGCTGGTCGTAAGCGACCACCGCGGGCAGTGCCGCGAACAACCGCTTCGACTTTGCGAGATTCGCTTCCGCAGTGTTCGTTTCTGCCTCGGGGTCATTCGCGCCGATCACCGAGACGGCGGTGCGCACAACATCCATCGGGTGCACGGTCTTTGGCAGGCTGTCGATGATGTCTCGAAGGTTCTGGCTTAGTGCGCGACCCGCGCGTTCCTCAGCCACAAGCTCTGCCAGTTCGGACTCGGTCGGCAACTCCCCCATCCACAAGAGCCATGCGACTTCCTCAAAACTGCATTTCGCAGCGAGCTCCTGCACGGGATACCCGCGATACAGCAGTGAATTCGTCTCAGGATTGACCTTCGAGATCGCGGTGTAGTCCACCGGAACGCCGGCAAGACCTTTGTAAATTTCCTTCTCATCCATTGAGATTTCCAATCAGCTTTGGGCGGCTAGCGCTCTACTCGGAAGTTGAATACTGACGTGTCAAAGTGGTTATACGCCTCGTAGTCGACAAGTTCGTACAGATCTGCTCGATGCTGCATCTCGTCGAGTTTGTCACGGAGATGTCCGACTTCGTTGAGTCCGTCGAGCGCGCGACCGGTGGCACCCATCGAAATACGGAGCATGGACACCGGCCAAATCACGAGATTCATGCCGACGTTCTTGAGTTCCTCGACTGAGAACAGCTCGCTCTTGCCAAACTCCGTCATGTTGGCGAGGAGCGGCACATCCACCGCCGCGCGCATCGCTTCGAATTCTTCGAGGGTGCGCATCGCTTCGGGGAAAATCGCATCCGCTCCCGCATCCACGAGTTGCTTGGCTCGATCCAGTGCCGCGTCGAGTCCCTCCGCGGCGCGGATATCGGTGCGCGCCATGATGAGGAAGTTGTCATCACGGCGGGCGTCGACGGCGGCACGGATGCGCTTGGTCGCGGTTTCGGAGTCGACGACCTGTTTGCCATCGAGGTGGCCGCAACGCTTCGGGTTGATCTGGTCCTCGATGTGGAGCCCGGCGAGACCGGCATCCTCAAGTTCCTGCACTGTGCGCGCGACGTTCATTGGTTCGCCGAAACCGGTGTCGGCGTCGATGATCGTTGGCAGTTCGGTCATCCGGGCGATCTGTTTGCCGCGACCGGCGACCTCGCTGAGCGTGGTCAGGCCGATATCGGGCAATCCGAGGTCTGCCGCGAGCACGGCGCCCGAAACGTAGACGCCTTCGAAGCCCTTGTCTTCGATCATGCGCGCGGAGAGCGGGTTGAAGGCTCCAGGGAAGCGAAGGAGCTCACCGCTCGAGAGCTGTTCGCGGAAGTTGGCCCGCTTCTGTGCGGGTGTGTTCTTGGCGTAAAGCATGAAGTTGTTGTCCTCTCCAGTACTGTGTTCGAAGGAACGCTTAGAAGAGGCCGGTGGTCGGGCTCGGGATGAGCAGGCCCGGTGCCGCGACAATGTTGAGCTGGCCGAGTTCTTCGGCCTTGAGCTCCGGCAGGCGCTGGGCGACGTCGAGGAAGCGGTCGATTTCGCTGTTCTCGAGGATGCCGGTGGCGAGGCTGCGGAACTTCTCGATGTACTGCTCGCGGGCGAACGGACGGGCGCCGAGTGGGTGGGCGTCGGCCACGGCGATCTCATCGCGGATCACGGTGCCGTCGGTAAGCGTGATCTCTACCGCGCCACCGAAGGCCTTCTCCGAGATATCGAGCGAGTGGTAGCGGCGGGTCCACTCGGCGTCCTCCACCGTGGTGACCTTCTGCCACAGCTCAACCGTGTCGGGGCGACCGGCGCGCTCTGGCGAGTAGGAGTCGACGTGGTGCCAGGCACCGTCCTGCAGGGCCACGGTGAAGATGAACGGAATCGAGTGGTCGAGGGTCTCGCGCGAGGCGGTGGGGTCGTACTTCTGCGGGTCGTTGGCACCCGAGCCGATCACGTAGTGGGTGTGGTGCGAGGTTTTGATGAGCACCGAGGCGATGTTCTCCGGGTGCTGCACGAGCTCGGGGTGCTCTCGGTGAAGCTTGCGGGCGAGGTCGATCCAGGCCTGCGCCTGGTATTCGGCCGAGTGCTCCTTGGTGTACGTGTCGAGGATCGCGCGCTTCGCTTCGCCCGCCTCGGGCAGGGGCACCGAATAGCGAGCTTCGGGGCCGCTGAGGAGCCACGCAATGACGCCGTCCTCACCCTCGTAGATCGGGGTGGGGCTGGTCTGGCCGCGCATCGCACGGTCGACTGCTTCAACCGCCATCTTGCCCGCAAATGCCGGGGCGTGCGCCTTCCAGGTCGAGATCTCACCCTTGCGCGACTGCCGGGTGGCGGTGGTGGTGTGCAGCGCCTGTCCGACAGCCTGGAAGATGGTCTCGGTATCGAGGCCGAGGAGGGTGCCGATGCCGGCGGCGGCCGAGGGACCGAGGTGGGCGACGTGGTCGATCTTGTGCTCGTGCAGGCAGATGGCCTTCACGAGGTCGACCTGGATCTCGTAGCCGGTGGCGATACCGCGCACGAGGTCGTTACCGCTGAGGCCCTTCGACTTCGCAGCGTGCTGGGCCACGGCCAGGATCGAGGGGATGTTGTCGCCCGGGTGCGAGTACTCTGCGGCGAGGAAGGTGTCGTGGAAGTCGAGTTCGCGAACCGCGACGCCGTTCACCCAGGCGGCCCATTCGGGGCTCGTACGCTCGGATTCCTCGAGACCGAAGACGGTTGCGCCTTCGCCGTGGTTGGATGCGGGGTGTGAGGTCGCCTGTCCGCGCGCGGCCACGATCGGGGCACGGTTGAGGGATGCGGCGGCTACCGATGCGTTGTCGATCACGCGGTTGATCACCATGTCGGTGACCTCTTCGGTGACCTCGACGGGGTCGGTCGCTACCTGGGCGATCTTCCACGCGAGCTGGTCCTCGCGGGCGAGGTTTTCTTCGGACTTGTAGGTGCGAACTTCGTGCTGCTTCATGGAACGTGCGTCAACTTTCTGAGCCATTGGAGGTGGGTCCTATCGTGTGAGGGCTGGCGTGTGGTGGTCATCCCCGATGTGCGCGAGCGCACTTTCGAGGCTGTTGTGCAGGTGGATCTTGATCGCGGCAGCAGCCAGGTCGGCGTCGCCGGCGATGATCGCGTCGACCACGAGGAGGTGTTCCCTCGCCGCGGCGCGAAGTCGTTCGGGGTCGTGCTGCGAGAGGCGGCGCACGAGTGAGGAGTGCAGCCGGGCGCTCGCGAGCGCATTGGTGACATAGGGATTCGCGACCGCGTCTTCGATCGCGAGGTCGAGTGCATCCACAATTTCGAAGTAGCGGGAGATGCCGTCCTGTCCTGCTGCTCGATCGAGTAGTTTCGGAGCAGCTTCGAGCTGCACGCGAAGTTCCATGAACGCGTGCGGATCGCGACGCTGGGCGGCGAGGGCTGCGGCACTGGTTTCGAGTGCCGAGCGCAGCTCATAGAGTGAGCGGATGCGGTCGGGTGAAAGTTCGGTGACCACCAGCACGCGGGGCGACTTCGAGGTGAGCAGGCCCTCGCTGGTGAGCCGAGAGAAGGCTTCGCGCACGGGGGTGCGGCTTACGCCGAGGCGGGTGGACTGCTCGACTTCCGCGAGCGCGGTGCCGGGCGCGAGCTCGCCAGCGAGGATCTCGTCGCGCAGTGTCGCGTACGCCCTATCGCTTGCTCGCATGAATCCTCCGTTGATTCTGATGCCGGGTTAGTTCTGAAGCCGGGTTAGTTCTGCTGTCGGGACTGTGAGTTCTGTTGCCGATAGCCCTGATGCCGAGCCTGTCCCGGTATCCAGTTCTCGCCGCCCCGCTAAAGCTTATGTATACATTAGCGTTATGTATACATTAGCGCCAGTATTTGGAATTGCAATCGACAACTAACCCTCCCTGTGCATACAGCAAGCTCTCAGGGAGGGTTGAATGGTCGATTCCGGAGCTTCGCCGGTCAGACGCTGGCTTCCAGACGCTGCGCTACCAGACGCAGAGCTACCAGACGGTCGGCTTCGAGATGCGCACCCGCACGCTACGGAATCAGACCAAGTCGGCGCGCTTCCGTCGCGGCGCCGAGCCGCGTGCGCTGCCCGAGCTTTCGCATCGCGGCAGCCAGATAGCTCTTGATCGTCGATTCCGCGAGCGCGAGTTCCTGCGCGATCTCACCATTATTCAGACCGATCGCAACGTAGCCGAGCACATCCACCTCGCGCGGGGACAGCAGCACCTCGGCTTCCTGCCGGGTGGGATGCCCGGTCGGGTCCACCTGCGAAATCGCCGCCAACCGCGCTTCCACCTGGCGCATCCGCTCGATCAGCGCGGGATCGCTCAGCGAGGCGGTAATCGCGCGCAAGTCGGCGTAGCTGGCACGAAGTTCCTCGAGTTTTTCTGCGGGCAGCGCCTGCGCGTCGGCCATGGGTTCGGCAGCTCGCACGGCAGCGCTTCGCTGGGAAGGCATGGCCCGTCGCAGCTCAATCCGCAGTCGCTCGCGTTCGGCCTCGTCTCGTACTCGAAGCTGTTCCTGCAGCCAGGCTGCCGCCCGGACCACCGCATCCACCGAGTGATTCCCGGCGCTAATGCCCTCGCGTTCGGCGCCGTAGAGCATGCCGCGCACATTGCCTTCCACCATCACCGGCACCGCCAGCAGTGCCGTGACCCCTTCGGCGAGCACCTCGTGGTCGTAGTCATGCGTGATGTGGCGGGCGGTGCGGTAATCACTCGCGAGCCGCGGTCGCATTTCGCTGAGAGCCTGGCCGCCCAAACCCCGCCGTTGCACGACGTGCAGCCCCGCTAGGGAACCGGTTTCATTTCCGCGCAGCGAAGACACCCGAAGGCCATCCCCACTCGTAAGTCCGCCAAACACCAGCGGAAACGTGCCGGTGTGGCCAAGTTCGGTGAGCGCGGCTTCGAGGAGTTCGTATTCGGATCGCGGCTTGCTGCGTGCCATGGGGTACTTGCTCCAGCGGTATGAATCGAGTCGGAACTTCCGGTACCGAGGCGATACCAACTTTCGGGGGTACCTCGTCGCTGAGGAGATTCGTAGCGTGAACCCTAGCACCTGGCACAGCGACGTGCATGACGTGTTGTCCCCTACCCGCAGCGCATCGAACCGATGCACTGCGGAAACTGAACCCAACCCCGCAAAGTTGCGAGCGAGGAGAAGCAAATGAGCATTCAGTCTCTGTCACCGATTTCCGTATCCCCGAACCTTGGCACCGCCAATGTGCCGGTCCGAACGGATGCCTATGCCGAGATTTGGCAGGAGAGCATCAACGACCCCGAAAAATTCTGGCTTGACTCGGCCGAGCTGATCGATTGGGACCGCAAACCCACCCGCGCGATCGACCGACACTCCGAAACCGAGTGGGAGTGGTTTCCCGACGGCGAGCTGAACACCTGCTTCAACGCAGTGGATCGGCACGTGCTCGCCGGCCACGGCGACCGCACCGCGGTGATCTACGACTCGGCGATGACCGGCACCCAGTCGAAGATCTCCTATGCCGAATTGCAGGACCATGTGGCCCGCTTCGCCGGGGTGCTGCGCGCATCCGGCGTGGACAAGGGCGACCGCGTGCTTATCTACCTGCCGATGATTCCCGAGGCGATCATCTCGATGCTCGCCTGTGCGCGCATCGGTGCAATCCACTCGGTGGTCTTCGGTGGCTTCGCGGCGAACGAACTCGTGGTGCGCATCAACGACGCCTCCCCAAAGGTGATCGTCACGACCTCCGGTGGCCTCGAGCCCAAGCGCGTGGTCGAGTACCTGCCGATCGTGGACAAGGCGCTGAAGGCTTCGAATGGCTCGGTGCGCACCGTGATCGTCGCCGATCGCGAGCTCATCCCGGGCTCGGCCGCCGACTACCAGGGTGGGGACGTCGAATACCTCGACTGGCAGGAGGCCGAGGCAAAGGCCCAGCCGGTTGCGCCGGTCCCGGTCGAGGCCACGCATCCCGCGTACATTCTCTACACCTCCGGCACCACCGGAAACCCCAAGGGTGTCGTGCGCGACACCGGCGGTCACGCCGTCGCGCTGACCCGCTCGATGAGCCAGATCTACGGCATCAAGCCCGGGGATGTGTTCTGGTCGGCTTCGGATGTGGGTTGGGTCGTGGGCCACAGCTATATCGTCTTCGCGCCGCTGCTCGCCGGGGCCACCACGGTGATCTACGAGGGCAAGCCGGTCGGAACTCCGGATGCAGGAGCCTTCTTCCGAGTCGTCGAAC
Organism: Gulosibacter sp.; assembly: GCF_052090685.1. Taxonomy (NCBI): domain Bacteria; kingdom Bacillati; phylum Actinomycetota; class Actinomycetes; order Micrococcales; family Microbacteriaceae; genus Gulosibacter; species Gulosibacter sp. The sequence continues at coordinate 31,466 of NZ_JBQDBE010000021.1, read as the reverse complement.
AGTACGGCGTGAAGGTGCTGTTCACCGCGCCGACCGCGCTGCGCTCGATTCGCCGAGAGGACCCGGAACTCGAAGGCGCCGGCCGCTACGACATCAGCTCCTTGGAAGCGCTTTTCCTCGCGGGCGAACGCCTCGACACCGAGACCTACCACTGGGCCAATGACGGGTTGCACTGCCCCGTGATCGACCACTGGTGGCAAACCGAAACCGGCTGGGCGATCACCGCCAATCCGCGCGGAATCGAACTGCTCGAAACCAAGCCCGGCTCCTCCACCGTCCCCTGCCCGGGAGTCGACCTGCGCATCCTGGATGACCAGGGCCACGAGATCACCGAGCCGGGTATCGAAGGAAATATCGCGCTGAAGCTGCCGCTGCCGCCGGGATACCTCAAGACCGTGTGGGGCGCCCCGGAGCGGTTCTTCTCCTCGTATCTCAAGGAATTCCCCGGCTACTACGCGACCGGTGACTCCGGCTTCGTGGACGAGGATGGCTATGTGTTCGTCATGGGCCGCACCGATGACGTCATCAACGTCGCGGGCCACCGCATCTCGGCGGGCGCGATCGAAGAGGCCCTCGCGCACCACGACGCGGTCGCCGAGGCGGCGGTGGTCGGCGTGCGCGACACCCTCAAGGGTCACCGCGGCTACGGCGTCGTCACGCTGAAGCACGGATTCGAGGGCGATCTGGATGCGCTCCAGAAGGCACTCATCGCACATGTCCGCGAGAGCATCGGGCCGGTTGCGGCCTTCCGCGACGTAGCTATCGTCTCGCGGCTACCAAAGACCCGCTCCGGCAAAGTGCTGCGCAAGACCATCCGACAGATCCTCGACGGCGAGGAAGTCAAGGTTCCGGCGACCATCGAAGATCGCTCGACGCTGGACGAAATCCTCGCGCTCGGCACCGCCGACCCGGATGTCGCCCACACCGGCGCCGTCAAGACCCAAATCGCAGGCTAACTCCCCCGAGCATCACGCTCACCCCACATCATCCGTCCCACCATGCGGCAAGGAGGCCTCATGCACGACGCAAATCCGGCGACCCAAAGCGGCGCCACCAGCAATTCCCCACACACCGTCGACTACCTCAAGTTCGAGCAGGAACCCCAGTTCCAGCAGCTGCGGAAGCGCCAGCGCTCATTCGTATTCCCGATGGCCGCGTTCTTCCTGGCCTGGTATTTCGCCTTTGTACTCCTCGCGGCCTACGCGCCGGAATTCATGGCAACCCCGGTGCTCGGCACCATCAACCTGGGATTGCTACTGGGGCTGGCACAATTCGTAACCACCTTCGCGATCACCATGTGGTACGTCCGCTTCGCCAACGCCAAGCTCGACCCGGAGGCCGAAGCGCTCCGGGAAAAGCTGGCCGCGATCGAGGCCGGCGCCATCGACACCGCACAATCCACCGCGCAATCCACCACGCCTGAGACCGAGGGAGCAGACCGCGCATGAACCTCGAACAACTAATCACGCCGCTCGCTGCCGCGGTCGACACGATCGAAAACAACCCATTGCTCAATATCTCCATCTTCATCGCGTTCGTCGCCATCACGCTGTTCATCGTGATTCGCGTGAGCCGCAAGAACCAGTCGGCGGCGGACTACTACGCGGGTGGTCGTTCCTTCTCCGGCACCCAGAACGGCTTCGCGATCTCGGGCGACTATCTCTCGGCCGCATCCTTCCTCGGCGTGACCGGCGCGATCGCGATCAACGGTTACGACGGGTTCCTCTACTCCATCGGCTTCCTCGTCGCCTGGCTCGTGGCACTGCTGCTCGTTGCCGAGCTGATGCGCAACACCGGCAAGTTCACCATGGCGGATGTGCTCTCCTTCCGGCTGCAGCAGCGGCCGGTACGCATGGCCGCGGCCACCACCACCCTCGCGGTGTGCTTCTTCTATCTCCTCGCACAGATGGCCGGTGCCGGCGGGCTCGTGTCGCTGCTGCTCGGCATCGACGACAGGGTCGGCCAGAGTGTGGTCGTCGCGGTGGTCGGCGTACTGATGATCGTCTACGTGCTGATCGGCGGGATGAAGGGCACCACCTGGGTGCAGATCATCAAGGCCTGGCTGCTGGTCGGCGCCGCGCTGATCATGACCGTCTGGGTGCTCGGCCTGCACGGCTTCAACTTCTCCAGCGTTCTGGAACACGCGGTGGCTGCCTCCGAACAGGGCGCGGCGATCCTCGCTCCGGGCCTGCAATACGGTGGCAAGGAACTCGACTTCATCTCGCTCGGCCTCGCGCTCGTGCTCGGCACCGCGGGTCTGCCCCACGTGCTGATGCGCTTCTACACGGTGCCCACCGCGAAGGAAGCCCGCAAGTCCGTGGTCTGGGCGATCTGGCTGATCGGCGCGTTCTTCCTCTTCGCCCTCGTGATGGGCTACGGCGCTGCGGCGCTCGTGGGCCAGGAGAAGATCCTGGGTGCCCCTGGCGGCGTGAACTCGGCCGCACCGCTGCTCGCACTTGAACTCGGCGGCCCTTTCCTGATGGGCGTGGTCTCCGCAATCGCCTTCGCAACCATCCTCGCGGTGGTGGCGGGCCTGGCCCTCACTGCCGCCGCATCCTTCGCCCACGACATCTACGGCAGCGTCATTAAGAAAGGCAAGGCCTCGCCCGAAACCGAGGTGCGCGTCGGCAAAATCACCGTGGTGGTGCTCGGCATCGTCGCGATTGTCGGTGGCATTGGTGTGCAGGGGCAGAACATCGCGTTCCTCGTAGCCCTCGCCTTCGCCGTCGCGGCCTCCGCGAACCTGCCAACGATCATCTACTCGCTGTACTGGAAGAAATTCAACACCCGCGGTGCGGTGCTGAGCATGTACGGCGGGCTGGCTTCCTCGCTGTTGCTGATTGCGTTCTCGCCGGTGGTGTCGGGCTCGGAAACTTCGCTCCTCGGGGCGGGCGTGGACTTCGCGATCTTCCCGCTCGCGAACCCCGGCATCATCTCGATCCCGCTCGGCTTCTTCTTGGGTTGGCTCGGTTCGGTCACCTCGAAGCGGGCCGAGGATGCGAAACTCGCGGCCGAAATGGAAGTGCGTTCGCTGACCGGTCACGGCGCGGAAGCTGCGGTCGAGCACTAAGCCGAAGTTGCGTGATGGGGATCGGGCCGATACCCCAAACGCAACTTCGGGCTAATCCAGCCACCGGGAGCCCCATTGGTTTGGGGGTGGGGTCCCGGGCCCGGGCGGGCACGCGGGGGGCGCCCATTCCCCTCTTGGGGTGTTTGGGGTTGGGGCCGGATCCCCATCACGCAACTTCGGTCTAATCCTGCCAGCGGTACTCCGAAATCGGACGACCACCGGTGCCGTAGCGCGATACGCGTTCGACCCGACCAATATCCTGCAGGTACTCGAGGTAGCGCCGAGTCGTGACCCGGGACATCCCAACCAATTCGGCGGCTTCCGCGGCGGTGAGCGCGCCGCGTTCGCGGATTGCGGCGCGGACTCGTTCCAGCGAATCGGGTGAGAGACCCTTGGGCAGCTCCTGTCCCGGTCGGCCCGAACCTCCTGGTCGCAGCGCCCCAATGAGCGCATCAATATCCGACTGCGTGGGTTCTTCTTTGGCGATCGCGAGTTTTTCGCGGTACTCGCGATACTGCTCGAGCCGCTCGCGGAAGACCGCGAAGGTGAAGGGCTTGACGAGATAGTGCACCGCCCCGTGTGCGAGCACTCGACGCACCGTTTCGGCATCGCGAACACCGGTCACCGGAATGACGTCGGTGGTGAGCCGTTTGGCACGGATCTGCCGGAGCACGTCCAGCCCTGAACCGTCGGGCATGGTCATATCGAGCAGGATGAGGTCGATTCGTTCCCGCAGGTTGGGATCGAAAACCTGCGCCAGCGCGGCACGTGCGCCCGCGGCCTCGGCGACGACTTCAAAGCCTTCGAGGCGACCGATGTAGGTGCGGTGGAGTTCCCGACTCATCGGTTCGTCGTCAACAATCAGCACGCCGATCATGCATCGCCTCCCGCGGCTGGAATACGCACCGTGACTGTCATTGGCAGATCTGTGGCTATTTCCAGTTCACCACCAACGCTGTCCAAGACCTGTTTGACCAGTGTGAGGCCGACTCCTCGACCTGCACTGCTGGCCGACTTGGTCGAGAATCCCGGTTCAAACACGCGCTCGCGCAGGTCTTCCGGAATCCCGTCACCGCTGTCCATCACCACAATTTCAAGGCGCCCGCCGTCACTTGCGTGGAGTGAAACCTCAACCCAGGGAGCCTCGCTGCCGCTTACCGACGCATCCATTGCGTTGTCGAGGATATTGCCGACCACTGCGACGGAATCCACCGGTTCCAATACACTGCGAGGGGTGTCTGGCGCCACTTCAACGGACCAGTCAATACCTCGCTCTTTGGCCTGTGATGACTTTCCGATCAGTAGCGAAATAATCGCCGGGTCGAGCCGATCCTGCGCCGCCACAAAGTCGAGCAGGAGCTGGCTTTGCTGATCGGTTTGGGTGAGCAGTTCCACTGCCTCCGAGCTGCGTTCGAGTTCCAACAATCCCACTGCCGTGTGCATCCGATTGCGGTACTCGTGCGTCTGGGAACGCAAGGCATCCGAAAGCGTTCGTATCGACTCTCTTGCCGTGATGGTGCTGCGAATCTCGCTGGCCGGGAGGTCCCCCGCGAGACTCCAAATCATCCGCCGCGCGAGCATCGCGACCAGCAGGCCAAACGCGAGCAGCACCACGAAAGCAACGATGCTGACCGGCAGTTGCTTTAGGGCTTCCTCGGAAATCGTCACCAGCGTCTGTCCAGTCGCGACCCACCCGATCACTTCGCCATCGACCTGAATCGGCACAATAGTGCGCAGCGACTCACCGAGCTGGCCCATGAAGGTACCGACTGCGATGGTCGGTTCGGCAGGGATCGCGCCCGTGTATTGCTGCCCGATTTCTTCGGGAATGGGATGCGTGACCCGCACCCCGTCCGGGGTCATGATCGTAATGAAGTCGACGTCACTGTGGTCGACGATTTGCTGCGTGACCGGCTGCAGGGTTGCCGTGGGATCCTCTGTTTGCATTGCATCCTGTACCAGCTCGAGATCGGCGAGCGTCACCGAAACTGCTTCGGTCACGTCCTCTGCTTTCTCACTCGCGTGCAGCCGGCCCATCGAAACCAGCAGCACAAACAGCGCGGCGGACAGCAGGAACACCGCGATCACGATGATCAAAAAGACTCGGGACGCGGCACTTTTCCGAGTGTGGGTAGCGCGCACAGCATTCCTCTCGGTCGCGACATCGCGGTAGTGATCGTGTCCACGAACAATATGACCACAAGCCTGACTTCTTCGTCGAACTCCAGCATCGTAAATCAACGAACGCGGACCGACGGCTCGCGACGGAATGAAAAATCGGCGGCAATAGGGCCGTCAATAATCACGGAGGCAATGATGACTCTCGTCAAGAACTCAGCAAAGAATCCCGGTGATGGGAACACCGTAATGACCAGCGTTCCGACCTCGCAGCGTAAGCAGAAGCGGAAGGGCTGGGACAAGCACACCTGGCTGTATGTTTCGGTGATTATTGCCGTCCTACTTGGCGCGGTTGTCGGGTTGGTTGTGCCCGACTTTGCGGTCGCGCTCGAACCACTCGGCACGGCATTCGTCGCACTCATCAAGATGATGATCGCGCCGATTATTTTCTGCACCATCGTCGTGGGGGTCGGCTCAATTGCGCAGGCCGCGACGGTCGGCAAGATTGGTGGCCTCGCGCTCGGGTACTTCATGGTGATGTCGACTATCGCGCTCGCCATCGGACTCGTTGTCGGCAACATCATCCACCCCGGTGAAGGACTCGACATGTCCGGGTCGAGCTACGAAACCGCTGGCGAAGCGAGCTCGACAAGTGACTTCATCCTCGGCATCATCCCCACCACGTTCTTCTCACCGCTGACCGGTGACAACGTGCTGCAGGTGCTGTTTGTGGCGCTACTGACCGGGTTTGCGCTGCAGGCACTCGGCAAGCGTGGCAAGCCGATCATGCGCGCCGTTAAGTACGGCCAGATGCTCGTCTTCCGCGTGCTCAGCATGATTCTGTGGCTCGCACCGATTGGTGCGTTCGGTGCGATTGCCGCGGTGGTTGGCAAGACCGGCATCGCCGCGATCTGGAGCCTCGGGCTGCTGATGGTCGCCTTCTACATCACCTGCATTATCTTCGTGGTGGTCATCCTCGGCGCACTGCTTTATGCAGTGACTCGAGTCAATGTCTTCAGCCTGATGAAGTACCTCGGCCGCGAATACCTGCTGATTGTCGGCACGAGCTCCTCCGAGTCGGCGCTCCCCCGTCTGATCGCGAAGATGGAGCACCTCGGTGTGTCGAAGCCCGTGGTCGGAATCACCGTGCCCACCGGATACTCCTTCAATCTGGACGGCACCGCGATCTACCTCACGATGGCGTCCCTGTTCATCGCCACCGGGATGGGTCAGCCCATGTCGATTGGCGAGCAGATCGGACTGCTGGTATTCATGATTATCGCGTCGAAGGGTGCCGCCGGAGTCACCGGGGCGGGACTTGCCACCCTGGCTGCAGGTCTGCAGGCCTACCGTCCGGACCTCGTCAATGGCGTGGGTGTGATCGTCGGCATCGACCGCTTCATGTCGGAAGGTCGTGCGCTCACGAACTTCAGCGGTAACGCCATCGCCACCCTGCTCATCGGTACCTGGACCAAGCAGGTTGACCGCGAGCGCGTGAAGCAGGTACTGAGCGGCGAGCTACCCTTTGACGAGAGCATGCTCGATAGCGACCACGAGGATCCTGAGCTCGAAGAAGCGGATGCGGAAGCGGATACTGCAACCAGTCCAGCAGTTCACGACTCGAGCCGTGAGCCCGTCACCACGCGCTAGAGCCGCACCACCTCGGTAACCCGCAGCACCGCCTGGCCTTCCGCCGCCGATTCGTTCAGATCGACTTCGGCACGGATGCGCCAGGCGTTGTCGCCTTCGGGGTCGAGAAGCGTCTGTTCAGCCTGCCAAAACCCAGCTGCCTCGCGAGCCTTGTCGATCTGGCAGTACTGGGGTGAGCGCGCGGCCCCGTCGATCTGGATCTCGTCGTATTCCGCGTAGTAGTCATCGAGGATGCTCGGCCAGTCGATCGCCGGGTCAAGGGTCGTGAGGTCCTCGTCTCGTTCGAGCGACGCGAGGTGGACGCGGCGCCACAGCTCATTCCGTACGAGGACCGTGAAGGCACGTACGTTCTGCACCACGCTCTTGGGTGCGGGCGGAAGTACCGGCTCGCCCTGCGCATCCACCGGGGCGACGAGGTCGGCCCACTCGTCAACGAGACTCGAGTCGACCTGCCGGACGAGCTCACCGAGCCACTCCAGCACATCCATGAACTCATCGGTACGCGCATCGGAGGGCACGGTTTGTCGCAGCGCACGGTATGCATCCGAAAGGTAGCGCAACACCACGCCTTCCGAACGAGAAAGGTCGTAGAAGGCGACGTATTCTGCGAAGCTCAGTCCGCGTTCGAACATATCGCGCACGACCTTTTTTGGGGAAAGCTCAAAGTCGAGTACCCAGGGCTGCGAACTGGCAAACATCTCAAAGCTCTGGTCGAGCAGCTCCTCGAGCGGTTTCGGCCACGAGATCTCTTCGACACGCTCCATGCGCTCTTCGTATTCGACGCCGTCGGCCTTCATCTCGGCAATGGCTTCGCCCCGAGCCTGGTGCTCTTGGGCGCGCAACACCGGGCGAGGGTCGTCGAGCGTGGACTCGATCACGCTAACGACGTCGAGCGCATACGTGTCCGATTCCGGGTCGAGCACATCCATCATCGCGAGTGCGAAAGGTGACAGCGGTTGATTCAACGCGAAGTTCGCCTGCAGGTCGATGGTCAGTTGGATGCGACCGTCCACTTCTTCGACGATGCCGGAATCGAGGAGGGTGCGCCCGATTTCGAGTGCGCGCCGCGCCATCGCAAATTGCCGTGGGCGCGGTTCGTGATTGTCGAAGCACAGATCGCGAACGTTCTGGAAGACGTCCCCACCGCGCTCAATAATGTTGATGAGCGTCGCGGAAGTCATCTCCATGTGGCTCGTAAGCGGTTCCGGTTCCGCGGCAACGATGCGGTCGAAGGTCGCTTCGGTCCAGTTCACGAAGCCCTTGGTGGGCTGTTTTCGCGTGACTTTGCGCTGCTTCTTCGGGTCGCCCGCGGCCTTGGTCATGGCGTGCTCGTACTCGACCACGTGATCCGGCGCTTCAACCACCACGGTGCCGTGATCGTCGTAGCCGGCGCGGCCCGCTCGGCCGGCGATCTGGTGAAATTCTCGCGCGCTCAGGTGGCGCATCCGCTGGCCATCGAATTTGGACAGCGCCGTAATCAGCACCGCCCTGATCGGGACGTTAATCCCGACCCCGAGCGTGTCGGTGCCGCAGATGACTTTGAGCAGACCCCGCTGGGCGAGCTGCTCGACGAGACGCCGATATCGCGGCAGCATGCCGGCGTGGTGCACACCGATTCCCTGTCGTAACCACCGCGAGAGTGCCTTACCGAAAGTGGTCGTGAACCTGAATTCGCCGATTGCCGCGACAATTTTGTCCCGGTGTTCGCGGCTGGCTACCTTAATGCTCGAAATGGCTTGCGCTCGTTCGACCGCCGCGGCCTGCGAGAAATGCACGATATAGATCGGCGCTTCGTCATCTTCGAGAAGCTTTTCGACCGTTTCGTGAACGGGCGTGAGCACGTAGTGGAAGGTCAGCGGCACCGGTCTCGTTGCTCCGGCTACCAGCTCGGTGGCGCGATCGGTGCGCCTACTCAGATCCTTGCGCAGCGCATCCGTGTCGCCCAGTGTCGCCGACATCAGCAGGAACTGCGCGCGCGGCAGCAAGAGCAGTGGAATCTGCCACGCGGCACCGCGCTGCGGATCGCCGTAGTAGTGGAACTCGTCCATTACCACCTGGTCGACGTCGGCCTCCGCACCCTCGCGGAGCGCTTTGTTCGCAAGAATTTCGGCAGTGCAGCAAATGATCGGCGCATCCGGATTCACCGAACTATCGCCGGTCACCATGCCGACGCGTTCGGCACCAAAGATCTCGACGAGCGAGAAAAACTTCTCGCTCACCAGGGCTTTGATGGGCGCCGTGTAATAGGTGCGGCCGCCGCGGGCCAGTTCGATCGCGTGGGCCGCAATGGCCACGAGTGACTTGCCGGTTCCCGTCGGGGTGGCAAGGACCACATTCGCGCCAGACACGAGGTGGATGATCGCCTCATCCTGTGCCTCGTAGAGGTCGATGCCGCGCGATCCGGTCCACTCGAGAATCGCCTCGTAGACGTGATCCGGGGCATAGGGCGCCGAAGGATCGGCGAGCGTCGGGATGAGCTCGGGGAGGGTCGGGATGGTTTTGGGCGCGGCGTCAGACATGTCCCGTTGATCTTCCCACACCGAGTGACCGGCCAAACTTGGCGCAGAACGTAATGAAGTGACATCTACCCTTGCGCTTGGCTTCGTGACCCGGTTACAGTAACCGCAGCAACATGCTCCGGGGTCGGTGTAAATCCGAACCGGCGGTGATAGCCCGCGACCGCTACGCGTAACCGGCACTTCGGTGTCGAGAACGAGCAGCGCTGATCTGGTGGAATTCCAGAGCCGACAGTCAAAGTCTGGATGGGAGGCGCATGGGCGGCACAATTGGGTGCCGCTGTTCAGCGAACGATCACCGCATTTTTGGTGAGCGTTGGTGAGTGTTCTTTCCCCCGGTGCAGCTCAAGCACTGGGAGGACACACTGTGAAGTTAGACACGGCCACGATAGTCGCGACCACCGACACCGTCGATGGCGTCTCTGCGGCAATGCGCCGGGCAATTGAACTCGCCTATTTGGGCCCCGAGTTCGGGCCGAACCCTCGGGTTGGATGCGTGATTCTCGCTCCGGATGAGGGCGGTCCACGACGCGTGCTCGGCCAGGGCTACCACCGCGGTGCCGGTACCGCGCATGCGGAAGTCGATGCGCTGCGTGACGCCTGGGATCGCGGCGCAAGCCTCCTCGGTGCCACGGCGATTGTGACCCTCGAGCCCTGCTCACACACCGGCCGCACCGGACCCTGCACCGAGGCACTCGCCGCAGCCGGTGTGGGCGAAGTCATCTACGCCGTTGACGATCCCAACCCCGCGGCCGCCGGTGGCGCAACATACCTGCGCGACCGCGGTATTCGGGTGCGTTCGGGGCTCAGCTTTTCGGAAGCGTATGAGGTGGTGCGAATCTGGGCGACCTCGGTGCGACTCGGTCGCCCCTACGTCACGCTCAAGCTCGCCACGACCCTCGACGGCAAGATCGCGGCCGAGGATGGCACGAGCCAGTGGATCACCTCGGTGGATTCGCGAGTGCACGCGCACCGCAATCGCGCCAAAGTGGATGCGATCCTCGTCGGTACCGGCACGGTCCTCGCCGATGACCCGACGCTCACCGCCCGCGATGCGCTGGGTGCGAATCTTCCCCACCAACCGCTGCGGGTCGCGCTCGGTCGCCGGCCGGTGCCGGCGGCGGCACGCATGCGAGGCGGTGTCGATGAATTTTTGCACTTGGCCACGCACCGACCGGATGAAGCACTCCAGGCCTTGAACGAGCGAGAAATTCGGCACGTCCTCGTGGAGGGTGGGGCAGGTGTCGCCACCGCATTCCTCAAGGCTGGACTCGTCGACGAACTCCACACCTATCTCGCACCGGTACTGCTCGGTAACGGTAAGAGCGCAGTCGAGAGCCTTGACATTTCGACCCTCGCCGAGGCACGTCGCTGGCAAACCACCGAAGTCCGCCAGCTCGGCCACGACACCTTCATCCGCGCCATCGCACCAGACCAGCTGCCCTAACCCGCCCCAACAACCAGGAGCCCAATTTATGTTCACCGGACTCATTGAAGAGATCGGCACCGTCCTGAAACTCGAACAATTCTCGTCGCGTCCCGACGCGGTCATTACCGTGAAAGCGGAGACAGTCAGCCAAGATGCACGACCCGGCGATTCAATCGCCGTTTCGGGAGTGTGCCTCACTGTCGTCGAACTACTGCCGGACGGCTCATTCACCGCCGATGTGATGCCCGAAACCATCGAACGCAGCACCCTTTCGGGGTTCGTTGCCGGTACGCAAGTCAATCTCGAGCGTGCCATGCGCGCGGATGCTCGGCTCGGTGGCCACATCGTGCAGGGCCACGTGGATGCGGTCGCCACGCTTGCGCGCCGCATCCCGGGCACGCGTTGGGACGACCTCTACTTCACGGTCGATCCAGCACTCACCCGCTACATTGCCGAAAAGGGATCCATCTCCATCGACGGCACTTCGCTCACCGTGACGGAGGTGACCCGCGAGGGTTTCGGGGTGTCGATCATCCCGACGACGTCTGAAGCCACCACCATCGGTGCACTCGCTCCGGGCGACCGGGTCAATATCGAAGTTGATGTGCTCGCGAAGTATGTCGAGCGAGCGCTTTCTGCACGCGTTGACGGTCTCCTCGACGAGGCACAGGACCACTATCAGCCAAAGCATCTCAAGGCCGAGGGAGCAATCCGATGACCACCAACGAACTCTTTGCACGCGCCTTTGCCGAACTCCGCGCGGGTCGGCCGATTCTGGTCGCCGATAGCGCGAGTCGCGAAAACGAAGTGGATGCGATCCTCGCGGCAGACCGAACCACCGCCCGCTGGATCGGCTGGGTAGTGCGCCACTCCTCCGGTTTCCTGTGCGCGCCGATGCCCGCGGAGCGTGCCGACCGACTCGAGCTACCACTGATGGTTCCAAAGAACGAGGACCAGTTACGGACTGCCTATACGGTGTCGGTGGATGCGGCAGTCGGTGTCACCACGGGCATCTCGGCCGCCGACCGGGCGCTAACGCTGCGCACACTCGGTGCCCCTGACTCGTTGGCGAGCGATCTCATCCGCCCCGGTCACGTCATACCGCTGCGCGCGGTCGAAGGCGGGGTGCTCGTTCGCCCCGGTCACACGGAGGCCGCAACCGATCTCGTTCGGCTCGCCGGTGCGGGTGAAGTTGGCGCCATTGCTGAGCTCGTGCACGACGAGGGCGACGTCATGCGGCTCCCCGAAGCCGAGCGACTCACGGCCGAGGAGGGTCTCGTGCTGCTCAACATCAGCGATCTCATCGACTGGCGACGCGAACACGATCCGCTGGCGGTGCATCCGAAACAGCTGACGCTTGCCCACCACTAAATTGCAGAATGAGGAACCACATGAGTAAAGAAGGCTCCCCCACCATTCAGGTTGACGGCACCGGGCTGCGCGTCGTGATTGTCGCCGCCTCTTGGCACGAGCAGATCACCACGGCACTGCTTGATGGCGCAAAGCGAGCACTCGAAGAAGCCAAGGTGACTGATATCGAGGTCGTGCAGGTCCCCGGATCCTTCGAGCTGTCCGTCGCTGCCGCACGGATCGCCCGTTCGAAACGCGCTCCCGATGCGATTATCGCGCTCGGCGTCGTGATCCGCGGCGGCACTCCGCACTTCGACTTTGTCTGCGGTGCCGCCACGGATGGACTTAATTCCGTCGCGCTCGACACCGGCATTCCCGTCGGGTTCGGTCTCCTCACCTGTGACACGGAGCAGCAGGCGCTTGATCGTTCGGGGCTTCCCGGCTCCAGCGAAGACAAGGGCGCGGAAGCCGCGCAAGCGGCAATCTCGACCGTGCGCGCGCTCGAAGCTTGGTAGGGGTCGGCGTCACGCGCTGCTAGCCGGCTTTACGCACGAGCGTTGCGAGCCCCGTAATGAGATCCGCGGGATCCATCTCGGGGGTCGGCTCGGTGTCGTAGGCCTCCCAATACGGCATGAGCACTTCATACCCCTGTGCCGTTACGCCGCCGAGAAACTCAGCCCACGCATCCCCGAGGCCCTCGTAGCTTCCCGTGAACTTCGCCGTGGCGATGAGTCCTGCTGGCAGTTCGGAGGCCACCACGGTCACATCCCCGGACTCAAAATCCTGCGACAGTGGTTCGACGGTCGGGAACCCCGCTTCGAGATCGACTGTCTCGCTGAACGCTGAGTTATAGCGAGAGAATGCCGCCCCGGCCGGAGTGAACACTCCTGACTGGATAGCGGCACCGAGGGCTCCGAAGGAGGAATCCATAAAGGGCGCCATCGCGTCGGTGGTCAGTGCCTCGCGCCGAACAACGGCGGTGGGGCACCCTGGAAAGTCAATGAATTCGATTGCGGAAAGCGGCATGGGTGCTGTGCTCCTTGAATTATTGGGGTGTGACGAGCGCGGTGAGTTCCGTTCGCAATCGCGCGGGATCCGTTCCGGGCCCCGGCGTGACGTGATAGGTCTCCCAATATGGTTTCTGCGGCGACCGGCCGGTGCGCTCGACGTCCGCTAAGAATTCCTGCCACACATCCGAAAGTTCTGAATACGGACCGACATGAATCGCACGGGCAACCTCTCCCCCGGGCAACTCCCCCGGCACGATCGTCACGCCGTTGAATTCCATCGGCCCGTTGAGCGCGGCGAGGAGCGGAATCCCCGCTTCGATGGTCACGTCGCCTTCGAGTTCAGTGTCATAACGGCTATAGGCCGGGCCGTCCGGGGCAATGGCGGCGGCATCCACCGCTGCGCGAAGCACCGTGAACGCCGAGTCGAGGAAGCGGATCATGTCTTCCACCGGCACGCCCTCCCCTCGAACGACGGCGGTGTGCTGGGTCTTCAGGCGCACAAATTCCGGCGCGACGGATAATTGCTCTGTCATTTCGACTCCCTTGTCGATCTCACTCTCGTCTCCCCATGGTAGGCGGCGCTACTCGCGCACACGCTGACCGACCACGGTGGAGACACCATCGCGGTGCATCGACACACCGTAGAGCGCATCCGCAATCTCCATCGTGCGTTTCTGGTGGGTGATCACAATGAGCTGACTCGACTCCCGAAGACTCTCAAAGACCTCGAGCAGGCGCCCCAGGTTAGCGTCGTCGAGCGCGGCCTCCACCTCATCCATGATGTAAAAGGGGCTCGGACGTGCCTTGAAAATTGCGACGAGGAGCGCGACCGCTGCGAGCGAGCGTTCGCCACCGGAGAGCAGTGAAAGCTTGTCGATCTTTTTGCCGGCGGGTTTCACCGCCACTTCGATACCGGTGAGAAGCAAGTTCTCGGGGTCGGTGAGGGAAATATCCCCGCTTCCGCCGGGGAAAAGGATCGGGAAGACCTCGTGGAAAGCTTCGCGGGTGTCGGCGAATGCTTCGGCGAAGACCGTGCGCATCCGCTCATCGATATCCGACACGATCTTCATGAGGTCCGCGCGGGTGGTCTCGAGGTCCGAGAGCTGCTCGTTGAGATAGGCGTGGCGCTGTTCGAGTGCGGAAAACTCTTCCAACGCAAGCGGGTTGATGCGACCGAGCTGCGACATTTCCTTTTCCGCTTGCTTGAGCCGCTTTTGCTGCTCGGCACGATCGAAGACCTCCCCGTCTTCGTAGCTCTCCGGCCCGTACTCGTCGAGAAGTACCTCTTCCGCCAGCGAGAGTTCGCTGGCGGCTCGCTCCAAAAGGTTAGTGAGCTGCATTTTTCGCTCGTACATTTGCAGCTCGAGATTGTGGACGTCTTCGGTGATGACATTGAGCCGTTTGCGCAGCTGCGATTCGCGCTCACGCAGATCGAGGAGTTCTTTGTCCTGCGCCTCGCGTTTTCGCTCGGCCTCGGCGAGCTCGGTGCGTGCTTCCGTCAGGCTCCGGTCGATTGATTCGAGCAGCACCGGGATGCGTGCGATGATCGCGAGCACACGCTCATGTTCCGCCCGTCGCAGCACCGTCTCGCGGGCGGCCCGGTCCGCGGCTTCGCGTTCTGCCTCGCGTTTACGTTCGAGTTCACCGATCCGCAGTTGTTCTGCGCGCAGTCGTTCGCGGAGTGTTTCCACCGCGAGTCTTGCCTCTACCTCGGCCTCGCGGCGGGTTTCTACGGTCGCAGCAAATTCGCCGCGCTTCGATCCATCGAATATCGGACGGGGCTGCGACTGGTGAATCTCCAGCGCCGATTTCGCCTTGGCGGCGCGTTCCTCCACCTCGGCGATATTCTGCGAGGCGAGTTCCTTCGCCTTTTCTGCGCGCCCAAGTTCACCCTTCGCGGATTCCACTCTGGCGCGGGCCCGGTTGAGCGCTTCGCGTCGTGCTGCCAATTCCGCGTCGAACCCGCGAAGATCCGCGAGTGCGGCTTCCGCGGCAGATTTTGCCGATTGCAAGGATGCGCGGCGCTCGGCCCGTTCAATTGAGCGCGCGTCGAGCTCTTTGGTTACGCGTTCAAGTTCGCTTGCGGCCCGGTCGCGTTCCGCAAGCAACTCGATGCGGCTTGCGCCACCCGCGTCGTTTTCGGAATCGCTCGTTGCGGTGAGGGTGCTCGAGGTGAGGACTGCACCGTCGCGGCTCACAAGCGCTGAGCCCTGCGGCAGTGATTCGAGCACCGCGCGCGAAATGTCGCGACTCGGAAGCGACTCCACGATCAGCGTTCGTGCGAGCTGTGCGGTAATGGCCGGGACACCTCGGATGAGTTCTGTCGCGGGCTGCAGCGAAATGCCGTGCTGCTCCCCTGTTTTCCGCACGTCCGCAGCGAAATCTGCATCCTCACGTGCGCCCGAAAATTCCGCCACCAGCTGGACTCGACCGTCCGTCCTGCCCTCAGCCACGAGTGCAAACGCAACCTCGTCTGAGGAAGTGAGCACCGCATCCGCCGCTTCACCGAGTACCGCCGCGATCGCTGTTTCAAAGCCGCGCTCGACGCGCAGCTTGTCGCTGACTCGGCCGACAATGCCCTCTTGTGCGCTCGCCAGGAGCGCTTGGGCACCGTCACGAACCTCGGATGCGAGCGAAAGCGCTTTGCGGCGGGCATCGAGTGAATCGCGTTCTCGTTCGAGATCGTGAATCGCATCGCGCAATTCGTCCATCTGTGCCTGCTCGCTCGTCACGAGGTCCTGTGCCTGCGCATAGCGGTCGTCGAGCCCCGATGAGTCGACCTCGCTCGCTTCCGCTTCGCTTTCAACCTCGACGAGTTCTTGTTCCGCAGTGTTCAAACGGTCCGCAGCCGAACGCAGCGAGTTCTCGCTACGAAGTACCTCGCCGCGGACTCCGGCAAGACGTTGTGCTGCCGCATCCGCTTTGCCCTTGAGCTCGGTGGAGAGCAAGTCGTGCTTCGAAAGCAGGGCAGACTGCGCCGCGATCTCTTCGTCGAGGGCGTCGAGTTCCCTTCGTGCCGCGGCGGTGGCCTCTTGCGCGTGCTGCCAGGACGCTTCGGCCTCGGACCCGCGGCGCTGCAGATCGGTCACTTCCTCACGAACCGCAGTGATGTCCGCATCCGATACCGAAACCGTCACGGCGGGCTCTTCGAGTCGAGACCGAAGCATTGATTCCCGCTGGCCCGCCAGCATTTGGAAGTTGCGGAGCCGTTCGCGGACACTTTCGAGGTCGAATGCCACGCGACGTGCTTTGTCGACCGCGTCGCCGCGCTGGGCTTGCTGGAGCTGCTCGATCCGTTGGAGTGACTGATCGAGTTTCTCTTGCAGCACGAGGCGCTCGGTGGAACGTTCCTGTTCTGTGGCGGATGCGCGACGCAGCTGGTCGCGCAGGCCCACGACTTCGTCAGCGTAGAGGCGCGCTTTGGCGTCGCGAACGATTGCGGCGATCCCTTGCGCTTTGCGTGCGACCTCGGCTTGCCGCCCGAGTGGTTTCAGCTGCCGGCGGACTTCCGTCACGAGATCGCGGAGCCGCTGCAGATTTTGCTCCATGCCCTCGAGCTTGCGCACCGTTTTCTCTTTGCGTCGACGGTGCTTGAGGATTCCGGCCGCTTCTTCGATGAAACCGCGCCGCTCTTCGGGAGTCGCACGCAAGACGGTGTCGAGGCGACCTTGGCCGACGATGACGTGCATCTCGCGCCCAAGACCCGAGTCACTGAGGAGCTCTTGCACGTCGAGGAGACGCACTTGTTCGCCGTTGATGGCGTACTCGCTGCCGCCCGAGCGGAAGAGCGTCCGCTTGATGGTGACTTCGGTGTATTCGATGGGCAACGCACCATCCGCATTGTCGATCGTGAGGGCAACTTCGGCGCGTCCGAGCGGTCCGCGCGTTGCGGTACCGGCGAAGATGACGTCTTCCATTTTCCCGCCGCGGAGCGTCTTAGCGCCCTGCTCTCCCATGACCCAGGCCAGCGCATCCACGACGTTCGACTTACCGGAGCCGTTTGGCCCAACCACGCACGTCACCCCGGGCTCGAACTCGAGCGTGGTCGGTTTCGCGAACGACTTGAAGCCTTTGATCGTCAAGGTCTTCAAATGCATGGTTTTGCTTTCGGTTCGCCGCGGATGTTCCCGGTGGGCAGTTTGCGGGAGTTGGATGCATGAATCCTACCGGCGCGCCTGCCGCTGATCGGCCATTTGGTGCGGAGTTCTGTGGGTTGGGCGTCGAGAACACCTTCAAGTCAGAATGGCGGCGGAGTGTCGTCCCATAGCGGCCGGTCGTTTTCATCCGCCCAATTGCTGTCAGTGGGCACACTGGCAGAATTTTGTTCATCGCCAAATTGCGACTCTCCCCCATCATGGCAGTCGGCTGCGGTGCCATTGATCTTGGGGTGGAACCTCGGACCGATCGGTTCGGGTGCAGTCGCCACGATTTGTCCGAGAGGTGTTTGCCACTTGAGGACGCCACCGCCGAGGTTGGTGACCGACCAGGGCTTTTCGTGCTTCTGCACATGATGCCCGCGACACAAGTGCGCGAGATTCTGCTCGCTTGTCGCGCCGCCGTCGATATAGGGCGTCGTGTGGTCAAGATCCGACAACGCCGCCGGACGGATGCAGCCGGGGAACCGGCAAGTACGGTCGCGAACCTGCAAGAATCGCCGGAGGCTCGAGTCTGGGCGGTAGGTGTCCACACATGTGGTGTGCCCGGTGACCGGATCGGTAAGCACCCGCTCGAACGAAGTCGCTTCGCCAGCAAGCTGGCGGGCCTCAGTAAAACTCATCGGCAACATGCCATCCAACAACGCTGGTGCGGTTCCATCCACTCGACCCGCCAACAACGTCAGAGCGGGGACAGTGATACTCACAACCGCGCGCACATTCGACGCACCCGGCGTCGCACATAACAGAGTCTCCGCGAATACGTCGGCGCGGATCTGCACGACTGTGCGGGCATCCGGCGCGAACACAGCCGGTGCTGCCGCGCCAGCGACCCTAGCCGCACGGACCGCGGCGGCGTGGTCCTCGGTCGCAGCCGCGTCGAACTCACGCTGTTCCCGGGCCCGCTTGTCGAGCAACTGCCCGATGGGCGCCGCGATCTCGCTCGGCAAGTAGGCATTCAATACCGCCATGCCGAGGCCGTCGTGGCGAATCCGCACCGACCGCTGCGCACGGGCTCGCTCATGCGCAGCCTCGAAAGCCTCAGCGGCGATCGTGCTCGCAGCCCGCTCCGCGAACCGCGCAGTTTGACCGGGGGTGTGCGAGGACGCGTACTCGAGCACTTGTGCCCCATAGGCCGGAAGATGACTATCGTCGAGTGCCCGGCTGTGCTGGAGCATCGCCGTGACATGGCGCATGTCCACGAACCCGGCTTCGAGCGCTTCCACCCACGACAGAAACTTCGTAACGAGCAGGTGGGCGTCAGCGGCGCGGTTGCGCAGCGATCGGTCGGAGTCGTGAGTCGCGACCGCGAACTCACCAAGTACCGAGGTGAAGTGCCACGAGAACACCTGCTCGTCGCTTCCGCGCACATGCGCAGGCGACGCAATCGTTGCTTGGGCACGCTCCCACGCAATGCCGTATGCGGTACTCAAGGCACGGATCATCCGCCCCTCACTCACACCACGCGCAGTGTATGCGTCACCAAACTCCGACAGGGCGGACTTCAGCTCACCAGCGCGGAGCGCATCCGCGTCCGTGCGCCGGCCACGGTTCTCCCGCGGACGGTCCCGACCGACGTTATCTGGGTCGTCGTGGTTGATGGTCATTTGGTGTCACCCCCTCGTGTGGCAGCAAACTCAATGTCGAACTTTCACCCGACTTCTTGCATTCAATTTTAGCGAACATATATTCGAGTTGTCAACCACTATTCTTCGAATCTTTTATCGAATGCATTAGCTTGCCGAGGCCTGCGCACGGTGTCATTACGGTAACCGGGGCCTCCGACGTTAGCTGCTTGTAGCGTCTCGTTGTCGTCCCACCCACCAAGCAAACCAAGCGGCACCGACGAATTAGCGCGTACTTTCTTCTTCGGGCCAGATCGCGCGCAATATGCGAACAGTCTCGTCCAAGCTCGTACCGGAGCGAACACTGTTGTCAACTAACTCGCGCGCGGCAGTCAGCACCGAACGCTGAACTGCCCCAGCGCCTTCACTTACTCGAGTGCCGAGCGCCTTGTAAGCCTTCGCGACCGTACCCGGCGCAACGTCTAGATCCTTCGCGAGTTGCCTGACCGAAGGAATGCGCTCATGAGCCGCAAGCTGCCCCGTGGAAACCAGATCGCCTACTCGCACCTTTGCCAGGCCGTGACATACACCGTCGCCCCGGGAACGATGTCGTGTGTGACGCCCCAATTTAGCCGCTCAGCGCCCGGGTATGCCGCCGCCCACAAGCTTCGAGCCGCGAGGCTACCGTGCACCGAATTGGCATCCCACCCCAAGCTCGCCGCCGCTGAATCACCCGGCTCAAGGGTGATCGGCACCGGACCCGGATCTTGCGCCATGAACGAGTCGCCGTGCTCAATTTGCACATCCAATAGGTGGCCGTTTTGATCACCGAACGCGACATCCGGGTAGCCCTCGACGGTGCAGGGCGCATCCGAGGTATTGACGAGTTGCAGTTGCTGCACTCGATGCCCAGTCGCGGCATCCGCACTCGGTGCCATGATCGTCGAGTTCGCGGACGTGCACGCGTCAGCTGGCGCCGGCGTTGTCGATGGCACCACAGTCGGTACGGGCTCCCCGGTGGCATCTGGATCGCGCGGTGCAGCGCCCGCTGGATCGGCATTCGCGAGCGCCTCGGCTTCTGCTTCTTCTTGCTCTCGTAGCAGTTGCGCCTGGGATGCGTCACTCGCGCCGTGCGCCACAAACGGCAGCGCAACTGCGGCACATATCGCGATTGACGTGACTGCGAAGAGACTGACCTTCGGGTTGTTCTTGGTACGGTCGCCTTCGGCCCGGCGGCTCGAAGCCGCGATGAGCCCGGGAATCCACCCGACCAGCAAGGCCCAGAACACGATCTGCGGCGCGGATTCCATCATGTTTAGCGAACCGCGGATGCCGAGAATGCCAACCCAGGCCACAAATCTCCCGAGGTCGAGGACGCCACCAACCAGACAAGCCGTAAGCACCGCAGCGAGCCATCCCGTAGCAAACGAGACACGCGAGCGGGACGCGAGCAGCGACACGATCGCTGTATACCCGGCGAAGACGACCAGCACTGTCAGCGCGTGAACCGCGACCACCCACCCCAAGGGGAGGCCAAAATAGGTGCCAGTCAGCGGCGATGGAATCAGCCGGGCCACGGTCGTTGCGGCACCACCGGCGAACTGCAAGGCATACGATCCGAGACCGAACAAGAGCCACAATGCTGCAAAGACTCCTGCCGCGATCATTCTGCGTTGCACAGTGATCCTCACTCGATCGGCTTCCTGCTCATCGCCAAACGGCCACTATCGCTCAGGATAGGTTAGTGAGTGTGGACCAAACCCTCGACCCAATCCGCATCGTCATCATGTGCCTGTGCATGGCGTTGCTCGCCGGGAACTGGATGCATGAATCCTACCGGCGTGCCTGCCGCTGATCGGCCATTTGGCGAGGAGTTCTGTGGATGGGAGTGGAGATCGATAGCAATGTAACTGCTCATCGTTTGTCTGACTCCGCACAATTCGGTAGCCGCGGCAGAAACGCGTCCCAAGACGCAATACTCGTTAGAATTGCGATATGGGTACACCGACGCTGATGCCACGAGAAGCGATCGCAGCGCACCGCAGCGATATCATTCGTGCGCTGAAGACGTTCGGAGTCCGCAAGGCTGGAATATTCGGGTCCACGGCGCGAGGCACTGATCGACCTGGCTCAGATATCGACCTCATCGTCGAGTTCAGGCCCGACTCGAATCGAGATTTGATTCGATTGTCCGAGGCGTTGACCGAAATTACTGGACTTTCGGTTGATGTCATCGACTCCCAACAAGTGTTTGACCGATACGAGAAAACTGG
Source organism: Gulosibacter sp. (assembly GCF_052090685.1). Classification (NCBI taxonomy): domain Bacteria; kingdom Bacillati; phylum Actinomycetota; class Actinomycetes; order Micrococcales; family Microbacteriaceae; genus Gulosibacter; species Gulosibacter sp. Next base: position 10,331 of record NZ_JBQDBE010000021.1, on the reverse strand, counting down.
AATCGGTAGCTCGATCCTGCGCGATACAGTTCCCCTATGAGCGCGAACCACCGCGAGACAATTCTTGCGCTTGGCGCGGAGTTAAGACGCGCAGACGAAGTTTTCGAATGATTGGTCCAATAAGCACCTACGAGACTTGGAATAATCACTAGAATTGCCGAGCTAACGAAATGGCTTGTATTTCACGAACCACTCGCGTATTCAATTGGATTCTGTCTCGCTCAATCGCGACAAACAGCAGCGCACTCAACGCTCGCTTGCCAGGCAATTAGTACAGCGTCACCCAGGTCAGGCGCACCACTCGGACTGCCCAGTCCACGTTAGGTTAGTGAGTGTGGACCAAACCCTCGACCCGACCCGCATCGTCATCATGTGCCTGTGCATGGCGTTGCTCGCCGCCGGCATTCTGTGGCGCGCGAAAGTGCCGCTGGGTTGGGAACCGGTCGTAGCGATTGTTCGCGCCGGTCTGCAACTCGCGGTCCTCGCACTCATTCTGTCGTTCATCATGACCAATGTCGGGTGGGTATTCGCCTGGCTCGGGGTCATGCTTATCATCGCGGTGTTCACAGCGGCGAATCGAATCGGGATGAGCGCCAGAGTGTTACTTGCGGTCGCGTTGTCGATCGCAAGCGGCGTAACCGCAGCGATCGGAATAGCATTCGGCACCGGCACGATTGAATTAGGAGCGCAGTACCTCCTCGCGGTCGGCGGTATCGTCATCGGCAACGCGATGACTGTGACGACACTGTCGGCGCGGCACCTCCGCGAACAACTCGCAGACCATCGCGGCGAAATCGAGGGGTGGCTCTCGCTCGGCGCAACGAACCGTCAAGCGACCGCGAGGTTTCGTGCTGCCGCAGCGAAACTCTCGCTCATCCCGTCCATCGACCAAACGAAAACCACCGGGCTCGTGACGCTTCCCGGTGCCTTCACCGGCGCCGTCTTCGCCGGCGCAAGTCCGATCGACGCGGGGCTCTTTCAACTTGTCGTCCTCGCAGGGCTACTCCTCAGTGGCGCGATCGCCTCCATCATCATCGGCGAAGTGCTGGGCTCCCCGGCGCAAGTGCCAGTTAGTTCGACCCCGCGATAATGACTTGTGCTCGATGCCCTGGAGCACGAGCCAATCGTTCATCAGTAGTCAGCAGCGGTGCGTCAAGAAGCTCGGCAAGTGCCACATAGCTCGCATCATAAGCGGTGAGGTTTTCCCGGAGTTCCCACACACGATTGGCGACCAATGAATGATCGAAAAATTGAATGTTTAGGTCAGTGAACAGTGCTCGCCCAGTATTCGCGCTTGAAAGCGAGGACAGCTGGGCCGCGACGCGGCGACGCATGACCTGAAGCACTTCAATAGTCAACAACTCTGGTGCCGCGAGGCGCCATCCCGCCCGTTCAACTTCTTCTTGCACAGCTTTGGATTGCGGAAGTGCGAGTAAGAGTTCGATCGCTGCCGAAGTATCGAGAACAATCAATGGATATCTCGTTCAGCACGCACCGAATCTGCCGCAGTCTCGCCGTTATATGGTTGCGGCTCGCGACCATCTAGACGCTCTTTCAACTCCTGCACGCTCGGTACCGCTACTGCATCGCTCAATTGGCGAAGCGCAAACTCCGACAATGTTATTCCTTCTTGTGCGGCCCGCATTTTCAGCTTTCGATGCAATTCCTCGGGCACATTTCTCACTTGAATCATTGACATGTTTCAAGCATGCGAGCATCACCATTACATGCGCAAGCCTTCACCTGAAACTCACATGTTTCAGCGGCTCTGTAGGATCAGGGCCGCAGGTTTCCCCACAACGTCAAGGAGTTCTTCGCGGATGGCGCCGACCGATGGAAAGTCCCGAACGAGCCGCACGCAACTGAAATGGGCCGCAGGACTTCAGTTCGCGCAGGGCGTGCTCATGGAAGGACTGCCCTTTATCGGGCTTTTTGTCATGCTCGCAATGGGTATCGATGCCGGGATGCTTTCGCGCGGATTTTCCTTTATCGTCCCGTTCTTTGACGACCACCTGTACCTCATGATGGCGATCAGTGGCGTCTTCGTGGCCCTACGCATCCTCGGATCAATCGGGGTACTTCGAAATCGGCAGTGGGGCTATGTACTGTCACTCATTAACTGCACGGTCACCTTGGCACTGATGATGTTCATGCTGCCTGCTGGCATGGTCGACGGCATCCTTTCGGGCGGCGCACTCGTGCTGCTCCTCATGGCGAAATACGGTCGGACGCCAATTCTCGAGGACTAGCAGCAGCCGATAGCCGAGCAATCTCAAACCTCGAGGTTTTTCGCTGCGTGGACCGGTAGCCGGCAGGGCTCGGTGCATGCCAGCCCTGCTACCGTGAGCATCCGGTAGACGGAAGGCCGCGAATGGACGAACAAGACCGGGAAATAATGCGGGCCGTTGCCCGCTACCTCGAACGCGTGAATGCGCTTGGTCAGCAAGAATTGCTCCCGAAACGCACTCCCCTCGGCGATATCGTGAGCGATCACCTCGGCGCGGATGCGTCGCAAGTCGCGGTCGTGCAAGAAGATATTGCTGACCACCGTCTCGTGGATGCGGATATCGCATTGGATTTGATCGCCGCCGAAACGAACGGTGAACTGCTTGGCGTCGGCGGAGGTGAGCAGCGTCACCACATGGGCATGGCTGAGCTGATCAGCAACCCGCACGTGCCCTTCCCGATAGGACCCGTGGATTATTCTGAGCGGGCAACCGGGCCGACGACGAACCGTCGGGTTGTCTCGATGGGTGTGCGCCTGCTCGCCCATGACGGACAGCCAATCGCGCTCACGCAGCGGGCCGCGGCTCCGGAACGAGGGCGCAAAAGCGCGGGTCTCGAAGTGATGGGAACCGACCCCAGTGTCGTCTCTGCGTTCCTGTCACACTTGCGTGCCCTAATGCTCGAGCACAGCGTATTGCGCGGCCAGGTGTTGTCTTTCACACCAACTGAGTACGGCCGCGGCGATGCGGGTGCGACTTTCCTCCAGCGCCCGGATGTGTCCTTGGAGGATGTCATTCTGCCGGAAGGAATCCTCGACGAGGTCGTCCAACACGTCGTCGGGATTGGCGAACATCGCCAACTCTTGCTCACCGCGGGCCAGCACCTCAAACGCGGAGTGCTGCTGTATGGACCTCCGGGAACGGGCAAGACACTCACGGTGCGTCACCTGCTGTCGAGGTCGATCGAGGCGACCGTGATTTTATTGACTGGGACGAGCATCCAATTCATCAGCACGGCTGCCGAGATCGCGCGGACCTTTTCGCCTTCGATCGTGGTGTTGGAGGACATCGACCTCGTGGCGATGGAACGGCACCATTCGCCGCAACCACTGCTGTTCGAAGTCCTTGAGGCACTCGATGGCCTGGATGGTGATGCCGACGTTGCGTTCGTGATGACCACGAACCGGGTGGATGTGCTCGAACGTGCCCTCGCGCAACGACCGGGCCGGGTGGATCTCGCAGTGGAAATTCCGCTGCCCGAGCTCGACGAACGGACACGGCTCTACCGACACTATGCGCGCGGTCTGAACTTCTCGGAGCGGGCCCTCGTCGAAGCGGCCGAACGTACGGACGGGGTAACCGCATCCTTCGCCAAAGAATTGGTCCGCCGCAGCGTCTTGCTCGCAGCCGCCCCCGACGAAACCGCAGGTGACGCACATTTGGAACTCGCGCTCGAGGAGCTGTTGAGCGCGCGAGGTCAGCTCACGCGCCAAATGCTCGGTGGCGATCCGGATGCGGGCACGGAGGACTCGAGCGACGACTGGCACTCTTACTGATCGCGAATCTTAAGCTGCGAAAGCCGCGCTGTGAGCGCGGCTTTCGCAGCTTGAAACTGAAGGAGTCAAGCCTTCGTGACGGTCACCTCGACCGGGGTCGGGTTCGCGAAGAGGTCAAATACCGGGCAGTTCTCATCAACGGCAACGCGGAGTTCTTCGTAGCGCTCCTGGGTTTCCGGTCCCGTGATCTCAACATTAAGGCGAACGCCGCTGAATCCGGGGCGGACCGAAGGGTCCTTCCCGAGCAAACGAGCCGCGTCGAGATCACCTTCAGCAGTGACCTTGATTTCATCAACCTGGATGCCGAGGTTCTGTGCGTAGAGGCGGTACACGACGGTCTGACACCCAATGAGTGCGCCGAGTGCGTATTCGACCGGGCTCGCACCGACGTCATCACCCGCGAGCGCGGCCGGTTCGTCGACCACGAACTCGTGCTTCCCTGAGGTCACGCGAGTCGCAACGGCACCTTCGCCGAAACCGGTGACGCGGTACGTGAGTTCTGAAGAGGAGCGCTTCGCGTCGATGCGGTCGCTCCAAGCTTGACCTGCCTCGGTGAGACGCTCGGCACGGTCGTCTGCGGAGATTTCAGGAATTTCGGTGGATGCAGTGAGTGTAGTAGTCATGCGGCCACGCTAACCAGTGTCCGAATGACTGTCACCGAAGTATGCAACTCGTCGTCATACCGCGTCATCGCAGGTAATTTCTTTGCGCGAGGGCCCAGCCTGTGCCTGAGCTCAACGGTAGATCTCCCTGCGGTGTCCAACACTCACCACAACAACGAGCAACACATCGTCTCGAACGGTATAAATAATCCGATAGTCGCCAACGCGCACCCTCATCCCTTCGCGGCCACGGAGAGCAACTGCTCCTGGCGGCCTTGGGATTTGAGCCAACAACGCTATGGCACCTTGGATACGCTTCCGGTGGTCCGGATGAACTTTGCGTAGCGCGCGGAGTGCAGCGGGACGAACCTCAATGCGGTAACTCACGCCCATCCCAGATCAGCTTTGACCTCGTCCCAGGGGATATTTTCCCCCTCTTCGTTCATCGCTTCATCGAAGGCAACAGTGTCTTCGAGCTCTTCTGCAGCCTCCGTGAGGCGCTCAAACAATTCTGGCGCAAGCATCACTACTTGACGTTCGCCACGCTTTTCAATCATGACAGGCTCGGTCTGAGCCATGCGAATTGCATCAGCAAAGTTCTTACGTGCGTCAGAGGATGCCAAGGTAGCCATGCTTATATCGTACATTTCAGAGTTTGAAACGTACAGGGTCCCCGAGTCGAAACGACGCGGTTGCTGCATTGACAGGTCAGTTGCTCACGCGGTGCGACCAGTAGCCGGGCTTGCGCGCCTCGTGCGCGTAGGCAAGCACGAAGACCTCTTTTCGCGCGGACGGTGTAAACGAGCCGGTAAGGGAACTTGCCGAGGTGCCATGTACGTACCATCGCCTCGTCCGGCCACCGAAGAATCAGCTCCGCCGCGGATTCGGCCGCGTCGATGAACTCGTCACCCAGCGTTCCGTCGCCGATCTCGTCGTAGCGCCGGTGGGCGTCCAGGAAGTCGGCACGAGCCTCAGGATGCTCGCTCCAGTCAAGGTTCATCCGCGCCGTGCAGCCGATCGCGCGCGCGATGGCGATGGTCTCACGGCCGCTGACTGGCGTAACCTCGCCGTTGGCAAGATCATCAAACCTGCGGTCGATCGTCTCGTCCCAGGCGGCATCGATCTCTGCCTGGGCTGTCCGATCGACCTGCTGAAGCGCGAGCGCGGCAATCTCGCGCTCATCGGCGTCGAGGCTCTTGCCCGCTTCAATGCAGTCAGACAGCTTCGGAGTCATGCCCTTATTGTACGGCGACGCACGGACGTCGACCATGCGTGCAGCTTATTCATGGTTACAGCAGCGTCTGCTCAATGCAACCGTTCTGAGACGGGTTGTCGCACCAAGCGAGAGTCGAGTGGACCACTCGCAAATCTTCGGGCAATCGCACCGAGATAGGTCGGTCAAGTCACTGGGTTGGAATCACGCCCGTGAGTTGCAGAATCGGGAAAACGATCGCGGGTGCGGCGAGCATAATGTTGATGATCCAATGCGCGATCACGATCGGGAACAGCCGCTTTTGCTTCCGCACAATGATTGCGGCGGCAGCACCCCACAGCGTGAAGGCAACGAAGAAAACCAGCATTCCAGGTGGCGTCGCGGCGAAGGCCATGTGCTGCACGCCAAATAGAATCGACGTCGCGATCACGGCGAACACGCCGCCGTGTTTTGTCGCGATACCGTCCATGCCATAGCCGCGGTAGACGAGTTCCTCGGTCGGCGCATTAATGAGCATGAACGGGATGACCGTGATGATCGAAATCACCAGCAACCAGAGCGGTGCGATGTCGGAAGTCGCTTCCGGGTTCACGAAGATTGTCTCGAAGGCAGCCGGAGCGTCCGCGCCGTACATCAAAAACACCGTGCCAGAGACCCCGACCATAAACGGTGTGTTCACGACGACCAGCCACAACAATCCCCAGAGGATGTCCCGACCGATCTTGCCTCGGCGGATACCTAATGCATCCCGCAATGAAATGCCTTCGCGACGATAGAGTCGCAACACGAGCCACAGGCTAAGCAGGTTAACGGGGAGCAGGCCAGCGGTCGCCCAGACCATGCTCGGCGGGAACCCAGGGGTATCGAAAAATCCGGCGAGGATGGCCCACATCACGACTGTTACGATCGCGATCGCGGCGAGACGAGCAGCTAGCAGCCCCCACGCGAGCGCGGGACGACTGGCGACTGTCTTCCTTGACATGATTCGAGGCTAACGAATTTTGATCAACGGCCTCTCAGCCGATAAGTGTTCAAGACTTCTTCGCCGAGATGAATACAGCGAAGTCAAATTCTTCGGCTGGGCCGCTTTCTTCTAATGATGCCATCTGCACAAACCGAATAGGTTATTGCCGCATTACTGCCGCATGCGCTGACACCGCGGGCAGCGATACGACGACCGATTCGCAAATGGCTCGCGCTGGATCGCGGTACCGCAGCGCGGGCAAGCTTCGCCCTCGCGGCCGTAGGCCTGCAGCGATCGCGAAAAGTACCCCGACTTCAACACTTATGCACGTTCATGTCCGAATACGGCCGATACTGCCCAGTGCGCTAGAAGTCTCTGCTTGGATCCATTCGCTGATGCAAGATACGGATCACATCAACGCCGAGTTCTGACGTGACATAGAACACCAAATGGCTACCGACCGCATATCGACGATAGCCCTCTCGAATCTCATCGCATGCCTGACCGCGTTCTGGCTGTTCTGCAACACGTTCGATCGCGGCTTGGAGTTCGCCAATATAGGTGTCAGCTTGCGATACATCCCAGCGTTCGGCGGTGTAATCCCAAATCGATGAAAGATCATGCCGCGCCGCAGGAGTGAACCGAACGATGCTCACGATTTCTTCGCGGCAATGAATGCGTCGAAGTCAAACGGCTCAGGCTCACCACTCGCTTCGCCAGCAAGGAGCGCTTCTCGCAGAGCCCTCATCTGAGTCTCTCGATCTTCGAGCAGCCTCAGCCCAGCACGCACCACCTCGCTCGCTGACTTGTAACGCCCACTCTCAACTTCTCGTGCGAGGAATCCTGCGAAATGGTCATCCAAGCTGACCGAGGTATTGGTTGCCATGCGACGAGTATACCAATAATTGGTAATGTCGACCGAGGTTATCCGCAGGTCTCAGAGTCGCCACCGACGCTACTGAGAGGAGCGAGCGGATCAAACATCGCACCGAGGGGCTGCCGAGCACCGTACGGCAGTGATTGTTTCGATTTCTGTCAACTTATGGTTGACGCGACAGTCAACCAATGGTTGACTTTCTTCATGGACAACTTATTGAGAGCACTCAATGCGTTGCAAGACGCCGAGCAAAACCTGGCGAACGCTGTGGCTGCCGAACGGGCACTTGGAAAGTCATGGGCAGATATTGGCCGGCGCCTTGGCATCACACGACAAGCAGCATTCAAACGATTCGGAACTACAACGAACATCCTGACAGGAGAACAGATGACCCCCCGCAACCTCAATGAACCAAAACGTCTCACCGAACAGTTCTTCACACATGTTTCACGCGGTGAAGAAGAACTAGCCATGGGGATGATCCACCCAACAGCACGTAAAGAACTGCCCTGGACTGATATCGCTGAGGTTTGGAACCAGTGTTTGACCGAATTCGGCAGCCTCGAATCAATCACCAAGACCTATGTCACCTACCCCGGCGGCATATCCCCGCTCAACGAACTCAGCGAAATGAGCGATGGCAAGCTTCTCGGCATCGCCGTTGGAGTCACCGCCCTACGCCAAGAGGCTGGCGAGGTTATGGGACGGGTCGCGTTCGACCAAGATAACGCCATCGTCGGGGTGCTCTATCTCCCAACCGACACGAAGGCTGCAGATCTCCCATTCTGACGAAACCCAGTGATCAGCGCTTCCGCTGACAGCGGGGGCAGCGATACGAAGATCGGTTCGCAAATGGCTCGCGCTTGATCGCGGTGCCGCACCGTGGGCAGGCTTCGCCCTCGCGGCCGTAGGCCTGCAGCGATCGAGAAAAATACCCGGACTCACCGTTCACATTGACGTAGAGCGAATCGAAGGAGGTGCCGCCCTCTTCCAGGGACTGCGCAAACACATCCTGCACGTGCTCGAGCAGTTCGGTGATTTTGCGTGCCGAAACAGTAGCCGCGGGCTGCGCCCAATGCAATCGTGCTCGCCACAGTGCCTCGTCGGCATAGATATTGCCCACGCCCGAGATGATCGCCTGGTCAAGCAGCGCCGCCTTGATACCGCGTTTCGTCGATCGCATCCGGAGCGAGAAGAGCTTGCGATCAAAGAGTGGATCGATCGGGTCACGAGCAATGTGAGTGACCTGGCTCGGGATGCGTTCGGTCGCGGCATCCACGGGAGCCACAAGTTCGTCGACGGCAAGCGATCCGAAAAGCCGCTGGTCGATGAACCGCAGCTCGTACTCCCCCGCCGGCCCTTCGACCCGCATCCGAATCCGCAGCTGCTTGTCCTCGGGCGCGCTGAGCGTGCGCACCAGCATTTGGCCGCTCATCCCCAGGTGGGCAAGAAGCGCATCCTGCGGCCGGGAATCAGCCTCAAACCCCGCCAGTGGCTCCAGCGGCACCCAAAGAAATTTGCCACGCCGGCTGGCCGGCAACAGCACGCGCCCCTCGAGGCGCGACACGAAATCGAGCGGCGTACCGCGGTGTCGCTTGAGTGCGCGTTCGTCGAGCACCTCAACAGCGCTAATCGTCGAACCTGCGACGGCAGCTGCGAGGCCCTGACGAACCACCTCCACTTCGGGCAGTTCGGGCATCGCTATTTGCCCTTGGCGGGTGTTTGGCGCAGTTCGGTCCAGGCAGCGAGTGCCGCGGCAATTTCAGCCTGCTTCTTACTGCGGCCTTCTCGCTTCGCTTCGACGAGCAACTTCTCGCGGCACGAAACGCGCACGATCGCGGTAAACACACGCTCGTGGTCCGGGCCTTCGCCCGTGACTTCGTAAACGGGCACATCGCCGCCGCGTTCCAAGGAGCACTCAATGAGGGCTGTTTTCGGATCCATCTCCGCGCTGAGCCGATCGATATCGGCGAGGTAGGGACGGATAAGGCGAAGGATGAGGTCGGTTGCGACCTCGAATCCTGCCGAGAGGTGAGCCGCCCCGAATACCGCTTCCAGTGCATCCGCAAGAATCGAATCTTTGTCGACCCCGCCGGTGAGGTGCTCACTGCGACCGAGCCGCAGAAATGGCCCCAACTCGATTTTGCGAGCGATATCGGCAAGTGTCACAGTCGACACCAGTGCGTGGTGTCGACGTGAGAGTTCGCCCTCGTGAGCCTCCGGAAACTCGTCAAAGACGAGCCTCGCGGCAGTAAGCCCGAGCACCGAATCGCCAAGAAACTCGAGTCGCTCGTTATCGGGCGCTTCGTCGTGCTCGTATGCCCACGAAGAGTGTGTCAGCGCGAGGTCGAGCAATTCTGGAACGAAGTCGACCCCGAGTGCCTGTGCCAGCGGAGCTGGGTCGGCAATCTCGGGGTCGGACTTCTTGGTGCGTGTGGTCACTGACTATGCGTCGGCGACTCGACGGCCCTTGTACTCGTAGTGGAGCGGGGTGCCGTCAACGTCTTCTACGAGCTTCGCGCGGTGCGGGAGGCTGTAGGTAACCTTGCCGTTTTCAACGGTCTTGATGAGCGTGGGGGTCTTGGCCTTCCACTGCGAACGGCGCGAACGGGTGTTCGAGCGGCTCAGTTTGCGCTTGGGGACTGGCATGGTTGCCTTCCTGTTCTATGAGTTAATGTCTGCTTCCGCGAAATGGCTTCGCAATCGGTGCGTGCCTCGCGGGCGATGGGGCTCCACCGCGCATCGGTCAAATGACCGGAGCGGGCTGAGTCAAGAGGTCTCGAAGCGTGAGCCCTACACCAACGAGCAAGTCTACGCGAGAAACGAACACCGCGCGACCCCGCGCGTTGACTCATAAGAAACCTCCGCGTAGCTCGATACGTTGCCTCATTTGA